>JBEKYI010000040.1:0-13178 GCA_049511155.1 Acidimicrobiales bacterium
GCCACGAAGGCCCACAGACCCACGGCCACCACCGGTAGCGACCAGCCCCTCGAGCGAACGTTGTAGAGCAGGATCCCGGCCGCGGCCAGCGAGAGCCAGAACAGAATCGTGAGGGCGGGCATGCGCGCGTGCACGTCGGTGTAAGTCGCTCCTTGCACGTAGCCGTTGGTCGAGATGACCAGCTCCCACTTGGCGATCAGGTAGCCGAGCGCCTTCATGATCGCGATCGCCGCCCCGATAACCGAGAGGTGGGCCTTCACGCGTGGGGCCACCCGTGGGGTCACCTTGGTGGTGCGGATGCCGCCGTTGAGGAAGTGAAAGCCCGTCGTGACCACCAGCGCGATGATCAACACCACCAGGAACCAGGTCACGACGAAGGACACAAAGGGCAAGGTGAAGATGTAAAAGCTCAAGTCCTTGTGAAAGATGGGGTCGACCTTGTGGAATGACTGGGAGTGTGAAAAAAGGATGTAGTTCTTCCACTGGCCCGTCGCGTTCAAGCCTGCGATGAGGCCCATCACCAGGGCGATTGCCGCGTAGATACGCCGAGCGTAGGGCCGCACGATGTTTTGGTAGCGCCGCACCACCTCGTCTTCGGGGTCAAAGGACAGGTCCCTCGCGCCAAAGCGGTCCGTTAGAAGCAGGTTGCCCCACATGATGAAAAAGAAGATCGCCCCAAAGGTGAGACCAAGGCCAACCTTGATGAAGAACAAGGTGGAGAAGACGCTCGAGTAGCCCACCGACGAGAACCACATCTCGTCGGTCCACAGCACGGCCAGATTGCGCAGGGAAAAGAAGAGGATCAGGAGGACAACAATGATGATCCCGATCCAGAACCGCCGAGAAAGTCGTCCTAGGCGCCGCGGCCGCTGAGGAACGTCGGTCGAGCTGCGCACAGATCGAGCCTACGACTTATTTAAACGGGAATTACAGTGCAGGCACAGCCCGCATGTAGTGGCGGATAGGGCGATCCGCTTGGAAAGTTCTCTCCCGCTAAGCGTTCGCCCGAGTCGGCGTCGTGCGCGCATAGGTCACACGGTGCGTCGTTCGGCGTGGCGAAGAAGCGAATCGAGCGGCCCTTGGATGCGGTGACCACGCCCAAGTGAAAGGCCCGTCGCGCGGCGTCGGTGCAGAGCCGCTCCACGCGCGCCCCGCGCCACTCGCGATAGGCCGCGTTCACCCGATCCGTCGCGTCGCCCGCCGACTCGCTGAGGATGCGCTTGCGCAACGCGAGCACGATCGTGACTGCGAGGTCGGCGGCGACGTCGTCCAATAGAGACGGCTCGACGCTCGTCTCGCTCACCCCACCCTCGTCGCGAGCGAACTGCACGCCGGCTTGAGCGGCGAGAACCAGACCTTCGCTCGCGGCCTCGGCGTATCGATTGCGCTGGACCATCTCGTCTTCGAGCTCGTCGGTGATCATCGCCTTCACGTGGCGGATCCGTTCGAGCATGATGTTCTGATCGTCCTGGAGCACGCGCTTGACGCGACGGGTGAGCACCGACAGGGCTTCGTCGAGGGCGTCGTCGCGGTGTCGGAACAGTGTGCCCACGGGGGTTTCGGGCTTGGCCGGTGCCGCCTTCTTCGGTGCGACGGCGGTTGCGCCCCGCTCCTCCAGAGTGGCCTTGCGCAGACGCGCGAAGATCTCGTTGACGACGTCGGTGCCCGACGGGTCGTCTTCCAAGAGCGACTCGCCTTCGTGAGGGACGACAGAGCGCGCCGGTGCGGGCGGCGGCACGGCGTCGCTGCGCCGAGTGACCTCAGGAGTCGAGTCGATCGGCGCGTCGAGCGTGGCTGCGGGCACCTCGCGCAGCGGCGTACCGGCGAGCAACTCCTCATCGGTGGGTTCAGGCACCGCGGCGTGCGCGCGCAGCGCCTCGAGCGCAGCCGAGCGAGCGGCCTCGTCGGACCCGTTGATGCCGGTGAGAATGTCGTCAACTTTCTCGCGCAACTCACTAACGAAGGTGCCGAGGGTGTCGCGCGCGGCGCGAAGCTGATCGATCTGCATGTGCAGGGCCTTGCGCTTGACGGCGAGGTCGTTGAGCACCGTGCGGCGAGCTTCGTTGGCTTGTTCGACGATCGCGCGACCTTGCTCGCGCGCGCGATCGATCAGCGCCTCGCCGTTGACCTTGGCTGAGTCGATGAGTCGCTCCGCGGCGAGGCGCGCATCGTGGTCGATCTGATTGGCGGTGTTCTCGGCTTCGGTGATGAGCGCCGTCGAGCGTTCCTGAGCTTCCATGAGATGAGAGGAGGCTCGCTGTTGGGCCTCGGCGAACACCGCCGCGCTTCGTTCTTGCGCCTCGGCGGTGACGCGCCCCGCCTCTTCGTGGGCCAAGCGCAGGATCGAAGCACTCTGGGTCCCCAGGGCGTTGGTCAGTGTGGCCTCGTCGAACGTGGGGTGTTCGGCCAGATGATGAGCCTCGCTCAGCTGATCCTGGAGTTCTCGAATTCGGCTCTCCAGGTGGCCCATCTCGCGCGCAGCGGCCTCCAGATGGAGTCGAACCTCGTTGGGGTCCACACCTCCCTTGCGCAAGGTGGTAAAGGTGACCCGAGTCAATTCGTTTGAGGAAAGGCGCGTGGTCGAGACTGTTCGGCGGTCGTCCATTGATTACAGCCTAGGGTTTCTAGCCCGAAGAATCGGTGTCTCGGGGCGTCGTCAAGGGCGTGGGGGTCACGCCTCCAATCCGCTGTAGATCGGCCAGGGCCTGCTTGAGCGACCTCACGGGCAGGATTGTGAGGTCCGGTTGATCTGCCGCCTTGGCGGCATCGACGTCGCCACCGCCATCGGGCACGATGAAGTACGTGGCTCCGGCGTTGTGAACGGCGACCGCCTTCTCCTCAACACCACCCACCGCTCCCACTTGGCCATCTGGCGACATGGTGCCGGTGGCGGCCACGACATGGCCGCCGGTGAGGGACCCTTCGCTCAACTTGTTGATCAGCGCAAGCGTCATCGCCAGCCCGGCGGAGGGTCCGCCGATGTTGGCCGTGTTGATGCTCACGCTCGCAGGCAGCGCGTAGTGAACGCCATCTTCGAGACTGATACCCACCCACGACTTCGCTCGTCCGCTGGCGCCACAGCTGGCCTGGTCGAGATCGCTCGGCAGCGGCGCGGTCGTGACCCGCACTGTCGACGGCGCTTTGTAAGTGAACTGTCCGGAGTTGGAGATCTTCACTTTGTCAATATCGAGAACCTCTGACGTGCCGGGCGGCGTATCGTGCGACAACAAAATCAACTGACACGCCGAACGAACCGGTTTGGAGTTGAGTCCCGTGATGAGGTCGCCCACCGCGAGCTTGGCGCGACTCGCCGGTGAGTTCTCTTCCACCCCGGTGATGACAGTGCCAATCGGCGCCGAGCGCACTCGCCAACCGACGGCGCGAAAGGCCGCCACCTCGGCTGAGTGCTTCGCGTCGTACATCTCGAGATACCCCTGGGCGTTCAGCTCGCTGGTGGAGACTCCCGGCTCTATCAACGCATCAGCGGGGACGACCTGGACGTGCTTTTGGAAGTGGGTCAGGATCAATTGCCACTCGGACAGCGGCTGAAGGTACACGTCGGTGAACAAGATGCGACCCGGATGAGGGTTCGTCCTCACGCCGCTCAGCTTGATGAGAGGCGCGACGGGCGTGCTGTCGCCGGGCGTGATGGAGTACTCCCCCGACGACTTGGACTCCAGGGCCAAGATGCCTAGCAGCACTACGGCGATCACGACCAGGGGAATCCAAATTCGCGATTTCTTGTTGGAGGTGGGGGCCGCACTGACGATGAATCAACGCTACCGGAGCGACTGGTCCCTAGAACCTCCTGGCAGCTAGCGATCGGCGCTGCGAAAGAGGGCGTGGAGCGCGGACATCTCCTCCAAACACGCCTGCAGACCTTGAATGACGACGAGATCGGCGTGTGGTGCGAGCCCGACTTCGACACCGCTCGATTGGGCGACGAGTTCAGCCAAGTCAGTCATGTTGGCGTGTCCGCCAGCCACGGTGAGCCCGCGAGCACTGACATCCTGAGCGAGGTCCGGCGGCGCACCGCCCAAGCACTCTTGGATCATGCGCATCGTTGCCAGCAAGATGTCGTGGGCGGCGCTATTCACGAGCTCCGCACTCACCTCGACCTCCACGAGTCGACCGCGATCGACGGTGCGCGCCAGGACCACTTCGGAGAGCCCCGCGGTGCGCCCAAGAGCCGAGGCAAGCGAGCACTTCAGTATCTCGAGGACCGAGGGTGCGACCACGACGCCGAGACTTAGGCGCAGGGCCGTGGCGATCGCCGCGTCGACGTCGCTACCGCCAATGCGACGAGCGGCCCCGGTGACGATGCCGCCCAACGACACCACCGCGGCTTCGGAAGCTCCCGCGCCCAGGAGCACGATGGCCGAACCAACCGGATCCTGGATCGGCATGCCCAGGCCGATCGCCGCGGCGAGGGGTGCTTCGATGAGACTGGCTTCGCGCGCTCCCGCCTGAATGGCGGCTTGGCGCAGGGCCCGACGCTCGATGGCCGTGGCGAGTGACGGTACGCTCATCACCACGCGCGCCCGGCTCAACCGTGAGAGTCCGGCGCGCTCAAAGAGCGATTCGATGAGCCGGGCCGTGACGTCAAAGTCGGTGGTAGCACCCTGACTGAAGGGCCGAAACACGACCACGTGACGCGAGGTGCGTCCAATCATCTCCAGCGCCCCGTGACCGAGATCCTGCACCTGGCCGGTATTCGTGTCGATGGCCACCATGGTGGGCTCATCGAACAAGATGCCGCGCGATGAGGTCGCCAAGCGCGTGTGCGACGTGCCGATATCCAGCGCTACGTCCACGGCCATAGGTGCCAACTCTAGGGCGACGCAAGTAGCAAGCCCTTCGTTACTAGCCTTTTCCAAGTGGCGGAGCGGTCGTGGTGGAGTCGATGGCGAGGTAGCGGTCAATCACGACCGCCGGCCGAGTCACGTCACTGGGTGCACCCGAGCGAACTGCCGAGTTTCAAGGACCTTCCCAGTCCACGTCCCCACGTGGTCACGCCGCGGGCGGTGATCTTCGTGATGGCCCTGTTTCTCATTGCCGGTGGGATTTTCCTCGCCGTGAACCGTGCCCCGGCGACGCCCAACCCCAACTCACCAGCGAAATTGGCCAAGTCACTGGACGAACTACCGGCCTCGGCGCGCGCGGCCGCGGCCGACACGGTCGTTCTGACAATTACCCACGCCGGCAGGACCACCAAGGTCGCGGCCCTGGTGTTGCCGGACGACCTGGCCGTGACCACCACGGTCATCCCCATCAACTCGGTCATCACCGGAGCGACGGCCACCGAGGCAAACTTCGCGGTCACGTTGGAGGGGCGCGACAACGTCATGGGCTTTTCCATCGTGCACCTGGGCGCCAAGATCAGGGCGTCCACGCTGGACCCCATGCCCGCGAGCGCGTCGGTCGTGGCGATCGCCCCCGTGATCAAGAACGCGTACACCGCTCCGGAGTACGACTGGACGACCACCACCCTCGGTGATCCGACCAATGACGCCCAAGGTGTGGTCCACTACTTGGCGACCTCGGCCAAGACGAAGCTCTCGGGATACGTGGACGCCATTGCGGTTGACGCCCAGGACCGCGTGGTGGCCGTCTTGTCGGCCCAACACTTCTGGTATCCGGCGAAGTTTGTCGCCCAGGTCGCCGAAGTCGTCGCCACCGGACACGGCTGTCACGCCGACCTTGGGATTGACGGCACGACCGAGCAGGGCGGTGGCGTGAGGATCACCAAGATTCTGCAATACGGCACCGCCGCCCACGCGGGACTCGAGGTGGGCGACGTCATCACCAAGTGGAACGGCGCGGAGCTCAACACGTGGAACCAGTTGCTCTCCACGCTATATCTGACCCCGGCTTACACCCACGCCACGATCGCCTACGCCAAGGGAACGACCGTGCACGACGTGGACGTGACCCTGGGGTGTCCCTCTAAGTTGGCACCGTGAGTGACAATCCATTCGGCAACATGTTCGGCGACATCTTTTCGATGCTGAGCCAGCAAGGTCCCGACGCGTGGTACCAGACGGCCTCGCAACTCGCGCTGAACATCGCGCGCGGCGAGGACGGCGACCCCAATCCCCTGCCCGCCGAGCGCCAACGCCTCGAAGAGATGGCCCCACTGGTGGGCCGTCACGTCGATGCGCTCTTTGGCGTCTCCATCGAGCCCAGCGTCGTGACGGTGAATCGCTCCGCTCTTACCCAAGCGGCTCTCGAGCAGTGGCGCCCGCTCATGGATCCTGTCATGAAGTCGACGTCGAGCGTGACTCCCCCGTTGGGTGAGGACCTGGACGTCCAACAAAACCAGTTGCTCAACCAGATCTCCTCGACGATCGGGCCGCTGTTCGCCGGATTTCAGATGGGTTCGGTCGCAGGTCACTTCTCCGAGCGCGCCTGGTCGCTCGCCGTGCTGCCGCTGCCGCGCGAGAACCACTTCCATCTTCTCGTGGTGAACAATCTGGCCAAGTTCGCGAGCGACTGGTCATTGGAGAACGAAGAGGTCTACGTCTTTGCGCTCGCCCAGGAGTTCATTGCCTCGCTTGTGCTCACCCAGCCCGGTACCAGCGACGCGCTGCGTGCGCTGCTCATCGACGCGGTCAACGAATCGAACGCGATGCAGGGCGACATCCTCGGCAAACTCACGAATTTGATGGAGTCGGGCGACATCAACGAGATGATGAACAACCCTGAAGCACTCCTCGAGGGCATCGAAGTGCCCGAGGAGACCAACGCCACCCGCGCGATCAACGCGGCCACCAGTGTGCTGCTCGCCTTCTTCGACGCCGTCGCCAAGGACGTCACCGAATCTCTCCTAGGACCCCGCCCGGCACTCTTCGAGGCCTACGCTCGCCACCGTCGCAGCGACGCGCGCGGCGAAGACGCAGCGGCCGCGCTCTTTGGCATCTCGACTCAGGGCTCGCATCACGACGCCGCGCGCGAGTTTGTCTCAACGCTCGTGGCCGAGCACGGTCTTGGCGTTTTCAGCGCGTTGTTGCGCGTCGACGGTCTGCCGAGTGCGGCTGAACTGGAGTCACCCAACGCGTGGTACGAGCGGGTGACGACCTCGCCACTCGCGTAGAGGATCAGACCTCTTCGTCGTAGCCGAGGTTCCACTCGACGAGCAGGTTCTCGCGCTCGGCGTCGCGGTTCACGCGCTCGCGGTTGCGCCGAAACTGGGGATCGTGCGGGGGCAGGAAACGCAGACGCGCGTCAACGCGGTCCACGAAAGCCTGGATCTGCTCCTCGTCGCCAAAGACCATTCGGCACTCCCAGTGCGGGGCGACGGGACCGAGGTAGACCACTTGGACGTGACCCACCGGATCGACGACCTCTACTGCCTCACCGACCGGTACCTGGCTCACTGCACTCCTTTGAGAACGCTTACATCACAAATCCTACCGGTCAATTCCAAGACGTCTCCAAGGCCATCTCGCACACCCATGGAAACTTAAGGAAAAGGTCAAAGGATCGTAATGACGGGTCTGCAAGAAGTCACTACTGTGAGACATAGAGGTAGGGAAGGAGGCGCTATGAGTTCGGAGTGGATGGCCGATGGAAAGTGCCGCGACTACCCGGCGGAAACGTTCTTCCCTCGCGATGGGATGGGCGTCATCGTCGCCCAGCGCATCTGTGCGAGTTGCCCCGTGGCGAAAGAGTGTCTGATCTACGCGCTGGACAATCACATCGATCACGGCGTGTGGGGTGGCAAGAGTGAGCGTGAGCGCCGCCGGCTGCTACGCGAGCGCCGCCGTCTGCGTCTCTTTAACCGCGACCTCTTCTAGTAGGTCCGCGCATTGTTCGAGTGCGTCGTCAATGTCTCTGACGGACGTCGTCTTGAGGTATTAGAAGAACTGGGGCGCGCCGCGGGTCCGACTCTTCGAGATCGCCACAGCGATCCGGTGCACAACCGCAGCGTCTTTACGCTGATCGACCACCGCCCCGAACTGCGCCGCTATTTGCGTGACTTCATCGTGACCACCATGAAACATCTGGATCTGCGCACCCATCAGGGCGTGCACCCACGATTTGGGGTCCTCGACGTGGTGCCCTTCGTCGCCCTCGACCCCAGGAAGAAGGACGACGCGTTTACGTTGCGCGACGAAACCGCGTCCTGGGTCGCCAGCACCTTCGAGGTGCCGGTCTTTCTGTATGGACGTCTGCGCGACGGCACGAGCCGGACGCTGCCTGAGATTCGTCGCCACGCCTTTAAATCCCTCACCCCCGACATGGGTCCACTGAAGCCCAGCGCTGAGCGTGGCGCGAGTGCGATCGGTGCGCGTCCCGTGCTCGTTGCGTGGAATCTGTGGATCCGCGGCGGTGACCTCGCTGACGCGCGACTCGTTGCCAAGGCACTGCGTCGTCACGAGGTGCGCGCGTTGGCCTTTCAGATGCCCGACATGGTTCAGATCAGCTGCAACCTGATCGATCCCGAAAAGGTCCGCCCTTCGGCGGTCTACGACAAGGCGGCCAGCCTGCTGGCCGCGGGCGAGATCGATCACGCTGAACTGGTGGGGCTGGTGCCCGAGTCGGTCCTGCGCTCAGAGGATCCGGCCCGCTGGGCGGAGTTGGGGCTGTCGGAGAGCGCGACGATTGAGTCGCGCCTCAACTAGCTCAGCCCGCCTGGGCGCGCCGCTCCAGAGCCCGAGCCCGGCGCAGACGGCGGCGCTCGCGCTCGCTCATTCCGCCCCAAATCCCGAACTTCTCACCGTTATCGAGCGCGTACTCTAGGCAGTCTTCGCGCACGACACACCCGCGACAGACCTCCTTGGCCTCTCTGGTGGAGGCACCGCGCTCAGGAAAAAAGAGGTCAGGGTCGACTCCCATGCAGTTGGAGCGCGCCTGCCAACCTCGGTCCTCTAGACCACTCAGAAGTTCAACAATTTCCACGTTGTGATTCCTCCCCGTCGAGGTCTCTGCCATCGATGTAATTACAACGGTGTCATTGTTGCGGGAATTCGCACAAAATGCAAATTGAATATGTGAACTACCTGATGGCGGCCATTTCGGTTAGCCCGCTCGGCGGTGGGTTACGAAGTCGTCGAGAGCGTACGTTCCCAGATCGTTCACGTCGGTGTAGAAGAGCCGTCCCCCATTGACACGGGCGATCTGCTCGACAAAGGGGAACTGGCTGCGCTCGATATCCAGGGCAAAGGTGTTGATCGTGATGCCCGCTTTGGTGCAGCGCAGAACCTCGGCCATGGTCTTTTCGAGGGTTTCGGGCACCGGGGGCCAGGAGAAGAACGGCTCGCCGGTGCTGGTGAGATGCGCAGTGGGCTCGCCGTCGGTCACCACGACCACCTGGCGCTCGCCGCGTTCGTTGCGCAGCAAGTGACGGCTGAGGGCGAGCGCGTGCTGGAGGTTGGTGCCGTAGTTGTAGTCGATGCTGAGCGCGGGGACGTCCTCGAGCTTGAGCTGCTGGGCGGTTTCGCCGAAGCCGACGATGGCCAGAAAGTCGCGCGGGTACTTCGAGGAGATGAGTTGGGAGAGCGCGAGCACCATCTTCTTGGCCGGCAGCAAGTTCCCGCGCATGGCCATCGAGAGCGAGAGATCGATTGCAAAGACCGTCGCTGAGCGTTTGGTCGCTTCGTACTCTTCGACCTCAAAGTCATCGGGATGCAATTTCACGGGGGTGCCCGGTCCCTGGCGCAGCAGGGCGTTGCGCAGGGTGCGCGGCAGATGCAACGACACGGCTTCGCCGGGCTGCCAGGGCTTGGACGTCTCTTCGCGGTCCCCGCCGTGGGCCAAGGTCGCCACCGGATGTCCACCGAGAGCCGGAGTGTCGCGCATCTGGCGAAAGAGGTCGCGCAGAGCGATCTGACCAATTTTGCGCACACCGCGCGCGCTGAGTTTGAGTCGCTCGCCCGTGCGATCGATGAAACCCTGATCTTTGAGTTCCTGCAGGGCCTTTTGGAGTCGCTGGACGTGGCGCGCGGCGTCATCGCCCAGATTCCGGCGCACCGCGTCAACGTCGACTTCCGGCAGTCCTTGGGCGGCGTGGCTCTGTCCCAGAAACTCCTCGAGACCCTTTAGCTCTCCCAGTTGTTCAGCCACCGAGGCGGCTTGGGCGAAGGACGAGCCGTCCTGGCCGCGCATGCGGTGCGCACGGTGCCAGTCGATATCCGGCGTGGCCTGGCGCAGATTGGAAACGAGGCGGTTCATGGAGAAGTTCAGTTCCATGTTCTGCATCATCTGGTCAAACAGCGCGCGTAGCTCGCCTTGTTGCTCCGAGGAGAGCGAGTTGAACATTGCTTCGGCCGCGGCCGCGCGCTCGGCCATCATGCGAATCACGTCCTCGAGGCTCTCGGCACCGGGAAAGAAGTCGCCAAACTTCTCCATGAAGTCATCGAAGGTTGGATCGAGTTCCTCGCCGCGGCGATCCTGCTCGATCATCGTTGAGAGCGCGTCCATCATGTCGCGCATGCGCGCAAGTTCCTCGGGGTCGGGCGAGCCCATGAACTCCTTGGACTGCTGGAAGTACGTGTCAAGCACGTCGCGCTGGAGTTCGCCCATCAACTGCTCGAACTCTTCACGCGCGTCCGAGGAAACGAAGTCGTAGTGCTGGTACTCCCCCAGGCGTTCGGCCAATCGGTCGCTCATGAGGTCGCGCTGCATGCGCCGCTGATCAACGATGTCGCGGGTCACTTCCTCGCGACGCTGGTCTCCCGACTCCTCGGCGTCCCGCATGAGTTGATCGATCTCGGACTCCTCCATCGCTTCGATGAGATCCAACCAGTCGCGATACCGCTGCATCTCGCCGTCGGGATCGGCCTGTTGCTCGAGCTCGCGTCGCCGGCGACGCGTGCGCTCTAAAAGTTCGCGCAGACCCTCGACGCGCTCGCCATCTTTGGTGTCGTACCCCTCGCGCAGGAGGCGGTCCATGGCCTCGTCGAGGTCGCCGTTTTCCATGTAGTCGTCGGCGAGCATCGACAGCACCTCATCCAGATCGAGGTCGTCGAACTCATCGCCGTCTCCGACGCGGCGAAAGCCGTAGCGCACCGCCACTTAGCGGTTCCTCGATCGATACAGGGCGCGCGCGCCCGAGGCGTCCTTCGCGAGGCGCTTGGTCAGGTAGAGCCCCTCGAGCACGAACTCCACGGCGGCGGCCTTTTCGCCGTCGCTGGCCCCCGGCCCGGCGATGCGATCGACGGGCGTCGACAGGGCCGGCATGGCCGCAAGCACCTCCAGGTAGTTCGCGTCGGGCAGATCGTCGCCGGTGTGCACGATGACCTCGTCGTTGAACGCTTCGACGATGTCCGAGGCCTCTTCGAGCAGGACGTCGGCGAAGCACTGGCGAACGGCCAGCGAGACGAGCGCGGCGATCACCTGGTCTGAGTCGCTGTCGTCCATCGTGTCGAACTCGATCTTGCCCTGCGTCGACTGCACCACGGCACTGAGATCACTCACGCGCGGCACCACGACGTCATCGTGGGTACGCAGCGTGCGACGCAGCGCGTTGGCGACGACCGTCTCGAAGTTTGAGATCGACAGGCGCACCGAGACCCCCGAGCTCTGGCTGATCACGTGAGAGCGTCGCGCCACGTGGCTGATCCGAGCGATGATGTCGTCGATGAACCACGGCACCACGATGGGCGCGTCACTTTGGGGCAAGTGCGCCTCTTGGTACATGATCTCGACTTCGGTGGTGACCTCGTAGGGGTAGTGAGTGCGAATCTGAGAGCCGAAGCGGTCCTTGAGCGGGGTGATCAGGCGACCGCGATTCGTGTAGTCCTCGGGGTTCGCTGTCGCGACCACCATCACGTCGAGATCGAGGCGCACCAGGTGACCACGAATCTGCACGTCGCGCTCCTCGAGGACGTTAAGCAGACCCACCTGGATGCGCTCGGACAGGTCGGGCAACTCGTTGATCGCAAAGATCCCGCGGTTCGACTTGGGCACGAGACCGTAACTCAGAGCCTTGGGGTCGTCGAGGTAGAGACCGCCCGCAACTTTGATCGGGTCCACTTCACCGATGAGGTCGGCCATCGAAGTGTCCGGGGAGGCCAGCTTCTCGGCAAAACGGTGGCTGCGATGCACCCACGCGACGGGCGTGTCGTCCCCGCGCTCGGCGACCAGGTCGCGTCCGTACGCCGAGATCGGCGCGTACGGGTCATCGCGCACGTCCGAACCCTCGACGACGGGCAACCACTCGTCGAGAAGGTCAACCAGCGATCGGATAATGCGCGTCTTCGCCTGGCCGCGCTCGCCGAGCAAGATGAAGTCGTGCCCGGCCAGCAGGGCAGTCTCCAATTGGGGCAACACGGTGTCTTCATATCCCAGCACCGACGCGCTCAGCGCCTCGCCGGCCACGAGTCGGGCCTCGAGATTCCGACGGATTTCTTCGCGAATAGGCAGAGACTCGTACCCCGATGCGCGCAGGGCGCCGAGGGTTGTGGGGAGGTCCGTGGGGGCAAGGGGGGTGCTCATAGGAGCACCTTAGAGGTTTGGACCACCGGGTTGGACCTCACCGAAGTGTCGGCAAAGATGGTCGTGTGAACAGTTCGAACGACACCGACACCACGTCACGCGATAGCTCGAAGTACACCCGGTACCTACGAAATGTTCAGTACGCCACACCCGACAACCTGCAGGCACGTATTCGCCTGCACGCGAAATACGCCACATCAGACATCACGTTTCCCGAGTGGTTCTTCGAGCAGATTGACTGGTCGCACGCCACCCACGTGCTTGACGTGGGATGCGGACCGGGCACTTTGTGGACGTCGCTCCCCCGTCCACTGGAAGCGAACCTCACTCTGTGCGACCAGTCACAAGGAATGGTCTCGGCGGCCCTATCGGCAGCCGAGGGTCACGTCACTGGACCACGCGGCGTCGTGGGGTCGGTGCAGTCTCTGCCCTTTTCCGATGCGGCCTTTGACATCGTGATCGCGAACTACATGTTGTACCACGCCACAGACATCAATCAGGCGCTCGGCGAACTACGCCGGGTACTCAAAGCCGATGGTCTACTGGTCGCGGCCACCAACGGGCCGGCGCACCTCGCCGAACTCGTCGAGATCGAGCACGTCGTGATGCCGAGTGACACCTACCGCGATCACCGTGAGGTCTTCGGATCCATCTCGGGGCGACAGTACCTCGAGCGCCATTTCGACTTTGTACAGTGGCGACCGTTCGAGGACGAACTGCACTGCCGCGACGCCGAGGAC
>JBEKYI010000041.1:0-12995 GCA_049511155.1 Acidimicrobiales bacterium
GACATCTTCATGAGGTTTTCGGGGACCTTGGTGAGTTGTCGAGCGACAATCGCTCCCACGAGGGCCACGCACACCACGGCGACCGCAGCGACAATGATCGCGAGGCCCAGTCGGTTCGCGGAGGTGCCCAACGTCAACACGGCGACGACGATCTCGGTGCCCTCGAGAAAGACGCCCTTGAAGGCGACCACGAAGGCGACGTTGTCGCGCCCCACGGGCTTACCCTCGGCGCGCAATGACGCCACTGTCTTTTCGTAGATCACATCCTCGTCGTGCAGACCGATGTAGCCGGTCGATCGCAGGATGGCCTTGCGCAACCACTGCAGCCCAAAGACCAACAGGACCGAGCCCACCACTAGGCGCAGCGGCGTGAGAGGGATGCGAACGAGAGCCGGACCGAAGATGGCGACCAGCGCGGCGAGGGCCACGAGTGCGGTCGCAGTGCCCTCAAAGGACGATCTCCACCCTCGCGTATGTCCGACGGCCAGCACGATGGTGAGGGCTTCGACCATCTCAACCGACGCGGCAAGAAACACGGCGCAGACCAACACCACGGTGGAGGTGGAACCGCTGACGCTAGCGATCATCTGAATTCAACCCTACGGCGACGGTGTCGCGGCTGGATCGGAGACGTCAAGGTCAATATTTGAGACAGAAAAAGTGGGTCTTAGCCCCGGCCACAGTTCGGCCGTTTGCCGTGGTTGGCCTTCTTTTTCGCACGAAGTTTGCGCTTCACGGTCCGCTTTGACATAGGTGACAATGTTAGTGGGAGTTACCACCCAATCGCCAAACGAGGATCCTGGTGCAAGAGAACGTAGTGAGCGGTGAATTAGTGCTCGTCGCGACGCCGATCGGTAACCTCGGGGACCTCTCTGCGCGGGCTCTTGATCTGCTGCGCCGCGCCGATGTCATCTACTGCGAAGACACCCGCCACTCAAGGACGCTGCTCAGTGCGAACGCCATACCTGCTGGTGGACGGCTCCGGGCGTTGCACGAGCACAACGAGGTGTCCGAGAGCGCTCGCGTGGTCTCTCGCGTCGCGGCCGGCGAACTGGTGCTCTTGGTGAGTGACGCCGGCACTCCGGGTATCTCGGACCCGGGGAGTCGCGTGGTGGCGGCAGTGGCGGGTGCGGGGCTTCGTGTCACGACTGCTCCGGGGCCGTCGGCGGTTATTGCCGCGCTGAGCGTGAGTGGTCTTGCGACTGAGCGCTTTGCCATGGAAGGTTTCCTGCCCCGCAAGGCGGGGGAGCGATCGCTGCGTTACACCCAGTGGTCGCAGGAGGAACGCACGATTGTCTTTTTCGAGTCGCCCCAGCGCGTGAGCTCGGTCATGGTTGAACTGGCCACCATTTTTCCCGAGCGCCGCGTCGCGGTCGCTCGGGAGCTCACCAAGGTGCACGAAGAGGTCCTGCGGGGCACGGTGGACGAGGTCGCTCGCGCGATGGCCGGTCGCGAGGTCCTGGGCGAAGTGGTGGTCGTCCTGGAGGGAGCACCCAGCCGTAAGCGCGTCAGTGACGACGTAGTACTGGCCGCACTTGATGAGCAGTGGGCCGAGGGGGCAACGACGCGTGACGCCGTTGACTACGTGTCGCACATCCTGGGAGTCGCGCATCGCGACGTCTACGAACTAGCGCTGGCCAGTCGAAAAGGCGCTGCAGGCGAGTAACTAACCTCTATCCATGGGCCGCTTCTACATAACAACGCCTATTTACTACGCCAACGACGCCCCGCACGTGGGGTCGGCCTACACCACGGTGAACGCCGACGCGCTCGCGCGCTGGCATCGCCTGGCGGGCGACGAGGTCAAGTTTCTTACCGGGACCGACGAGCACGGACAGAAAATGGCTGATGCGGCGGCGAAACATGGTGCGACGCCACAGGAGTGGACCGATCAAGTGTCCGAGAGATTTCGCGCGGCGTGGTCCGCGCTGGACATCTCCTACGACGATTTCATCCGAACCTCTGAACCCCGGCACTACGAGTCGGTCCAGAAGTTCCTCTCGGTGATCTACGAGAACGGATACATCTACAAGGACGTCTACGAGGGCCTCTACTGCGTGAGCTGCGAGGACTACTACACCCTCGACGCGAGCGACGGCGGCAAGTGTCCGATTCACCACTCGGTGCTGACCGAGATGCAAGAGGAAAACTGGTTCTTTCGTCTCAGCGCGTTTGAGGATCGCCTGATCGAGTTCTACGAGAAGAATCCGGGCTTCGTCACCCCCGAGACCAAGCGCAACGAAGCCTTCTCTTTCGTCAAGGGCGGGCTGCGCGACATTTCAATCACGCGCACCTCGATCAGTTGGGGCGTGCCCGTCCCCTGGGATCCGGGCCACGTCTTTTACGTCTGGTACGACGCCCTCATCAACTACCTGACGGCGATCGGCTACGGCCGAAACGACGAAGAGGTGGCCTACTGGTGGCCGTACTCTAATCACCTGATCGGTAAGGAGATCATTCGTTTCCACTGCGTGTGGTGGCCGGCGATGTGCATGGCCGCGGGACTCGATCCGGTCCATCACGTGCACGTGCACGGCTGGTTGCTGATCGGCGGGGAGAAGCTGGGCAAGACCATGGCCGCCGAGGGTGCCGTAAAGATCACGGACATCGAGCCGGTGGGCCTAGCCCAGGAATTCGGCGTCGACTCGCTGCGGTACTACCTGCTGCGCGAGACGGCGCTGGGCAACGACGGCGAGTTCTCCCTCGAAGGCATCACGGCGCGTTACAACACCGACCTGGCCAACAATCTGGGCAACCTTGTCGCGCGCGTCGCGGCCGTCGTCGGAGCAAAGTGCGCGGGCGTGGGCCCGAAGCCCCAACCCGACTCGCCGCTGCGCGGCGTCGCCGAGAGCAGCCTCGCCAAGGCGGCCGACGCGTGGGAGGCGTTTGCTCCCCAGCGCGCCCTCGAAGCCACCTTCGAACTGGTGAGTGCGACCAACGCCTACCTCGAGGCGCACGCGCCCTGGAAGATGGAACCAGGCAGCGATGTCGACGCGGTCTTGGGTGACGCGCTCGACGCTATTCGCCTGGTCACGATTCTTATTACGCCTGCCATGCCGAGCATCGCCCAAGAGATTTGGCGCCGCATCGGACTGGTCGGAGAACCGAGTGGCGCAGTTTTTGACGCCGCGGCGCTCTGGGGTCTGTACCCGGGTGAGGCCGTCGAAAAAGGAGAGCCGCTCTTTCCGCGCATCACGGGTGAGCAGTGAGCTTCTGGACCGACGCGCACTGTCATCTCCAGGACGAGTTTTTCGAACACGCTCCTGACGCGCCCGCCCAGGTGGGTGCTGCACTCGAACGCGCGCGTGACGCGGGCGTACGACGCGTCGTGGTCGTGGGAACCGGGGCCGAGAGTTCTACCGAAGCCCTCGCCCTGACCGACCTCAGCGCTGACGTGGAGATATACGCCACGGTGGGTCTTCATCCCCACGACGCCACCGAGGATCTGGCGCCTGTGGCGGCGCTGGCTCGCTTGGGACACCCACGACTGGTGGGCATCGGGGAGTGCGGTCTCGATTACTACTACCTACATTCCCCCAAAGCCCAGCAACGAGAAGCTTTTGCCGCCCAGATTGCCCTCGCGATGGAACTCGATCTCGCCCTGGTGGTCCACGCGCGCGATGCCTTCGGCGACCTCTTTGACGTCTTCGCCAGCGAGGGCGTACCGCCTCGCACGGTCATCCACTGTTTCACGGGGGGACCCGAGGACGCGATCGGTTGTTTGGAGCGAGGGTGCGATATCTCTATCTCGGGCATCGTGACGTTCAAGAACGCCGACGCCTTGCGAGAGGCGGCCCGACTGGTCCCGCTCGATCGACTGCACGTCGAGACCGACAGCCCCTTTTTGGCCCCCGTGCCGTATCGCGGAAAGAAGAACGAGCCCAGTTACGTATCGATAGTTGGCGACTTTGTCGCCGCGCTGCGCGGCGAGGAGGCTGAGGCCCTGCGAGAGGCCACGTCCGCGAACTCCGCGCGACTCTTCAACTTTCGAGTGGCCTGACCCGAAAACCCAAAGTTTTCAAGGGGTCTCGTGGCTGGTTGCCCCACGGGGCGTGCTCTCGTAGCGTAGAGGGCGGGTTGTACCAACCAGTAGGCCTGGCGGAGGGCATCGACTGAGTACTACACGACGTGGGACGTTATGGCGTCCGCGGTTACTGCGTACGACGGTGGTCGGGTTCGTCACGTGCGGCGTCCTTTTTGCGCCCGGCCTCGCGGATGCTGCTGGTCATCCCGCCTTTCACATGCCCGATCTCGTGGGCAGATCGCGTCTCGCCGTCTATCGCACCATGCGCCACGACGGTCTCTACTTCGTCACGCGCGGACCAGGCAGTTCGAATGACCACTGGAACGACGTCGTGAGTCAGAGCCCGGCGCCGGGGGACATGGTGCGTTGGCACAGCGAGGCCACCTTGACGGTGCGCCCCGGTGCGCCGACGGCCCACGCTGAGCGCGTGGTACCTCGGGTCACCGGTCGCTCCCGGGCTGCGGTCTACGCCGCCATGAAATCGGCGGCGCTGTTCTTTTCGACCACCGGACCAGGAAGTTCGAACGGGACTTGGAAGATGGCGGTTGCTCAGTCACCGCGGGCCGGCACCAAGGTGCCCTGGCACTCCACTGTCGTCGTTCATGTCACCACCCGCGCGCCGGTCGTAGTCACGGCGGCAAAAAAGACGGCCTCGCCCGAGGGCGGCACGTCGACGGCGACCAACGAAGTCGTGAGTGGGGCCAACTTCAAACTCGGGGTCGCCACGTGGTACAACTACGTCCCGGGTCAATGCGCGACGTGGTACCTGCCCAAAGGGACGGTCATCACCGTGCTTGACCTCGCGACCGGTCGATCCATCACGTGCACCATCACCGACCGCGACAGCGACGTCGACAATCACATCGTGGATCTGGACGCGACTCAGTTCGCCGAACTTGAACCACTCGCCAAGGGACTGATTAGTGTCAAAGTTTCTTGGTGACCCTTTCACGCACTGAACTCGTAACCCTGATGCGGGCCTATGGGCTACGACCATCGCGCGCCCTGGGTCAGAACTTTGTCGTCGACGCCAACACCGTGCGGCGCATTGCGCGCCTGGCCCAAATTGGGCCCGGTGACCAGGTATTAGAGATCGGAGCCGGACTCGGATCGCTCTCGCTGGCCCTGGCCGAGACGGGAGCGAACGTCCAGGCACTCGAGATCGACCGGCACCTGATCAACCCGCTGCGAGAAGTTGTCGAGCCTCATGGAGTTACCGTGCATCACGCCGACGCCCTCGTGGCCAACTATGACGAGATCCTGGGCTCGCGCGAGACGGTGGTGGTGGCGAACTTGCCCTACAACGTGGCGACGCCCGTTGTGCTGCACCTGCTCGAGACCCGACCCGAGGTCACGCGCATGCTGGTCATGGTCCAAAAAGAGGCCGGCGAGCGACTCGCGGCACACGCGGGTGACGACGCCTACGGTGCGGTTTCGTTGCGCGTCCAGTACTTTGCCGAGGCGACGGTGGTGGGCAAGGTGCCCCCCACTGTCTTTGTGCCCCGGCCTCACGTCGACAGCGTGCTGGTGTCGATCGTGCGTCGCGCGACGGTGCGCGTCGACCCGACGGTGGTGAGCGAGGACGCGCTGTTTTCGGTCATCCGCATGGCCTTTGGACAGCGCCGCAAGATGCTTCGTCGTTCGCTCGGCGAGTGGACCACTGAAGGTGTCTTTGAGCGCGCGGGCGTGTCGGAGACGCGGCGTCCTGAGGAACTCACGATCGAAGAGTTCGCAGCCTTGGCGGCGGCACGATGATCGAACTGTTCGCTCCCGCCAAGCTGACGTGGTTTCTTGAGATCACCGGGTCTCGCCCCGACGGGATGCACGAACTGCGAGCCGAGATGTTGAGCCTC
Organism: Acidimicrobiales bacterium; assembly: GCA_049511155.1. Taxonomy (GTDB): domain Bacteria; phylum Actinomycetota; class Acidimicrobiia; order Acidimicrobiales; family RAAP-2; genus RAAP-2. The sequence continues at coordinate 5,878 of JBEKYI010000041.1, forward strand.
GATTTTGCCGATCGTCTGGAGGTTGACGAAGACGGCGACTACCTCAACCTCGAAGGACCCTACTCAAACGTGACTGCCAACGAGGAGAACCTGGTCGCACGGGCGCTTCAGCTGGTGAACCGGCGCGCGGGCGTGACGCTTCATAAGTTCGTTCCACCGGGTGGGGGTCTGGGCGGTGGGAGTTCCGACGCCGGGGCGATCCTGCGCTGGGCTGGCGGAGTGAGCGCCGAGGTGGCCGTGACCTTGGGCGGCGACGTGCCCTTTTGCCAGGTGGGCGGCCGTGCCCTGGTGGAAGGTGTGGGTGAGAAGGTCTACGAACGTCCCTACGACAAGCGGGACGTGACTCTTATTCTGCTCAGTTTCGGCGTGAACACCGCCCAGTGCTACCGCGCCTACGACGGACTGGTGGCTAGGGGAGAGCGGCCCTCGGGTCGAAACCACCTCGAGGGCGCCGCTCGAATCGTGGAGCCTCGCCTGGCCGAGACGATGGACTGGCTGTCGGCCACGTTGGGCGACCGGGTGCACCTGGCCGGATCAGGTTCCACGCTCTTTGTGGAGGGTCACCTTGAGCACGGGGTCAACACGTGGGACGTGATGGGTCCCGAGGGTGTCGTTCAGTTTTGCCAGACCACCACCACGCCAAAACCGGCGTAGAGAGAGTTATTTACCGGCGGCGCGACGCTGGAAGCGCGTGCGCTTCAGCATCTTCTTGTGCTTCTTCTTGCGCATACGCTTGCGCCGCTTCTTGATGAGTGATCCCATGGCCCGAAGAACACTACTACGTTCTGGTGAGGCCCTATTTTTGGAGGTTGTCGTGACGTGGGTGCTCGATCACGTGCAACTGGCGATTCCCGCCGGTTCTGAAGACGTGTGTGACGAGTTCTACGTCGGCGTCCTGGGATTTACCTCCGAAGCCAAGCCCCCCGTCTTGGCCGCGCGCGGCGGTCGCTGGTATCAACGCGACGGAGCAGTCCTGCATCTCGGGGTGGACCCAACATTCTCGCCCGCCACCAAAGCCCATCCCGCGCTCACGGTGGACAATTACGACGAGTTGCTCGCGCGACTCGCGCAGGTCCACGTAGAGGTTCGTCCCGATGACTCGATCCCGGGTCGGCGACGCTGCCACGTGGACGATCCCGTGGGCAACCGCATCGAGTTGATCGACGCGACTAGTTCTCGCTGACGCGCTCAATCACGAGCGCTTGTCGGGGGCAGCCGCGCACCGCGAAACGGGCCGAGCGTAGAGCGGAACGGTCGTGCAGCGAGGTGGCGGCCTGACGAATGACGGGATATCCCCACTCGTCGATGTCCACGAGATCCGGCGCCAGTTCATGGCAGTGTCCGAATCCGTCGCATCGGATGGGATCGACGCGCAGCAGGAACCCGAGGTCTTTCTTCACGACCGCGCCGCCACGGCTATGGCGCCAGGAATTCGGGCGTATCGGCGATCGAGGTGCACTGCGGGACATACGTGGCCGCTGGCGTGCGCGAGGGCGTGTTCACGAAACGTGCCGAGGGCCGAACGCACGAGGCGCACCACGCCATCGGGGTGGCGGCAAGCCCCACGACCCTCGATGACCCCGCAGCGCTCGGCTAAGCGTTCCAACGCCGCACCTGCTCCGCGCTGCCCGCTGACCAGCGTTGCGAGGTCGTGTGCCAGGGCTGGGAGTCCAAAGGCGCACGGTCCGCACTGACGAGCGCTCTCGCCGGCCATCCACGTGACGACTCGACTCGTTTCGAGGATTCCGCATCCACCGTCGCCCAGGGCCACGACGACGCCCGCACCTACGGATGCGCCCAGTTCGCGCAGCGACTCATTGGCCAAGGGAGTGTCGAGGAGCGAGCCGTCGAGCCAGGACCCTCCGTATCCCCCGAGGAGAACCGCCTGGATCTCTTCGGTGGGCCGGGCCGCCGCGATCAGGTCGCGCAGGGGAGTTCCGAGCGCGACTTCGAGAACCACCGGACTCTCGAGCGCTCCGCTCAAGGTGACGAGAGTGCTGCCGGGACTCTCGCTCGTGCCTACGGCCCGAAACCAGTGGGCGCCGTGGCGCGCGATCAAACCCACGTGCGCGCACGTCTCGACGTTGTCGACGAGCACTGGTCGATTTCGCAGCCGCGGCACGAACGGACGATGCGCTCGGTAGAGCGGCTCGGCCACGCGCTCGCTGAGCCAGTGGGTGAGTGCGGACTCTTCACCCGTGATGTAGCGAGCCGGAGGCGAGACGATCTCGACGTGTGGGCCAGCTCGGTGATCGCGTAAGCGCTCTTCGACGGCGCGTCGCACGTACTGGAGAGCGCGACTGGTGGCGGGGATACACACGATGATCTCGTGGGCACCGATCATGGAGGCGAGGGCGGCGGCTCCGTCGAGGACGAGGTGAGGATTGGCACTCAGCAGACTGGCGTCCTTGCGCGACGCGGGTTCACCCTCCATCGCGTTGACGACGACCGCCTTGTTGTGACCACGCTGACGCAACAACAGCCGGACCTTGGCGGAGGTGGGAAAGCCGGCGCCACCGCGGCCAGTGAGCCCCGACGCCTCGAGCGCTTCGATCAGATTCACCGTCGTATCGGCGGGTCCGAAGATGGCATCGTGTTCGTCGAGACGAAGCGGTGTCCCGTGCGAACCGCGCAACACGCGTGGCAGCGAGGTGCTACTCATCGCGCGCTCCGCGACGTCGACTTCGGGGGAGTTGAGGGAGCTAGGGGCGAGAGGGCGGTGCGGCGATGGGCCCGCTCGGGGCGAGTGAGTGTGCGCCACACGGCGGCGACCAGGACGGCGGCGGCGCACGCCGCCGTGAGCGCCAGGCCCGCATCGCTGCGCGTGTCGGCGCCAATGAGAAACGTGTGCGCGATCGCACCGATGTAGGCCAGCCAGCTGAGCCAGTGAAGGTAGCGCCAGGTCTGCGGTTGGACGCGCGACTTGAACAGGCTTGAGGCCCACACGGCGATCATCAGATCGATCGCCACGGCGCCCACCGCCACCCCGACACGGTCGTAACGAGAGACGAACGGCACGACGGCGGAGAGCCAGCCGGTGGGTGCGTACGTGTCGATGACGGTCGTCACGATGTGAAGGAGCAGGAACGTCATGGCCACCAGCGACAGTGAGCGGTGCAGTTCGTTGAACTCAAACCGGCCGATCTTCTTACCGCCCACCCGGTTCGAGACGAGAGTGCCGAGCACGACGACGCTCGTGATGAGCACGAGAGCAACCAGCCCGGTCGCCCGCGAGGTGTACCACAGGTAGGGCGACGTCAGAGCGATCACGCCGCCACCTCGTCAACCGGCCATCCGCCGATGTAGTCGGTGACGCCATCGGCGCGAACGAGGCGGGCCGCACATCCGGCCTGGGCCAAATAGTACGGAGCTTCCTCGCCCCAGATGAGGGCAGCCGTGGCGAACGCATTGGCTCGCCGACAACTCTCGGCGGCGACCGTCGCCGTCACGTACGGTCCCGTTGCGGGAGCTCCGGATCGCGGGTCGATGATGTGATGCACGCGTTGTCCGCTGAGGCGCCACGCGCGCGCATTCGTCGACGAGGTGGCGACGCCGGCGTTGGTCAGACTTACGCGGGGCTCGTCGCCGGAAATGACCAGATTGTCGCAAATGCCGATCGACCAAGCTCCGTTCGGCCCGCGACCACGTACGGCCACATCTCCGCCTATCTCGACGAGCACTCCACCGTGTGGGGCCACGTCGTCGGCGATGACATCGACGGCCAGAGCCTTCGCGCTGGCGCCCAGGTCCACCTGACAACCCGGCGCGAGTGACACAAAGTGTGACGCCTCGTCCATGCTGATTGCACTTGCCCCCGGGCTCGGTGCACTCGGACCGCGCACGATGTCGCATCGGCGTTCGACGTCCGCAAAGTCGCTGTCGTATCCCAGGGCGAGCAGCGAGGGCAAGACCGTGGGGTCGCAGAGTCCCTGCGTCTCGCGCCACGACTCCACCGCCGTGACCAGCGCCCGTTCGAAGGTGGCACTCATGATGGCCTCGCCGCGAGCATTGAGCCGAGAGAGTTCTGAGTCGCCGCGGAATCGACTGCACGCGGCGTCGATCGCATCCAGCCAGTGCGATAGTCGTCGAGCGGCCAAGTCCTGAATCTTTTCGCTTTCCGTGACGAGTGTTCCGCTCATACCCCAGACGTTGAATTTCATCTCAGCTGCACTCCTGAACGCCTGAAGGCGATGTGTAGCAAGTGGGCGCGGTCGTCGTCGTGGTGACGGGCACGGTGGTGGTCGTTGTCGTCGCCGGCGGCGCTGTGGTGGTCGTCGTCGGTGAGGAACTCGTAGTCGTGCGCTGTGAGGGAGACGTGCTCGTGGTGGTCGACGTTGATGTGGCGGGTGACGTCGTGGTCGTGGTGCTGGACGTTGACGTGGTGGTGGGGGGAGTCACAATGCGATTAGCGGGCTTGGCGGTGGTCGCGAAAAACCCGACCAAGCCAGCCGACGAGAGACTTGAGATGACAAAGACGCCACGCGTCGCTCGCCGAACTCGGGCGAATCGCCGATCGCGTTGCTGGGGGGTGCGGGGGGACATCGTCATAAAGGTGGACCAATCAAGTCTGACGGTGAATCATGAAGCCACAATGAACGAAACCAGTCTGACGGTGAATTGTTAAGGGCGATGGCCCACTAACTAAGAAGATTCGAAGTAAATGCGCTTGTGAACTATTCAGCTACTTCCGGCAAGTGCAGGGTAAAGCGGGCTCCGCCGAGAGTGGGGTCGCGATCCACCGACACGGTGCCGCCAAACTCGGCTGCCACCTGGGCCACAATGGAGAGACCCAATCCCGAGCCGGGCAGCGAGCGAGCTGCGGGAGAACGCCAGAATCGGTCAAAGACGTGACCGCGATCCTCGTCGTCGATGCCGGGCCCGCTGTCCGACACGCTGACGACGCCGTCGGCGGTTTTTACCATGATCTGGCCCCCGTCGGGCGTGAACTTGATGGCGTTCGTGAGCAAGTTGGAGATGGCCCGCGTGAGCCGGTCGTGGCGAGCGTTCACTCGAGAGGCTTGCTCCTCCACCTCAATCGTGATGTGTTTGGTGCGCGCGTACGTGCGCGCGGTTTCCACGCACTCATCGACACAGTCGTCCAAGCGAAGAACTTCGAGGGCGCCTTCGGAGCGCTCACCGCGCGCGAGTTCACCCAGGTCCGTCACGAGAGCGGCCAACTCGTCGACCTGAGCAATCATGTCGCCGCTGATCTGGCGTAACTCCTCGCGGCTGAGTTCGTCCATGCGCGAGAGCACCTGGGCGTTCGTGCGCAGCGACGTGAGGGGAGTGCGCAGTTCGTGGCTCGCGTCGAGAACCAGTTGCTGTTGGAGCTTCTGACTGCTCTGAACCGAGCGAAGGAGGCGGTTGAAGACTCGTCGCAGCCGACCCAGCTCATCCTCGTCTCCCTCGACGAGGCGACGCTCCAAGTCGTTGGTCGTCGCGATCGTTTCGATCTCGTTGGTCACCTCCTCGAGAGGGTGCAGGGCCTGGCGCGCCAGAAAGAGACCCAGGGCGAAGGCGAGGAGCAGGCCTCCGGCCGCCACCAGCATCAGAGTGGTGGTGAGTTGATTGAGCTGGTCAACCTGGCCGGTGATCTCGACGACGTACAGTTCGGCCGAGGTCGTGGTAATTGGTTGGCAGTCGCCCGGCGCGGTGCAGCCGGCAATCGTGTTGGCGGCCACCGGGACGATGAGCTCACGAAAGTCCTGACCGTTGAAGGACACGGTGCGGATGACCTGTTTGCTCTTACCATCGGCCACGCTCATGATGGTCGCGTCGAGGGGAACCCGCGAGGCCGGCATCGTTTCACGGTTGGGCAGGACCAGTTCAAAACTGGCGCCGATGACGCGGTCGTAGTCGTGGGAGCTCAGCGGCTGTTGTGATGCCTCTAGGAGCGACGCGTCGACCGAGTGATAGAGAGCGTTACGTGTGGTGAAGTACGACGCGAAGCAGGCAAGAATCACCGCGATGGCGGCTGCCGCCACCGTAGCCGCGATCACGCGAATTCGAAATGTCACGAGGTGCGAAGAGCGTAACCAACCCCGCGGACGGTCTGAATGAGTCGCGGCTTGTTGTCTTCTTCGAGCTTGCGTCGCAGGTAACCGATGTAGACCGCCAAAGAGTTGGTGCCCGAGTCAAAGTTGTACCCCCACACGAGATCCAGGATCTGGTCGCGAGTCAGTACCTGACGCGGATGGCGCAAGAAGAGTTCCAGCAGGTCGAACTCAATCTTGGTCAGTTCGATACGGCGAGTGCCGCGATGAACTTCGCGAGTGGCGGGATTCAGCGTGAGATCCTCGAAGCGAAGAACCGTTCCGTCGACTTCGCTGACGTTGTGACGTCGCAACAGAGCCCGCAGGCGCGCCAGCAACTCGGCGAGGTCGAAGGGCTTGACGAGATAGTCGTCGGCACCGACGTCAAGACCCTCGACCCGATCGTTGACGGCGTTGCGCGCGGTCAACATCAAGATGGGCGTCATGTCGCCGGAGCGCCGAATTCGCCGACAAACTTCGAGCCCGTCGATGTCGGGTAACTGCAAGTCCAGTACCAAGGCGTCCGGGGCTCGGAGCTGAATCGACTTGAGGGCGGTGGCCCCGTCCTCAAAGAGTTCGACGTCGTAGTTCTCCATCCGAAGGGCGCGCCCGAGGGCGGAACGAATCGCGGAGTCGTCGTCGACGATCGCGACGTAGGAGTTGGGCAGCGAGGTGGTCGACACGATGACTTTCGGTTTACTAGTTCTGAGCCTCTAGTGTTGTGGTCTGGCATTAATCGTCTTCAGGGATACTTTAAGAATCTCCGAAGATTGCCGCAATTGACGGCAAATGACAGTGGCGGGTAATTCAATTGGCAGAATGCCGGACTTTGAATCCGGTCGTTGGAGGTTCGAGCCCTCCCCCGCCAGCCACCGAGTCGACGTGCGGCGCCACGTCGAGTCACCTCTTCGCCGCTACCGTGATCCCGTGAGTGCTGAACGAGTGTCCGGTGGGGTGGTGCATGCTCTGCCCCGCGATCTTCGATCGGCTCTGGCGGCGAATACTGTTGCCTTGGCCGCATGGAATGACATCACCCCGCTCGCGCGAAATGAGTTCATTTGCTGGGTTCTCAGTGCGAAGCAACCG
>JBEKYI010000042.1:0-12332 GCA_049511155.1 Acidimicrobiales bacterium
AACGAGATTGCCCGGCGCGACGGCGACCCCGAGCCGATTCCCCAGTCGGTGCTCGACAAGGCGCCCTCGGCGGAGCTGCGCGAAGATCAGCGTGACGATCAGTCCCTGCCACCCTACGAGATCCTCGATCCACTCCTCGAGCTCTACGTGGACAACGACGCGACGGCCGAAGAGATCATCGCTCTTGGCTACGACCGCGCGCTCGTTACCCAGATCACGCGCCTCGTCGATCGCAGCGAGTACAAGCGTCGCCAGGCACCTCCCGGCGTGCGCATCTCGAAGAAGGCCTTCGGACGAGACCGGCGCATGCCGATCACCAACGCCTTTCGACCCGAAGCCTGATGTCGCGCTCGGCGCTCGAGCACTTCGTGCCCCTCTTCGACACCACGTATCGGGTCCTGGGTGAGAGCGCTCCGCACCTCACCAACGACGCCTACACCGTTCGCACCTACGAGGTGGCCCGTGCGATGGGCGAGGTTGTCCTCTCACTGCGAGAGGAACTCGGCGCCCTCGATCGCCTTGTGGATGAGGCCCTCGAGTCCGTCTTGCGCGAGTCGATAGCCGGTGACTCGTCCGGGGCTCTGGCGATGTACTGCTTTTCCTCCTTGGTAGGGTCGCGCCTGCTCGTGTCGTTGCGCGATGCCCGGGAGTTCTCGGAACTCACCGAGGAAGAGTTCGCGTTGCTGAGCGAGGTCTCAGGCGTGGTGCTCGCCGAGATGGTGGGCGTGGGAGTCGTGGCGAAAACCCAGGGTCCCATTGAGGATGACACCTGGCAGGAGCGGGCCCGCGCACTCAGCCAGGGCCTGGACGACGCGGGGTACGCCGAGAGTTTCGGCTTTTCCCGGTAGGTTGCCTACCTCCGTATAACTAGTAGTAGCGGGGGCGAACACCCCCCTGAGTACCCCTTGAGAAGAGGAATCCATGGCGAAAGACCGTATAGATCGTGACGATGAAGACCTCGTACGTCTCTACCTTTCCGACATTGGCCAGTACACCCTGCTCACCAAGGACGACGAAGTTCACCTGGCCCAGACGATCGAGGAGGGTCGCGAGGCCAAAGCCGAGCTTGAGGCGGCCGAGAACGACAAGAAGATCAAGCTGACTCCGAGTCGCAAGCAGGCCCTCAAGCGCGCTGCGCACCGGGGTGACCAGGCCGAACGCGACTTCGTGCAGTCCAACCTGCGCCTGGTCGTGTCGATCGCCAAGAAGTACCAAGCCTCGGGCCTGCCCCTGTTGGACCTCATCCAGGAGGGCAACCTCGGTTTGATGCACGCGGTCGAGAAGTTCGACTGGCGCAAGGGCTTTAAGTTCTCGACCTACGCCACCTGGTGGATCCGCCAGGCCATCACCCGCGGTATCGCCAACACGGGTCGCACCATTCGCCTCCCGGTGCACGCCGGCGACACGCTCGCGCGTGTCCAAAAGGCTCAGTCACGCCTCGAGCTCAAGTTCGGTCGTCCGCCCACCATCAAGGAACTCTGCGAAGAGTGCGAAATGCCCGAAGACAAGTTGATCGAGGCGCTGCGCTTTCGCTCCGAGCCGATCTCGTTGTCCGAGCCACTGCGCGAAGACGGCGACGCCGAACTCGGCGACGTGGTGGAAGATCGCTCGGCCGAGTCGCCCTTTGACGTGGCCGCGGTCAAGATGATGCCTGCCGCCATCGAAAAGCTCCTCCAGCCGCTCGATGAGCGCGAGCAGAAGATCCTGCGCATGCGATTTGGCCTGGACGGCGCGGGCGAGATCCGCACCCTCGAGGACGTGGGAGCCGAGATGAACCTCACCCGTGAGCGCATTCGCCAGATCGAAGCGCGCGCCATGAGCAAGTTGCGTCACCCCTCTTCGGACACCGGTGCGCGGGACCTACTGACGCTCTAGCGACGCTGGAGGTGCAGGCCGCCCAGCGCCGCCGCGACTCCGACCACGACCGCACTCACCACGAAGGGCGTGTGGGACCTCGACCGACTGAGTGCCGTGACCGGGTGGCTGAAGGTGAGAATTGGCCAGCCGCGTTCGTGAGCGATTCGCGCGAGCACGCGATCAGGATTGACCGCGTAGGGATGTCCCACCACCTCGAGCATCGGCACGTCGGTCTCGGAGTCCGAGTAGGCGTAGGACGCCTCGAGGTCGATGCCGCGTTCGTCCGCGAGCTCTTTGATGGCGAGCGCCTTGTTGGGCCCCTGGGCCCAAAAGTCCATCTCCCCGGTGAACTTGCCGTTCTCGTCGATCGTCGCTTGCGACGAGATAGCCCCGGTCATCCCGAGCAGTTCGGCGAACGGCTCGACGATCTCAGCTGGCGCGCTTGAGACGAGATAGACCTCGTCGCCCTGGGCGAGGTGAAAGTCCACCAGCTCCAGGGCTTCGGCGTAGATCAAGGGTTCCACGACCTGACTGAGCGTCTCTTTGACCACGCGGCGAACCTCGTCACGATCCCAGCCTTGGGTGATCTTGAGCGCGGAGTCGCGTACCTTATCGAGGCGCTGGTCATCGGCGCCGAAGTGCTGGAACCAGATCTGGCCAATGACCGCTCGGACCAACGTGCGCTTGTTCAAGAGTCCCGCCGCGTGCAGTTCCGGGCCCAGAGCGATGAGCGACGACTTGACGATAACCGTCTTATCGAGGTCAAAAAACGCTGCCGCCACTTACTCATGCTAGGGGGGTGGTGCGAACAACCCTTTCATCTACGCAATAAAAGCGGCCGTAGCGTCACCTTTGGCGTCACTACGCGACATCAACACCACGTGGTCGTGTTCGAGGAAGTACATCGAGCCGGTCGGCACCAGGGGTTGTTCGTTGCGCACGACCGCCACCACGCGCAACGAGTCGGGCAGCCGTAGCTCATCGAGGGTCATATTTCCGACGACGGCCGGCGAGTTCGCGTCCAGGGTGACTTCGATCAGGCTCATCTTGCCGTGAGCCAGAGTCATCAGTTCGATGATCGACCCGACCTCGACGGCCTCATCCACGAGCGACGTGATGAGCGCGGGTGTGGACACCGACACGTCCACGCCCCAGCTTTCATTGAAGAGCCACTCGTTGCGTGCGTTGTTGACTCGACTGATGACCCGGGGCACCCCGAACTCCTGCTTCGAGAGCCAACTAATCACGAGGTTGTCCTCGTCGTCGCCGGTGGCCGCGATCATCACGTCCGCACTACGCACATCGGCCGCGGCCAAACTCGAGTACTCGCACGCGTCCGCGGCCAGGACGGTCACGCCGGGCAGATACGACTTGAGTTTCTCGGCGCGCTCGGTCACCTGCTCCATGAGCGTGACGTCGTGATGTCGATCAATGAGATCGAGCGAGATGGACGTTCCCACCGACCCGCCACCGGCGATCACGACTTTCATGACGACTTGCCCTCGAGGAGTTCGCTCAAGGTCTTCAGCCCCTCGTGGGTCACGAGGAACTCCAACAGGTCGTCCTCCTGGGCGAAGAGGCCCTCAATGTTGACCCGACCGAGGCCCCCTCGTATGAGACCGACCAGACGCACGTTGTCGCCGACATTGAAACTGGAGACCGGGCGACCGGCGAGTGCGTCGGGCACGATGCGCTCGACGAGGTGGATGGAGTTCGCCATGTCGGACCATTCGATCGAGTCGTCGGCGGGCAGCATCCAGCGCTTGACCTGACGGGTGGTCCACAGGGACGTGGCCACCGTGGGAATGCCGAGTTTCATATAGATGTCGGCGCGCGCCGGATCGTAGATGCGCGCCACGACGTTCTTGATGTTGTAGTGGTCGCGGGCGATGCGCGCACAGAGAATGTTGCTGTTGTCCCCACTGGTGACTGCCGCCAGGGCGTCGGCGGTGGTTGCTTCGGCGCTCAAGAGGGTGTCGCGGTCAAAGCCCGAGCCGACCACGGTGCGCCCGCTGAAGTGCGTCAGCCGTCGCAGACTGTCGCGGTTTTTGTCGATGACCACGACCGAGTGGCCTTCATCGGAGAGGTCCATGGCCAGTTCCGAGCCGACCCGGCCACAACCGACCACGATGATGTTCACGAACTCATCAGACCACATCGCGCGAATTTGTCGCAACTTAATGGGGCTTTCGCGTGCCGGTCGGCTCCCAGAGAGCAGTGGCGAGCGAATCAAGTGACTTAGTATCGACACCGTGTCTGAAGAGGGAAAGCTAGCGCCTACGCGGGCGCCGCTACTGACCTCGCACGCCAATCTCGCGAAGTTTTACCCCGAAACGCTGAACTATCGATTGAAGCGGATTCTGCTGGGCAAGCCGCTCGTCAGTGAGCAGCTCAGCGGCGAGCGCCTCAATCGTCCCATTGCCCTGGGTGTGCTCGCGCCCGACTGCATCTCGTCATCGGCGTACGGTACCGAAGAGATTCTCACCCAGATGACGCCCTACGTGGGCCTGGCCGCCTTCGCGTTGGTCGTGCCGATCATGTTCGTCATCATTGGCGTGCTGCTGTTCGTCACCATTTCGTACTGGGACGTGATCAAGTACTACACGACGGCCGGCGGATCGTACGTGGTGGCCCGCGACAACTTCGGCCCCAAGGTGGCCCAGGTGGCGGCCGTGGCCCTCCTCATCGACTACACGGTCACGGTTGCGGTGCAGTGCTCGGCGGGCACCGCGGCACTCACGACGGCCTTTCCCACGCTCACCAAGCACTTCCCGCTCTTTGGCAACGGCACGGTTCCCTTAACCGTCTTCGTCGTGCTCGTGCTGATCTTTGGCAACCTGCGCGGTCTGCGCGAAGCCGGCAGCTACTTCGCGTTTCCGACCTACTTCTACGTGCTCGCCCTGGGCTCGACGATCATCCTGGGGTACTACAAGAAGTTCGCGGGAACGCTGCACGTCATTCCCGTGCCGGCTGCGCACCTACTCGTCGAGGGGCGCCTCGGTCACTCAGGCAGCGGCCTGCTGATGGGTCTCGCCTTCATTTCGCTGTTGCGCGCTTACGCCAACGGGGGCTCGTCGCTCACCGGGCTCGAAGCCATCAGCAACGGCGTGGGGAGCTTTCGTCGACCCGAGTCGCACAACGCTCGCACCACGCTGGTAGTGATGTCGTGCCTGCTCGGATTCCTCCTCATCGGGACCGCGCTACTGGCTCACTGGACCCACGCGCTGCCCTACGCGGCGGGTTCTCCCACGGTCGTGGGCCAAGAGGTATCGGACGTCTTCGGTGCGCACGGTGCGGGACACGTCATCTTCTTCATCGTCCAGATCGCGACCGTCATGATTCTCTACACCGGCGGCAACACCTCGTTCAACGGGTTCCCCTTCCTCGCCAACTACGTGGCGGGCGATAAGTATCTGCCGCGCCAACTCTCCAAGCGCGGTCACCGCCTGGCGTTCTCCAACGGCATCCTGGTCCTGGGCGTCGTGTCCCTGCTCTTGATCATTGCCTTCAAGGCGTCGGTTAATGCGCTGGTGGCGCTGTACGCAATCGGGGTCTTCACCGGATTTACGTTGGCCGGAGCTGGCATGGTCGCGCGTCACCTGCGAGAGCGCGATGCGCACTGGCGCCGGGGCGTCGCGATCAATCTGACCTCGGCCTGTGTGACGTCGCTGGTGGTGGTCATCTTTGTCACTGTTAAGTTCGCCGAGGGTGCGTGGATCATCGTGGTGGTCGGTCCGATCATGTACTGGGGACTCCTGAGGTTTCATCGCCAGTACATGCGCGAAGAAAAGGCCTTCGAGGCCAACAGCGCGCGCGCCGGACACATGATTCGCACGAATCGCGTCATCGTGTTCGTCGATAACTACGATCTGCCCACCGAGCGCGCCTTGCTGTACTGCCAGTCGCTCGCTCCCTTCTCGGTGCGGGCGGTCCACTTCGATGTGGACAACCTCGTGACGAAACGTCTGGAGGCCAGTTGGGGACGACCCAACACCGCCTCGGCCACGATCGCCCTGGAAGTCGTGGAGTGCGAGGACCGCCGCATCGATCGTGCCGCCCTCGAACTGGTGGCCGACGTCGTGCGAGATCCCGACGTGTTCTGCATGGTAATCCTGCCTCGGCGTGGGTTTGTCTCGCGTCTCCAGCGCCTGTTGCACGATCGCACCGCCGATCAGATTGCCGACGCGGTGATGCACGTGCCGCGCGTGGGCGCCACCATCATCCCCTACAGCGCGGTGCGCAAACTGAGTGAGGGCGTCATCCAAGAAGAGCCAGTCGGCGACGAGGTCACTCGCGGCGGATTGCGCAGCACGGGCACGATGGCCGCGGACGTGAAGTTAGCGGAGCGCTCGACCGGCGCCGCACCCATCGGCGGACTCATGGAGCGAGAGTTCGTCGAGATTGCCGGACGCGTGCGAGCCATGTCGATCGGCAACGAGAGCGGGGTGCACGAACTGCGGTGCGTGATCGCCGACCATACGGGATCGATCACGCTGGTGTTTCAGGGCCGCTCCAATGTGCCCGGTATCGAACGCGGCACGCGACTAATGGTCAAGGGCACCGTGACCTCGCTGCGACGCGAGGCGGTAATCCTCAATCCGCAGTACGAGATCGTGGCCGCGCCGTCGAGCGACCGTTAAGCGTTTTCGGGATTCGAACCAGTTCTCGACACGGTGTCTAGTCGGGGGTGCGCGGTGAAAGACGTGATGAGAGTCTTTGTCGTGCCTAGGTTGTGTTGAACCAGAACACGTCAGCGATAGGGTGTCACGCCGTGAGAGACCGCAGAGTTGGTGAGCATGGCTAGAGCCCTCGTGATCGTTGAGTCGGTGGCCAAGGCGAACCGCATTCAGGGCATGTTGGGACCCGACTACATCGTCAAGCCCTCGGTCGGTCACATCCGTGATCTCCCCCAAAGCGCGGCCGAGATTCCCGCGTCGGTGAAGGGTGAGAAGTGGGCGCGCCTGGGCATCAACGTCAACGATCACTTCAAGCCCGTCTACGTCGTGTCGAGCGATCGTAAGAAGATTGTCGCCGAACTCAAGGCTGCCCTCAAGCAGGTCGACGAGCTGTACCTGGCGACCGACGAGGACCGCGAGGGCGAGGCCATCGCCTGGCACCTCCAAGAGGTTCTCAATCCCAAGGTGCCGGTCAAGCGGATGGTCTTTCACGAGATCACCCCGGCCGCCATCACCAAGGCGGTCGACGAGACCCGGGACCTCGACCTGCGCCTGGTGGACGCCCAGGAGGGCCGGCGCTTCCTCGATCGCCTGGTGGGCTACGAGGTCTCACCGGTGCTCTGGCGCGCGGTGGACAAGGCCCGCTCCGCGGGACGCGTCCAATCGGTCGCGATTCGCCTGGTCTGCGAGCGTGAGCGCGAACGCATGGCCTTTCACTCGGCCACCTGGTTCGACGTCACCGCCACGCTCGACGCGTCCACGCCCTTTGACGCCACCCTGGACAGCGTGGACGGTGTGGCGCTCGCGACGGGCAAGAACTTCGACGCGCTCGGCCAACTAGACGCCAAGGGCCGGCTCGAGGTCCTGGGAGAGCAAGTGGCGCGCTCGATCGCGAGCGAACTCATCGGCTCCCAGATCACGGTGGAGTCGATCACGTCGACCCCGCGCACCCAGCGACCCCAGGCGCCCTTCATGACCTCGTCGCTGCAGATCGAGGCGAGTCGCAAGCTGCGCTTCGACCCCGAGCGCACAATGCGTGCCGCCCAGCGGCTCTACGAAAACGGCTGGATCACCTACATGCGAACCGACTCGACGACGCTCTCGGACGAGGCGATTCGAGCCGCCCGACGTCACGCGGGCGAGATGTTTGGGGATGACTACGTCGCGGAGTCACCGCGTCGCTACGACCGCAAGGTGAAAAACGCGCAAGAAGCCCACGAGGCGATCCGCCCCGCCGGTGAGTCGTTCCGCTCACTCGACGAAGCCCAAAGCCAACTCGGGGGAGACGAGCGCGCACTCTACGACCTCATCTGGAAGCGGACGATCGCCTCGCAGATGGTCGACGCGCGACTGACCCAGGATCGCGTGCGACTCACGGGTCGTCTTTCCCACGTCGACGGACGCGACGGTGAGGTCACGGTCGGGCTGAGCGCCAGCGGACTGCGCATCGAGTTCGCGGGATTTCGGCGCGCCTACGTTGAGGGGACCGACGACCCTGAGGCCGAGCTCGCCGACCAGGAGCGCATCTTGCCGTCGCTCAGCGAGGGCGGGTCGCTCGTGGTGGCGAGTGCTGAGGCGAAAGCGCACGATACCCAGCCGCCGGATCGGTACTCGGAAGCGACGTTGATCAAAAAGCTCGAAGACTTGGGCATCGGACGACCGTCGACCTATGCGTCAGTGATGAAGACAATCGATCGGCGCGGGTACGTGTGGAAGAAGGGCAAGTCTCTGGTGCCGACCTTCCGCGCATTTGCGGTCGTCAATCTGCTCCAGAGCTACTTCGCCGACCTCGTTGATTACCAGTTCACGGCCGCCATGGAAGATCAGCTTGACGAGATTGCCCAGGGTCGCCAGGACCTCGAGCCCTGGCTGCGCAAGTTCTACTTCGGTGATGACAGCGCGGAGAGCGACTTCGCGCGCCTCGGTCTGGAACACGTCACCCACGAGCCTCACGACTTTGACTTTGCCGCCATCAACTCGCTCGTACTCGGCGACGCGCCCGACGGCGAGCCCGTCTCGGTGCGCTCGGGGCGCTACGGCCCCTACCTCGTGCACGGCGAGGACCGCGTCTCGATTCCCGAAGCGACCGAGCCGGACTCACTGAGTGTCGAGCGCGCGCTGGAGCTGCTCGCAGCACCGAGCAACGACCGCGACTTGGGCGTGGACGACGCGGGCGAGACGATCTATCTGAAGGCCGGGCGTTACGGACCCTACGTGCAGGTTGGTGAGATCACCGACCCCAAGGAAAAGCCCCGCACCGCCTCACTGTTCTCGACGATGACGCCCGAGACGATCACGCTGGACGACGCCAAACGCCTGTTGTCGCTGCCGCGTGTGGTGGGAACGCATCCCGAGGGCGGAGAGATCCTCGCCCAAAACGGCCGGTACGGGCCATATCTCACCTGGGAGAAAGAGACGAGATCGCTAGAGGATGAAAATCAGATCTTCACGATCGGACTAGAGACGGCCCTCGCTCTGCTCGCCCAGCCCAAGGCGCGCGGACGACGCGCCGCCGCGGCCCCGCTGGCCGATCTGGGGGAGGACCCGGTCACGAAGCGTCACGTCGTCGTTCGCAGCGGACGCTTCGGGCTGTACGTCACCGACGGCGAGACCAATGCGACCCTGCGCCTGGGAGATACGCCCGAGTCCATGACGATGGATCGCGCCAGCGAGCTGCTGGCTGAGCGGCGCAACGCCGAACCCTCCACCAGAGTGCGTAAGTCCACCAAGAAGGCGACCGCGAAGAAGTCAACCAAGGCGCCCGCGAAAAAGTCGACCAAGAAGGCCGCCAGCTCGACCAAGAAGACGGCGGCGAAGATGACCACCAAGTCGACGAGCGCGCAAAAGCGCACGGCAATCGCCCAGGGTGCCGCGGCGAACGCCGCGTTGCTCGCGACACAGCCCGAGGACTCGTGAGCGAGCGCGGCGCGTTCCTAGTCTTTGAGGGTATTGACGTCAGCGGCAAGAGCACCCAAGCCCGACGGGTCGCCGAGCTGCACGACGCACTCTTTACCTTCGAGCCGGGTGACTCGCCGCTCGGCGTGGGCCTGCGACACCTCGTGTTGGACGCCGCCACGCCCATGGAGCCGGTCACCGAAGCGCTCATGATGCTGACTGACCGCTCCCATCACGTGGCTAGCGTCATCGAGCCGGCCCTGCGCGCGGGACGCTCGGTGGTGAGCGATCGGTTCTTCGCCTCGACGCTCGCCTACCAGGGATACGGGCGCGGCGTCGATCTCGAACTACTGCGTTCGGCGAGCCGTCTGGCGATCGGCACATGCCTGCCCGACGCGACGATCTTGCTGGACCTGCCCGTTGAGATGGTCAACGAGCGCCGAGCCCACGACAAGAAGGATCGCTTCGAGTCGGCCGACCTCGCGTTCCATGAGCGCGTGCGCGAAGGGTATCTCGAACTGGCCGAGCACGAGGGCTGGATCGTGGTCGACGCCGCGCCCAGCGTGGAGGTGGTCGCCACAGTCATCGACCAACACGTGGCCCACATACTCTGGTGACATGAGCGACGTCTTTGACACCCTGGTGGGTCAAGAGCGCGCCGCAGGAGCCCTCCGCCAATACGCGCGACGCCCGGTGCACGCATACCTCTTTAGTGGGCCGAGCGAAGCCAGTGTTCACGACGCCCTCATCGCCTTCGCGGCTGCCCTGCAGTGTCCTCGACACGGCTGTGGGTCCTGTGAGGTGTGTCGCCTGGTGCTCGACGGCGCGGACGCCGATGTGTACGTGGCCGAGCGCGCGGGCGCGTCGTGGCGGATGGAGGAGATTCGCGACATCGAGCGTGTGGCGCGTCGCCGGCCTCTCGGGGCCGGCTATCAGATCGTCGTCATGGAGGACGTCGACCTCACGACGACCGGCACCTCGCCCAGTGCGACTGCGCTCTTAAAGACCCTGGAAGAGCCGCCCGGTCGCACGATCTTTCTCCTGAGTGCCGAAGAGGTCGTGGACGAACTCGACACCATCGCCTCGCGGTGCGTGGAAGTGAGGCTGCGCGCGCTGAGCGACGCCGACGTTGCCACCATTCTCGTCAACGAGGGTGCCACTCGCGACGTCGCCGAGAACGCCGCCGCCGCGGCCAACGGCAACCTGCGCCGCGCACGGGTGCTCGTGGGTGACAGCGAACTCGCCGAGCGCATGGCGAAGTGGCGAGCGGTGCCCGATCGGCTCACCGGCAAGCCCTCGGACTCCACTCGGGTCGCCAAGGAACTCGCCGCATCCATCGACGAAGCGATGGGTCCCCTAGAGCGTCTCCAGCACGAGGAGTGGGAACGACGGTCCGGCGACGCGCGCGAACTCGGTCAGCGCACGTCGGGCAAACGCGACGTCGATGCGCAGTTCCGGCGCGAGCAGCGCCGCTTTCGACTCGACGAGTTGCGCTGTGGACTCAGCACGCTGACCGGCGTGTATCGCGAGCGACTGATGGAGAACATCGAGGCGAATGACGCGCGCAGCGACTACCGAGTGGGCGCGTCGTTGCGGGCGATCGACGCGCTCGCCGAAGCGAACCTGCGACTCGAGACGAACGTGGACGAGTCGCTCCTGCTCAACGACCTGATGTTGTCGCTGATGGACTTTTAGGCGAAGGGGCCCACGAAGTCGATCGGCTAAAGTGACTCTCTGCGCCTGGGTAGCTCAGTCGGTAGAGCAGCGCATTCGTAATGCGCAGGTCAGGAGTTCGAATCTCCTCCCAGGCTCCATGTGATGTAAAAGTTCGACACTTTCTTGTCGAAATAGCTTCGGGACATCCTTTACACAGTTTTGGGACATCCTTTACATAGTTTCAGAACTTGCTTGGCACCTACGCCGCCATCGACCTGCCGACTGACGCCGAACTTGGTGGCAATCTCGGTGACGCTAAAACCATCTCGAATGGCGCCTAACACGGATAGTCAAGGCTGTCCCGAACCTCTACACAGGCTCCATGTGATGAGTCGGGACACCGTTCATATATGAGTCGCGACATCGTTCAGATTGTGGGCCAAAGACTGCGTGCAACTGGTTTCTCCGCCCCCTGATGCGCTGGCGACTCGAGAGAGGCTCCCAGCTGCGCGGTTCTATCGCGACCAGCCCGCCTTGGTGGTAGCGATTGACCAGGGTATGCACCAAGCGACAGGAGACGGCGTGGGGACGGGCGGCCCCCGCTTTGGTCAGGCCCAGGTGGACGACGGAGAGAACGATGACGCGGGCTCTTGACATCCCCCATCGGCAGCGACGCGACTATGAACGATGTCGCGACTGATACGTGAACAAGTTCCCGAACCTGCACATCCTCCAAGCCCCGTTGGTTGAGCGAAAATCACTTGATCCTCCACAGCACAACAGGCGATTAGTGAGAGCGTAAGCCCATTCAAAGGTGACGCCTGGCACGAATTGAATCGGTATAAAGGTGTCGATAGGCTCGCTGCCAGACGGGGAGGAAGATCGTTGGCATCGAAGCTAGGCGAGGATCGCGCCGCTACCGAAGGGTCGACGAGTAACTCCGCGGTCCGGCTCGAACACGTCACGAAAAAGTACAAGTCGATGGTCGCGGTCGACGACCTCTCCCTCGAACTCGCCCAGGGAGAATTCTTTGCGCTCCTGGGACCTTCCGGGTGTGGCAAGACCACGACGCTGCGGATGGTCGGGGGTTTCGATCAACCGACGTCCGGGAAGATCTTCCTCGGCGGCGAAGACATCACTTGGACGCCGCCCTACCGGCGTGACGTCAACACGGTGTTCCAGTCCTACGCGCTTTTTCCTCACCTCAGCGTTTTTGACAACGTTGCATTCGGACTCCGCCGACGCGGC
>JBEKYI010000043.1:0-11626 GCA_049511155.1 Acidimicrobiales bacterium
CACCAGGTTGCGAGTGACGACCTCGTCGGCCGTCGCCGCGGGATTCTCCTCGTCGTGAAAGATCGAGCCCATCGCGTGACGGCGCGCTCCGGCCACGATCCGCGCGCCCACTGCGGGCTTGCCGAGCAGCACCGAGGTCCAGGTGACGAAGGTCCACGCGTCTGCGCGCAGGGGGGCCAGACGCTTGCCGTGTCGTTCGGCCAGCACGGCACTTGACGATCCATACCTCTGGCGCTGCTGCCACCAGCCTCGAAGGGTGGGCCGCGTGGGATGGGCGACTTCGACCGAGGCGTCGTAGCGCACGAGCCACCCGCGATCGTGCAGCCGCCACACGAAGTCGACGTCTTCGCCCACACGGAGCGATTCGTCGAAGCCGTCGCCGTACGCATCGCGGCGAATCATGATGCACGCGCTGGGCACGTAGCCGACTGCGCCACCGGGAACAACCAGGCTGCTTCGTGGACCGAGATCAAGGGGGCCAAAGTGGTGCTCGAAGTGCTCGCGCCACGACGTGCCGTCCAAGCCCCGAACGCGCGGTGCGACCGCGGCGACTCGAGAGTCCTCAAACGCGCTGCGTAAGTGTCGCGCCACGCGATCGGCGTCGACGACGGACACGTCGACATCGATGAACCACAGAAACTCGCGTTTGGTGGCGGATGCACCGACGTTGCGAGCGTGAGCGGGTCCTTCATTTGCCCCGACCCGCTGCAGCGTGGCGCCATACTGTTGCGCGCAGAGAGCGACGGCGCCTGCGTCGTGTGATCCATCGTCGACCACGGTGACGTGATAGCCCTCCAACTGGCGTAGCAGCGAAGACAGGTTGGCGATGTTGCCGTAGACGGGGACCACTACGTCGATGGCACTGCGCGAGAGAGGTGCATCGAAGGTTGGAGTGACGAAACCCTGTTCGATGAGCGTGCGGGCTAGGCGTTCTTCTCCGCCGAGCACGGGTCCGCCGTGGCGCCATCGTTCCAGGGTTTCACGCGACGACCCGCGCAGGCGCAAGAGCCGCCACGGGCTGCCGCCGCTGAGCAGGTCCCGGTCGACGAACGTGGCTCCCTCGTCGACTCGCACGATCGTTCCGGTGGGCAGCGCATCGTGAGGGGGTGCGGGGACGAGGGGCTCAAATTCACTCACGCTCGGAGTCTTCCATGAGCGTCGCGAGCACATCGAGCAGACAGGGCAGAATGGAAAGACAAGGAGGCAGCGTGACCCCAGAAACCCTGACCCACGACGCAACGACGGACCCTCAGGCCGAGGTGGAGGAGCTTCTCGTCGAGGAGGTCTCCATCGACGGTCTGTGCGGGGTCTACTAGAAGGTGTCGTCCAGCAACGTCGTGGTGTTCGACGAGTCGAGATGTTGGCGCCTGAGCGATCACGTGTCGCTGCGGGATGAATCTTTCGGGGCGCTGGCGTATCACCACGACACGCGGCGCCTGGTGTTTCTCAAGTCCCGGGACCTGGTGGAGTTGGTACGACGCCTGGGCGACTTCGAGAGTGCGCGCTGCGCGGTGGATGAACTCGTCGCTGTGGGAGAGCGCGACCGCTACCTCGCAGCCTTAGCCAGCCTGAGCTCATCGGGACTCATTAGTGCCTGAGTCATCACTACGCGATCGATTCGAGCAGGGTCTCGCCGCTCCCATCTGTTTGACGTGGGAGTTGACGTACGCCTGCAACCTGGCCTGTACGCACTGCCTGTCGTCATCGGGCCGACGCGACCCACGCGAACTGGCGACGGACGAAGCGCTGTCTCTCATTGACGAGATCGCCGCGATGGAGATCTTCTACGTCAACATCGGTGGTGGGGAACCGATGGTGCGCCGCGACTTCTTCGAACTGATCGAGCACGCGGTCCGTCGGCGAGTCGGCGTGAAGTTCTCGACCAATGGCACGCGGATCGATCGGCACGCGGCCGAGAGACTCGCCAGCATCGACTACCTCGACATTCAGGTATCGATCGACGGCGCAGACGAACTCACCAACGACCGGGTTCGCGGTCGAGGCAGCTACGCCGCGGCCCGGCGGGCGATGGACAACTTGAAGGACGCGGAGTTTGGCGAGTTCAAGATCTCCGTGGTGATGACGCGTGAGAATGTCGAGCAGTTGGACTCCTTCGAGGCACTTGCCACTGAGTACGGGGCGCAGCTTCGCCTCACGCGGCTTCGTCCTTCGGGCCGAGGCGTCGATGTGTGGAACGACCTGCACCCCACTCTCGCCCAGGGTCGCGCGCTCTATGCGTGGCTGCGTGATCGTCCTCACGTTCTCACGGGAGACTCGTTTTTCCATCTCTCCGCGCTCGGTAACCCGCTTGAGGGGCTGAACCTTTGTGGGGCCGGCCGAGTGGTGTGCCTCATCGATCCAGTGGGCGACGTCTATGCCTGCCCCTTCGTCATTCATGACGAGTTCCTCGCGGGCAACGTCCGCGACGACGGATTCGCTCGCGTGTGGCGCGAGAGCGACCTGTTTCGCTCACTGCGCGAACCCGCGAATCCCGGAGCCTGTGCATCGTGTGGTTCCTATGACGCCTGCCGAGGTGGGTGCATGGCGGCCAAGTTTTTTACGGGACTAGAGATGACCGACCCTGACCCGGAGTGCGTCTTTGGACACGGCGAAGAGGCTCTGGCCACACGAGCGGTCTCTTCACTACCGCACTCGTCGCCCGATCATTCTCGTCGCGTGCCCGTCTTGATCTCGGCGCGACCCTAAAGCACATCCAACGCCTCCGGTAGTCTCAAAGAGGCTCGAAGGAGAGTTATGGCGAATTCGTGGTTCGAGACGGTGGCTGTCGCCCAGCGCCGGGCCGAAAAGCGCCTCCCGAAGTCCGTCTATGACGCTCTCCTCGCTGGATCGGAAAAGGGCCTGAGTTATCAGGACAACTTGGCGAGCTTTGATCAGCTCGGCTTTGCGCCACACATCGCCGGCAACGCGAACGAGCGCTCGCTGGCGACCACGATTATGGGCCAGAGCGTCTCGATGCCCGTTCTCCTGTCACCGACCGGCGTGCAGGCCGTGCATCCCGAAGGAGAGCTGGCCGTCGCCCGTGCCGCCGCCTCGCGAGGCGTCGCGATGGGGCTCAGTTCCTTTGCCAGTCAGTCGATCGAAGACGTGTGTGGCGTCTGTGATCAAGTCCTCTTTCAGATGTACTGGTCCGGTGATCGTGACACGATGATCCAGCGTCTCGAACGCGCGAAGAGCGCGGGCGCGAAGGGAATCATTCTCACCCTGGACTGGTCGTTTTCGAATGGACGCGACTGGGGGAGTCCCTGGATCCCCGAGAAGATCGACCTTAAGGCTGCCGTGAAGTTCGCCCCCGACGTGCTCACTCACCCACGATGGTTCTGGTCGTTCGTGCGCACCGGACATCTCCCCGATCTCACCACCCCCAATATGGCCAAGCCGGGCGAAAAGGCACCGACGTTCTTTGGCGCGTATTACGAGTGGATGCAGAGCCCGCTGCCCAGTTGGGACGACGTGGCGTGGCTGCGTAGCGAGTGGGGTGGTCCATTCATGGTCAAGGGCGTGAGTCGGGTCGATGACGCCAAGCGCGTCGTCGATGTGGGGGCGAGTGCCTTGTCGGTGTCGAACCACGGCGGGAACAACCTAGACGGCACACCGGCACCCTTGCGGTCTCTCCCCGCGGTGGTCGATGCCGTCGGTGATCAGATCGAGGTTCTTCTCGATGGAGGCGTGCGTCGTGGCAGCGACGTCGTCAAGGCCCTGGCCCTGGGAGCAAAAGCAGTCATGATCGGTCGCGCGTATCTCTGGGGACTCGCGGTCAATGGCCAGGCCGGAGTTGAGAACGTCCTTGACGTACTGCGCGGCGGCATCGATTCCACGTTGCTCGCGCTGGGTAAATCCGACGTGGGTGAGCTCGATCGCTCTGACGTGCTCGCCCCCGACGACTTCTTTCGGAGGCTCGGCTGATGAGTCGAGTCGCGATCGTGACGGGCGCGGCGCGGGGAATTGGCGCGGCCACCGTTGACGCGTTGGTCAATGAGAACTATCGCGTCGTGGCGGTGGACCGCTGCCGCGACATCGCCGATATTCCCTACGCGCTCGGCACCAAGGCGGACCTGGATGCAGTGGTCGCTCGCCACGGTGAGGCGGTATTGGGTCTGGTGGGCGACGTTCGCAGCGCCACCGATATGCAACTTGCGGTCGAAACCGCGACGCGTCACTTCGGCCGTCTCGACGCGGTTGTCGCGTGCGCCGGTGTGCTGGGGGTGGGCGCGCCGCTCTGGGAGGTTGAAGACGCGGTGTGGGACGCCGTGTGGTCGGTGAACGTGTTGGGAACGCGTCGTCTCATCGAAGCGGCCGCGCCCGTGCTCATCGCCAACGGCAAGGACGCTCACTCGCGCATCGTTGCGGTCGCTTCGGCGGCGGGCCACACGGGTCTGTATCACTTGGCCCCGTACAGTGCGGCCAAGCACGCGGTGGTCGGTCTCATTCGTGGGGTGGCGATGGACCTCGCCCCGTACGGGGTCACCGCCAACGCGATCAGCCCCGGCTCGACGCGCACCGCGATCCTCGACGCGTCGGCCGCGATCTATGGCCTCGCAAGCGTCGAAGAGTTCGCCACCCATCAGCCGATTGGCCGTCTCCTCGAGCCGAGCGAGATCGCCGCCGCGATCACGTGGCTGTGCTCGGTCGCGTCCTCGGCCGTGACCGGCGCGGATATTGCGGTCGATGGCGGAATGACTGTTTCCTAATCCTTGAGGGAGTCCTCGTGCTCTGGGGCGAATGAGTTGGTCGTGACCTGCGGCGTAGGGTAATCGAGGGAGTTATAGAAGGGGGACTAGATGGCGGCTAACTATCGCCCCGGAGCAACGGTGCTCGAGGCAATTGGTTCCACTCCGCTCATTCAGGTCAACGGCGTCTTCGCGAAACTTGAGTATCTCAATCCCTCGGGCTCGGTCAAGGCCCGCATGGCGCGCTACATCATCGAACGCGCAGAGCGCGAGGGAATCCTCCACCCGGGCGACACCATCGTGGAGGCGTCCAGCGGCAATACCGGGAACGCCATGAGCATGGTGGCCGCGGTCCTGGGCTACAAGATGATCGTCGTCATGCCCGAGGGCCTCAGCCCTGAACGCGCTGCGATCTCGCTCGCCTTTGGCGCGGAGATGCACACCGTCGGCACCTTTCACGTGAATGAGGCGCTCGAAGAGGCGAGCCGGCTGGGTGATCTACCGGGATACTTCGCCCCGCACCAGTTCGAGTCCGAGTGGAACGTCGAAGAGAACCGCACGTGGCTCGGCCCCGAGATCCTCGGCCAGTTGCCCGCCGACCTCTCGCCCGACGCCTTCGTGATGGGCGTGGGCACGGGTGGCACTCTCATCGGCGTGGGTCAGGCGTTCCGCGAGGCCAACCCCGATGTGTTGATCATCGCGTTAGAACCGAGCGAGTCGTGCACCATTCAGTGTGGCGACACGGGACTCCACCAGATTGAAGGCATCGCCGACGGCTTTATTCCCACCATCTACCAGCGCCATTCCGCCATGGTCGATCGAGTGGTGGGCGTGCACAGCGACGACGCGGTGGCCGAGATGCGCCGCCTCGCCCGTGAGCACGGCCTCTTGGTGGGACCGAGTTCGGGCGCCAACATGGTTCTCGCTCGTCAGATCCGCGAAGAGTTGGGTGATGCCGCAACGGTCGTGACGGTGCTGTGCGATGAGGGCGAGAAGTACCTGAGCGAGTACTTCATTCCTGAGTCGCTGAGGACGAGCTAGCTCAGCGGCGTGACGTAGGCCCCGGCGATGCCACCATCGACGAGAAACGTCGAGGCGTTGACGAAGGTGGAGTCGTCGCTCGCCAGAAATAACACGGCGCTCGCGATCTCCTCGGGTTCAGCGAAACGTCCCGCGGGTATGTGCACGAGTCGCCGCGCGGCGCGCTCGGGATCCTTGGCGAAGAGCTCTTGGAGCAGGGGCGTGTTCACCGGTCCCGGGCACAGCGCGTTCACCCGAATTCCCTCGCGTGCGAACTGCACGCCGAGCTCGCGGGACATCGAGAGCACTCCGCCCTTGGAGGCCGTATAGGAGACCTGGCTGGTGGCCGAACCCATCACGGCGACGAAAGAAGCGGTGTTAATGATCGACCCGCCGCCGCGCGCCAGAAGGTGGGGGATGCCGTACTTGCAGCACAGGTAGACCGAGGTGAGGTTGACGTCCTGAACGCGCTTCCAGGCGTCGAGTTCGGTGGTGAGGATCGAGTCGTCATCGGCCGGCGAGATGCCCGCGTTATTGAAGAGGACGTCGATGCCGCCGTAGGTCTCGATCACCTGGTCGTACATCGACTTCACACTCGCCTCATCGGCCACGTTCACCTGGACGAACGTCCCGCCGATCTCGTTGGCCAGGGCGACTCCGGTTTCCTCGTTGAGGTCAGCCACAACCACCTTGGCGCCTTCGTGGGCGAAGCGCAGTGCCGTCGCTCGCCCGATGCCGCTCGCGGCCCCGGTGATGATGGCCACTTTGTTGTCCAGGCGTCCCATTAGCTGTCCTCCGTTGAGATGAACACATTCTTTTCTTCACTGAAACCAAGCAGCGCGTCGGGTCCCAGTTCTCGACCCAAGCCCGAGTGCTTAAAGCCGCCAAAGGGCGTCGAGTAGCGAACCGACGAGTTCGAGTTCACCGAGAGCGCGCCGGTCTCCACCCCGCGCGCCACCCGCAGGGCCTTGGCGATGTCGCGGCTCCAGATCGAGCCCGACAGTCCATAGACGCTGTCGTTCGCGATGGCGATCGCTTCAGCCTCGTCGGCGAAGCGAACGACCGAGACGACGGGACCGAAGATCTCTTCTTGGAAGGATCGTGCAGAGCGATCGCTCGTCTCGAGCACCGTGGGGGCCATCCAGTACCCGGGGCCGGCGGGGGCAGAACCCGTGAAGGCCACCTTTGACTCTTCGACGTAGGCCCGCACGCTCTCGCGCTGGGCGGAAGTGATGAGCGGGCCCATCTCGCTCTCGTCGCTGGTGGGGTCTTGAACCTTGACCCCTTTGACCGCGGGCTCGAAGTACTCCATGAAACGGTCGTAGGCGGACGCCTCGACCAGCAGGCGCGAGCGCGCACAGCAGTCTTGGCCTGCGTTGTCAAAGACCGCGTAGGGAGCTTGCACGGCGGCCTTCTCGAGATCTGCGTCGCCAAAGACGATGTTGGCGCTCTTGCCACCGAGTTCTAGGGTGACGCGCTTGACCTGCGCGGCACACCCCTCCATGATGATCCGCCCGACGGCGTTGGATCCGGTGAAGCAGACCTTGCGCACCGCGGGGTGCGTCACGAAGCGGTTTCCCACCATCGAGCCGTCTCCCGTGACGACCTGGAAGACCCCTTCGGGAATGCCGGCTTCCAACGCGAGTTCGCCGAGGCGTATGGCAGTCAGGGGCGTAAGGACGGCGGGCTTGAGGACAACGGTGTTGCCCGCGGCAAGGGCTGGCGCGAAACCCCATCCCGCGATCGGCATCGGAAAGTTCCAGGGCACGATGATGCCCACGACGCCAAGGGGCTCATAGAAGGTGAGGTCGATCCCACCGGCGACCGGGATCTGCTTGCCCGAGTGTCGCTCGGGCGCGCCGGAGTAGTAGTTGAGGACGTCGCGAACATTGCCCGCCTCCCATCTCGCGTTGGAAATCGTGTGGCCGGAGTTCGCGACTTCGAGCTGGGCGAGTTCTTCGTGGTGGGCATCGACAACCTCCGCGAAGCGCCGCAGCAGTCGCGCACGGTCCGCGGGGGTGACCTTCTTCCAACTGGTTGAGGTCTTCGCCGCACGGTCGATCGCGTCGTCGGTCTCTTCGATGCTCGCGAGATTGATGCTCGCGATCTCCTCTTCGGTGGAAGGGTTGATGATGCTCAACGTGCTCACAGACGTTCGAATCCTCGGTAGCGTTCCCAGTCCGTGACCGCCGCGTCGAACGCGGCGACCTCAATGCGGGCCGCGTGAGTGTAGTGATCGACGACGTCGTCGCCGAAGACGTCGCGAGCGACCGCACTCGTGTCGAAGAGATCGGCCGCCTGGCGCAGCGACGTGGGCACGCGCGGCGCGTCTGAGAGATAGGCGTTGCCCTCAAAGGGGGGCGCGAGGGGCAGTGACTCGTCGACCCCGCGCAGTCCGGCCGCGACCAGCGCGGAGATCGCCAGGTAGGGGTTGACGTCGCCGCCCGGAATGCGACACTCAACTCGAAGAGATGGACCGTGTCCCACCACGCGAAACGCGCACGTGCGATTGTCCAGTCCCCACAGCAGCGCGGTGGGCGCAAAGGAGCCTTCGACGAATCGCTTGTAACTGTTGATGTTGGGTGCGAGGAAGAGAGAGAACTCGCGTGCATAGGCGATCTGTCCAGCGAGGAAGTTTTCGAAGACTGGCGAGAAGCCGTGCGCCCCATCGCCGGCGAAGACCGACTCGTTGTCTTCGTCGCGCAGCGACAGGTGAATGTGGCAGGAGTTGCCTTCACGCTCGTTGTACTTGGCCATGAAAGTGATGCTGCAACCTTCTTGGGCGGCGATCTCCTTCGCGCCCAACTTAAAGAGCGAGTGCTCGTCGCACTTATCCACTAGTTCGGCGTACTTAAAGGCGAGCTCGTGCTGACCGTAGTTGCACTCACCCTTGAGGGATTCGACGACCATGCCCGCGCTTCTCATCGAGCGCCGCACGCGCCCGAGCACGCCTTCGACGCGAGACGTACCCAGGAGTGAATAGTCCACGTTGTACTGATTGGAAGGCGTCAGTCCTCGGTAGCCGGCATCCCACGCATCTTCGTAGGTGTCCTCAAACATGATGAACTCGAGCTCGGTACCCGTGAGACCGCTCCAACCACGCGCGGCGAGTTGACCGACCTGATTTTGCAGTATCTGACGCGGCGAGACAGTGACGGGATCTCCATGGACCGTCTCAACGTCGGCGAAGATGATGACCGTCTTGTCGTGCCAGGGGACGATGCGAATCGTGGTGAAGTCGGGCGCAAAAGCGAGGTCGCCATATCCTCGCTCCCACGAGGTCAGGGCAAAACCGTCGACCGTATTCATGTCGACGTCTGAGGCGAGCAGGTAGCTGCATCCCTCCACGACGCCCTTGAGAAGGTCGTTTACGAAGAAATCGGCGTCAATTCGCTTGCCCTGGAGGCGGCCCTGCATGTCGGTAATGGCCATGATGACGGTATCGATCTCGCCACTTTCGATGTGAGCCACCAGTTCTTTTTGGGTCAGGCGACCCCTGATTGAAGTACTCATACGCCCCCTCGAACACCGATTCGGCCATGGTAGTCGCGCGAGTCGCGACCTCATTTTGGGCTCGATGGATGAACTCGTGGGCATCGAGCGAGGACTCAGCACCGAGCTCGCTCGACATGATCCGTGCTCGCGCGGGCGTCAACGAGGTGACATCTCTTGTCTCTTACTTTGCAGTAGGGCTCGATCCACAAAAGAGCGGTGCATCGCATCTCGTAGACTCTCGCCAACGAGCGAAGGGAACGCCGTGCGACGCACGCGAATCGTAGCGACAATTGGTCCGGCATCAGAGTCAGACGAAAGGCTCAAGGAACTCGCCTCCGCCGGTGTAGACGTCTTTCGGTTGTCGTTCGCTCACGGCGACATTCCCTCAGGCATCGAGCGCCTTCGGCGGGTTCGCAAGGTCGTGCCCGAGGTCGCCATCATGGTCGACATTCCCGGACCGAAGATCCGCGCAGGTTCCTTTGGTACGTCCCCCGTCGCTCTGAGCGTGGGCGAAGAAACCAGGCTGGTGGAAGCCTTCGGCGAGGTCTCGACCGCTGAGCGCATCACGGTCGAGCGCGATCACGTTCTGAGCCAACTGAAAGTCGGTGACCGCGTCCACATTGGTGATGGGGGAGTGTCACTGATCGTCACCAACGTCGGCGCGAACACCGAAGCCCGAGTCACCTCGGGCGGTGCGGTCATGGGCAAGCCGGGGCTCTCGCTACCGTCCTCGGTGATGGACGACCGCCTGCCCACCGAGGACGATCGTCATCGTCTCGAGGCCCTGCGCAGTGAAGAGTTCGAGATACTCGCCGTCTCCTTCGTTCGATCCGGCTTTGACGTCGAGAGCGTGCGGGCGGTGCTCTCGCGACCCGATGTGATGATCATGTCCAAGATCGAGACAGGCGAGGGCATCGAGAACCTGAACGAGATCATGGAGCACTCGGACTCGCTCATGGTCGCGCGCGGCGACCTCGGGGTTCGTCTGCCGATCGAAGAGGTTCCGCACCTTCAAAAGGAGATCGTGCGTTTGGGCATTCGTTACGCGCGACCCGTGGTGGTCGCCACCCAGATGCTCGAATCGATGACGCACGCTCAGGTACCCACGCGCGCCGAGGTGACCGACGTCGCCAACGCCGTCTTGGATGGCGCGAGCGCAGTGATGCTCAGCGGTGAGACCGCGATCGGCGAGGACCCCGTGGGCACCGTTGTCACGATGGACCGCATCGTGCGGCGCGCCGAGATCTCCTTCCCATACGCCGAGTGGGGAGCGGGATTGGGCATTCAGGACCTCGTGACCACGAGCACCCAAGCTCAGCGCGTCACCGCCGCCATAACTGGAGCGGCGTGGCGAGCCGCGATGGACGAAAACGCGGTCGCCATCGTGGCCTGCACGCGCTCGGGTCTCACTGCTCGCGCCATCTCACGCTTTCGCCCACCGATGCCCATCGTCGTGCTCACCCCGAACGTGTCGACCGCGCTGCAGTTGCGCAGCTCCTGGGGTATCCAAGAGACGTTCGTCACCCCGCTGCAGGACATCGACGGGCTGTGCGACTACGCGGTGACCAAACTCAAGGAATCCGGCTTTGCCAAGCCCGGCGATCCCGTTGTCGTCATGGCCGGATCGTCGTCCAATCAGGCCGCGGTGACTGATACCGTGCGCATGATCATCGTTCCGTAGCACAACATTCTGACGTATTTTCGACAGAGAATCTGATCTCTGCCTACGCTTCGGGCATGGCGCTGTTAGAGCTCTCTGCTGACGTATCGTCCGCCCAGCCCGTGCCGATTCGTGCCGCACTGGTCAACATGGTTGAGGGAACGGTCACCGCCACGTCAAATGGCTTTCGCGTCGAGGGCACCGTGGAGGGCGAGGATCCCGAGACCGCGAACCGCCAACTCTTCACGACGTTGCGCCGCATCGAGCCGCGCACCACGTGGCGCGCGCAGTGGAAGGTTGATGGCACGATTCACCGTTTCGTGGACTCGACCCTTCAGCGCACCTTTGCTGCCACCTCTTCCTAGGCCGTCCTTTACGGGAGCGCGGTCACGCCCTTCAACTCGCTGAGCGACTCACGTAAGACGGTGGCTAGGTCGCGAGTGTTCTTCGGGCGCACCCATTCTTCAAAGGATGTCTTGAACACCGCAACGCCCACCTCGGCGACGAGTGCCGCCACGGAGTCCGCTGCCCCGCGAGCGCGAAGCGTCGCGGCGAGCTTGGTCGCGAGTGACTGCAGCTTGATGAGCTCACGTTCCTGAAGTTCGGCAGTGGCCGAGATGATTCGCTGGCGCTTCTGAGCGAAGGAGCGGCGCTCTTTCAGAAACGAGCTCACGGCCTCGAGACCGACAAAGGCCGCGTCCAGAGGCCCGAGTTCTTTGGGTGCGGCGGCCGTGGCGTCGGTGATGAGATTCTCGAACGTCTC
>JBEKYI010000044.1:0-11410 GCA_049511155.1 Acidimicrobiales bacterium
ACAGCTCCGCGTCCGGCATGTCGAGACGAAGCTCACGACGGTTGTAGTACTCCAGACCAGAACCGGCCGGGATCAACTTACCGATGATGATGTTCTCCTTCAGACCCACGAGGTTGTCGCGCTTGCCCTCAATGGCAGCCTCGGTCAACACACGTGTCGTCTCCTGGAACGATGCGGCTGACAGCCACGAGTCGGTCGCGAGCGACGCCTTCGTGATACCCATCAGCTGGGCGCGTCCGTCGGCGGCCTCTTGGCCGCCGGCCTCGAGCTCGTCGTTGGTGTCGTTGAACAGCTTCACGTCGATGAGTGCTCCGGGCAGCCAGTGTGAGGTGCCGGCGTCCACGATCTGGACGCGGCGCGTCATCTGACGCACGATGAGCTCGATGTGCTTGTCGTGGATCGACACACCCTGGTCGCGGTAGACGTTCTGGACCTCTTCGACGAGGTACTGCTGGGTCTCACGCGTGCCGCGGAACTTCATCATGAGCTTGGGATCGAGCGGACCGTCGTGCAAGGGCGTGCCGACTTCGACTTCCTGGCCGTCCTCGACGAGGAGGTGACGGGCGATGGAGATCGAGTCTTCTTGAATCTGGCCCTCGTCGCCGACGATGGTGACCTTGCGCTCGCGACCGATGAGCTCCACGCGCACCGAGCCTGAGAACTCCGCGACGGCTGCGGCACCCTTGGGGGTGCGGGCCTCGAAGAGCTCGACCACGCGGGGCAGACCGTGAGTGATGTCGCTCTCGGTCACACCACCGGAGTGGAAGGTGCGCATGGTGAGCTGGGTTCCCGGCTCGCCGATGGACTGGGCCGCGATCACGCCGACCGCTTCGCCCAACTCCACCAGTTGGTGGGTGGCGAGCGAGAGACCGTAACAGGCGGCACACACGCCCTGGATGGCGTCACAGGTCAGCGTCGTGCGCACGCGCACGCGGTTCACGTTCGCGTCGTCGCGCAAACGCTCGACGTCGTCCATGAGCAGCATCGTGCCCGAGGCGATGACCGAGCCGTCACTCAACGTGACGTCTTCGGCGACCACGCGACCCCAGAGTTTGGTCTCGAGGTGAGCGCGCTGAGCTCGGGTGTCGGGAGCGACGTGCTCGATCCACATGCCACGCGTGGTACCGCAGTCGAACTCCTTGACGATGAGCTCTTGGGCGACGTCCACCAGGCGACGGGTCAGGTAACCGGAGTCCGCGGTGCGAAGGGCGGTGTCGCCCAAGCCCTTGCGGGTGCCGTGGGTCGAGATGAAGTACTCCAGCACCGAGAGGCCCTCGCGGAACGAGGACTTGATCGGACGCGGGATCATCTCTCCGCGCGGGTTGGACACGAGGCCCTTCATCGCGGCGATCTGACGAATCTGCTGGGAGTTGCCACGCGCGCCCGAGTCGACCATCTGGCGAATCGGGTTGGCGGCGATGGCGTTCATCGCACGGTCGGTGGCGTCACCGACCTCCTTGTTGGCGTTGGTCCAGATCTCGATCTCCTGCTGGCGGCGCTCGTCGTCGACGATCACCCCGCGGCGGTAGTTGGTCTCGACCTTGGCGGCCTGCTCCTCGTACTTCTCGAGGATCGCGGCCTTCTCGGGCGTCGTGATGACGTCCTCGATGGAGATTGTCAGACCCGACTTGGTCGCAAAGCGAAAGCCCAGGGACTTAATGGCGTCCAAGGACTCGGCCACTTCCTGGCGTGAGTAGCTGGCCGAGATCTCCTCGACAATCGCGCCAATGGGCATGGCGTTTTTGCCGATGAGCTCATTGACGTAGCGAAACCCAAAGGGCAGCGCCTCGTTGAAGAGAACCCGACCCGGAGTCGTCACGAGCGAACGGCTTGCGCCGTCGATCTCGATGCCCGCCGACTCCAAGCGCGTGTCCAGCGAGGAGTCCGCCAAGGGGCGAATCTCGATGGGCGTGCGCAGTCCGACCAACTTGTCGGCGACGGCGTTTTCGATCTCGTAGACGTGACGGAACACCTTGGGGTGCTCCACCTTCTCGTCGGCGTTGAGCGTCAGGTAGTAGGCGCCATAGACCATGTCCTGGGCGGGCTCGGTAATGGGACGACCGGTCGCCGGGGTGAAGATGTTGTTGGTCGAGAGCATCAAGATGCGCGCCTCGGCCTGGGACTCCGCCGAGAGCGGCACGTGCACGGCCATCTGGTCACCGTCGAAGTCGGCGTTGAACGCCTTACACACGAGCGGGTGAATCTGAATGGCCTTGCCGTCCACCAGCACCGGCTCGAAAGCCTGGATGCCCAGACGGTGCAGCGTAGGTGCGCGGTTCAAGAGGACCGGGTGCTCGCGGATGACCTCTTCGAGGACGTCCCACACGACGGTCTTGCGACGCTCGACCATGCGCTTGGCGCTCTTGATGTTCTGGGCGACCTGGGTCTCGATGAGCCGCTTCATCACGAAGGGCTTGAAGAGCTCCAGGGCCATCATCTTGGGCAGGCCGCACTGGTGCAACTTGAGCTGCGGTCCGACCACGATGACCGAACGGCCCGAGTAGTCCACGCGCTTGCCGAGCAGGTTCTGACGGAACCGACCCTGCTTGCCCTTCAACATGTCCGAGAGGCTCTTCAGGGGTCGGCCACTCTGGCCGGCCACGGGGCGACCGCGTCGACCGTTGTCGAAGAGGGCGTCGACCGCTTCTTGGAGCATGCGCTTTTCGTTGTTGACGATGATGTCCGGCGCGCCCAAGTCGAGCAGGCGCTTGAGACGGTTGTTGCGGTTGATCACGCGACGGTAAAGGTCGTTGAGGTCAGAGGTCGCAAAGCGACCACCGTCGAGCTGGACCATCGGACGAAGGTCCGGCGGAATGACCGGCACGGCTTCGAGGATCATGGCGCGTGGGTCGTTCAGGCGGTGACCGTGCTCGTCGCGACGGTTAAAGGACTGCACGATCGCCAGGCGCTTCAAGAACTTGGCGTGACGCTGCGCGCTGAGGGGCTTGCGGCCATCCTTCGCGTCGATCATCTCGCGCATCGTCTTTTCCTCTTGGTCGAGGTCCATGCGGTCGATCAGCTGGAGGATCGCGTCGGCACCCATGCCGCCTTCGAAGTACTCGCCGTAGCGAAAGTCCATCTCGCGGTACAGCACTTCGTCTTCGATGATCGCGCGGCTGTGCAGGCTCTCGAAGGTCTCAAAGGCGCGGTTGGCTAAGTCCCGCTCTTCGCTGAAGCGCGAGCGTACGACGTCGAGTTCCTTTTCGGTGCTGCGCTGGAGCGCGCGAATCTCGGACTCCTTGGCGCCTTCGGACTCGAGTTTGGCCGCCCGGGCCTCAATCTCCTTGAGCTTGTTGTCGACGGCCTTGGCCTCGCGCTCACCGATCTCCACGAGCTCGTCTTGGAGTCCAATGCGTAGATCGGAGAGGTCGTCGTGACGACGGGCCTCGTCGACGTAGGTGACCATGTGGGCGGCGAAGTAGATGACCTTCTCGAGCTGCTTGGCCTTGAGCTCTTCCTTGGGCAACGTGCCCATGAGCAGGTAGGCCAGCCAGCTGCGCGTGCCGCGCAGGTACCAGATGTGCACCACCGGAGCCGACAGCGCGATGTGACCCATGCGCTCGCGGCGCACCTTGTCACTGGTGACTTCGACGCCACAGCGCTCACAGACAATGCCCTTGAAGCGCACGCGCTTGTACTTGCCGCACGCACACTCCCAGGCCTTCTGGGGTCCAAAGATCTTCTCGCAGAACAAGCCGTCCTTTTCGGGACGCAGCGTGCGGTAGTTGATCGTTTCGGGCTTCTTCACTTCGCCCGAGGACCAGCTGCGGATGTTCTGGGCCGTCGCGAGACCGATGGAGATCTCGTCGAACTGGTTTACGTCGAGTGGACTCATGACAACTTCCTTTCGGCGGCGCGTCGAGCGTCCTCTTCGTCACTGCCGCGCTCGGGACGACTGATGTCGATGCCGAGTTCGCGCGTGACCGAGAAGAAGTCCTCTTCGGTGTCCGCCAGGTCCACGTGGGCGCCGACCTTGTCGCGCACTTCCACGTTCAAACAGAGCGACTGCATTTCTTTAATGAGCACCTTGAACGACTCGGGGATTCCCGGCTCGGGCAGGTTCTGACCCTTGACGATCGACTCGTAGGCGCGTTCGCGACCCTTCATATCGTCGGACTTGACGGTGAGAAGTTCTTGCAGCGCGTAGGCGGCGCCGTAGGCCTCCAGGGCCCACACTTCCATCTCACCGAAGCGCTGACCACCGAACTGCGCCTTACCGCCCAATGGCTGAGCCGTGATCATCGAGTACGGACCGGTCGAGCGGGCGTGAATCTTGTCATCCACCATGTGGGCGAGCTTCAAGATGTACGCATAGCCCACCGAGATCGGGTTGTCGTAGGCCTCGCCGGTGCGCCCGTTAAAGAGCGTCACCTTGCCGTCGTTGTCCCCGGCCAGCATGCGCTTGCCGTTTTGACCATCGACGTTGAGCGTCTCGAAGGTCTGTTGGATCGTGGGCTTGTCCTTGGCGCGCTCGGTCTCGTCCCAGTGCGCACCGTCAAAGGACGGGGTCGCGATGTAAACGGCCGGCTCGGTTCGCGGACGGGTCTTGCGATACGGGCGCGTGGCGGGGTCTTGCTGGTCGAGGTGACCCGACGTACCCACCGAGGTGGAGACGTCGATGCCCGCCCACCCGTGGCGCGCGGCGTATCCCAGGTGGCTTTCCAAGACCTGGCCGACGTTCATGCGGCTCGGCACGCCGAGCGGGCTCAAGATGATGTCGATCGGTGTGCCGTCTTCGAGGAACGGCATGTCCTCTTCGGGCAAGATTTTGGAGATCACGCCCTTGTTGCCGTGACGACCCGCGAGCTTGTCGCCCTCGGAGATCTTGCGCTTCTGGGCGACGTAGACCTTCACCAGCTGATTCACGCCGGGCTGCATCTCGTGGTCCTCGTCGCGGCTGTAGACCTTGACGTCGATGACCTTGCCGGACTCGCCGTGGGGAACCTTGAGCGAAGTGTCACGCACTTCGCGCGCCTTCTCACCGAAGATCGCGCGCAGGAGGCGCTCTTCGGGGCTCTGTTCGGTCTCGCCCTTCGGGGTGACCTTGCCGACCAGGATGTCGCCGGGCTCGACTTCGGCGCCGATGCGCACGATGCCCAGGTCGTCGAGGTCCGCCAGGATGTCGTCTGGCAGGTTGGGGATGTCGCGAGTGATCTCTTCGGCGCCGAGCTTGGTGTCGCGCGCGTCGATCTCGTACTCCTTGACGTGAATGGACGTCAAGACGTCGTCACGCACGAGACGCTCATTCAGAATGATTGCGTCTTCGTAGTTGTAGCCCTCCCAGGGCATGTACGCCACGAGAAGGTTCTTGCCCAGGGCCAACTCACCGTTGCTGGTACTCGTGCCATCGGCCAGCAGGTCGCCCGCGACGACAGTCTCGCCACCGAAGACGAGGGGCTTCTGGTTGATGGAGGTGTCCTGGTTCGAGCGACGGAACTTGTTGAGGTTGTAGGTCTTGCGACCGAAGGCCTTGCCGTAGCGGTCGACCGCGTCCTTCTCGTACTCGACCACGATGCGATCACCCGAGACGGACTTGACGACACCGCTGCCCTCGGCGATCAACACGTCGCCCGAGTCCAGCGCGGCGCGACCTTCCATGCCCGTTCCCACGAAGGGGGCCTCGGGCATGACGAGCGGCACGGCCTGCTTTTGCATGTTGGCCCCCATGAGGGCGCGCTGGGCGTCGTCGTGCTCGACGAAGGGAATAAGGGACGTGGCGACCGAGATGATCTGCTTGGTGGAGACGTCCATCAGCTCGACTTCGTCGGGTCGCACGAAGTCGATCTCCGAGGTCGTGGACGACGACTTGTTGGAGGAACCCACGCGCAGACCCGTTCCCACGGGGCCGCGGCGCACGAGCACGCGCTCGGAGGTGATCCGACCGTTCTCGTCGAGTTCGGTGTTGGCCTGGGCGATGACGT
This sequence comes from Acidimicrobiales bacterium, assembly GCA_049511155.1. Lineage (GTDB taxonomy): Bacteria > Actinomycetota > Acidimicrobiia > Acidimicrobiales > RAAP-2 > RAAP-2. The sequence continues at coordinate 5,922 of JBEKYI010000044.1, forward strand.
AGCGCTCTTCCTCGTCGGCGGTGAAGTACTTGACCTCGCCGGTGACCGAGCCACCCGTGACGACACGGTACGGCGTCTCGATGAAGCCGTACTCGTTGATGCGGGCGTAGGTCGCCAGGTACCCGATGAGCCCGACGTTGGGACCCTCGGGGGTCTCGATGGGACACATGCGTCCGTAGTGGCTGGAGTGCACGTCGCGCACTTCCAGACCCGCACGCTCCCGCGACAGACCGCCCGGCCCGAGGGCTGAGAGTCGGCGCTTGTGGGTGAGGCCCGAGAGCGGGTTGTTCTGGTCCATGAACTGGCTCAACTGGGAGGTCGCGAAGAACTCCTTGATGGCCGACATCACGGGACGAATGTTGATCAGCGTCTGGGGCGCGATGGCTTCGACGTCCTGGGTGTTCATTCGCTCGCGCACAACGCGCTCCATACGAGACAGACCCGTGCGCAACGCGTTCTGGATCAGCTCGCCCACGCTGCGGATGCGGCGGTTGGCGAAGTGGTCCTGGTCGTCGATGTGGTACGTGGTCTCCTTGGCGGTGCGATCGCGCGCCAGGTTCAACAGGTAGGTGGCCGTCGCCAGCACCTCGGCCTTGCTGAGCACGTGCAGAGACGGGTTCGGCCGCTCGAGCAGGTCGCCGAAGAGCTCGACGTTCTTGGCGACCTCGTCACCGAGCTTGCGGTCGAGCTTGTAGCGGCCCACGCGGCTGAGGTCGTAGCGCTTCTCGGAGAAGAACGCACCCTCGAAGTACTGACGTGCAGCCTCGACGGTCTGGACCTCGCCCGGACGTGCACGACGGTAGATCTCGAGCCAGGCGGTCTCCTGGGAGGCGCGCAAGAAGTTCTCGGGGGTGTCCTCGATATTGAACTTCTCCATGTGCTTAGCGATCTCGATGTGCGCCTTCTTCCAGTCCACGTGGAACTGGTCCTCGAGGAAGTCGAAGTGCGCGACGAACTTCTCGAAGAACTTCTCGTCCATCGAGGTGTCGAGAGCTCGCAGCAGCGTGAAGATGGAGATGCGGCGCTTGCGCGCGATGCGCGCGCCCGCGTTGGCCGACTTGTTCTTCTTCTCTTCGAGGTCGACCTGGAGCCACTCACCGCGGCTCGGGTGGATGGTGCCCTCGAAGGCGACCTTCTCGTCCTTGCCGGGCTGGAAGAGCACGCCGGGCGAACGCACCAGCTGGCTCACCACGACCCGCTCGGTGCCGTTGATGATGAAGGTGCCCTGCTCGGTCATGATCGGGAAGTCGCCCATGAAGACGGTCTGTTCCTTGATCTCACCGGTCTCGGAATTGAGGAAGCGGGCACGCACGAAGATGGGCTGGGAGTACGTGGTGGCGCGCTGACGGCACTCTTCCACGGTGAACTTGGGGGGACTCTTTAAGTCCGCGTCGTCGGGGTCGAACTCAAGTTCGAGCGAGAGTCGACCCGTGAAGTCGGTGATGGGTGAGATGGCCTCGAAAGCCTCGCGCAGGCCTTGCTTCATAAAGAGATCGAAGCTGTCGCGCTGAATTTCAAGGAGGTTGGGCAGGGGGTGGGCCTCACCGAGTGCCGAAAAGTTAAAGCGTTCCGGGCTAATGGACCGAGACGTCAACGGTCATCCTCCGTGTTGAGTGGGTGGCTAGAACTACGCGCCGGGTCAGAGCACAAATCAGCGTCAAGAGATGACGAAGCACAGGGCAGGAACACGGTCTTACTACTCTAGTGGTTCTGCCAAAGAATGCGCAACTGGCGCTCCTCGCAGAGAAACGCGGCCGCATTAGCGGTTGCGCTTACGTTAGGCAGATTTGGCGCCGAGGTCAAGTACTGGCCGGCACCAGGGTGTTCCCGGCCGGAGTACCGGCCGGGAACCCTTGGAAATACTGGCTACTTGAGCTCGACGGTGGCGCCGGCGCCCTCGAGGGCAGCCTTGGCCTTCTCGGCGTCGGCCTTGGAGACGTTCTCCAGCACCGGCTTGGGTGCGCTGTCGACGAGGTCCTTAGCTTCCTTGAGACCCAGGCTGGTGAGTGCACGCACTTCCTTGATCACCTGAATCTTCTTGTCGCCGCCGCTGGTGAGGATGACGTCGAAGTTGCTCTTCTCTTCGGCCGCCTCCGCGCCCGCGTCGCCGCCACCGGCGGCCGGGGCCGCAGCTACCGCCATCGGCGCAGCAGCGGTCACACCGAACTTCTCTTCAAATTCCTTGAGAAGTTCGCTCAGCTGGATCACGGAAAGCTCCGCAATCCCGTCGAGGATCTGGTCCTTGGTCAGGGATGATGCCATGATGATTCCTTTCTGTACTTCGATTGTGAGGATCTATTCGGCCGGTTCGGCTGACGCGTCGCTCGACGCCTCGGGTACCACAGAGTCGGACTCGGCCACGGGGGCCTTGTCCGCGACGTCGGCGAGCGGAGTCGCGTCGTCGTCGCTCGCTGGCGAACCAGCGTCCTCGACCCCGGCCGGAGTCTCGGCGACCGCGCTGTCCACACTCGCCTCGGGAGCGGGTGCGCCGCCCTTCGAGTCGATGAGGGCGGCGAGGCCGTAGGCGAGGTTTTGGGGGACGGCCTTTAGGAGGCCGGCCATCGTGGAGAGCGGCGAAGCCAGCAAGCCGGCAAAACGCGCGAGCAGCACGTCGCGGCTCGGCAGGTCCGCCAGGGCAGTCAGGTCCTGGAGCGAGAGGGCCTTGCCGTCGAGGACCCCACCCTTCAGCACGAGGCTGGGCGTCGCCTTGGCAAAATCGCGCAAGGCCTTAGCCACGGCCGAGACGTCACCGTTGACGAAGGCGATCGCGGTCGGTCCGACCAAGAACTCATCGAGGGACTCGACGTCGGTGCCCGCAATGGCCCGACGAACCAGCGTGTTCTTGAAGACCTTGTAGTCGGCGTCGAGCGCGCGCAGTTGACGGCGCAGGGTCGAGATCTGGGCCACGGTCATGCCGCGATACTCGGTGACCACGGCGGTCGAGGTGCCGTCAACCTTCGCCTTTAACTCGTCGACGGTGGCGACCTTGGCGGTGCGAACCTCGTTCATCTCACTCCTTCGCCGGATGCCGCCCGGGAACGGGCCAAAGGCATCAACAGCGAACGAGTCTCGTATGAAACTCGAACTCCCTCGTCAGGCGGACTTTCGTCCCTTAAGCACTCGCGTGCACCGGATGTCTTCGGCGTTCTTCAAAACTGTGGCACAGAAATCGTGCGCTTTACATCGTAGCCAAGCCGCGCAGGCTTCGTCAAAGGCTAAGCCGTGGCCAGCGCCTCGTCGGCTTCGCGAGCGCGGGTCGGGTCGATCTTGACCCCCGGGCCCATCGTCGAAGAGACCGTGACGCTCAGCAGGTAGCGGCCCTTGGCGCTCGCGGGCTTCACGCGCACCAGCTCATCGATCACGGCCTGGACGTTGCGTACCAGGTCGTCGCGCGAGAAGCTCACCTTGCCGACGCGCAGCTGGACGTTGCCGATCTTGTCGGTGCGGTACTCCACGCGTCCGCCCTTGAACTCCGCCACCGCCTTGGCGACGTCGGTCGTCACCGTACCGGTCTTGGGGTTGGGCATGAGGCCACGAGGACCGAGCACGCGGCCCAGTCCGCCGACCTGGCCCATGAGGTCCGGTGTCGCGATGGCGACGTCGAAGTCGAGGAATCCCCCAGCGACCTTGGCCACCAGGTCCTCGGCCCCGACCTCGTCGGCCCCCGCGTCGCGTGCGGCCTGGGCCGCCTCGCCTGCGGCGAACACCACGACCCGGTTCGTCTTGCCGGTGCCCGCAGGCAGCGAGAGCGTGCCGCGCACGATCTGTTCGGCCTTGCGCGGGTCCACGCCCAACCGCACGGCGAGCTCGACGGTCTCGTCAAACTTGGCCGTCGCCAGGGCCTTTACCTTGTCGATCGCCTCGGGAACCCCGAGGAGCTCTTCGCGGTCCACCTGGGCCAGCGCGTTCTTGTAGTTCTTGCCGTGCTTCATGACTCTCCTAGCCCGCGACCTTGATACCCATCGAACGCGCGGTGCCAGCCACTTGGAGCTTGGCCATCTCGACGTCGTCGGTGTTGAGGTCCTTCAGTTTGGTCTTGGCGATCTCTTCGACCTGGTCCATCGTCACGCTCGCGACGGTCTCGCGTCCCGCGAGGTGCGCGCCCTTGGCGATGCCGGCGGCCTGACGCAACAGGACCGGGGTCGGCGGGGTCTTCAAAATGAACGTAAAGGTGCGGTCGTCGTAGATCGAGATCTCCACGGGAATCACCGTTCCGCGCATCGACTCAGTCGCCGCGTTGTACTGCTTGCAGAACTCCATCGTCTGGACTCCGTGTGGCCCCAGGGCGGTACCCACCGGCGGCGCGGGCGTCGCCCCACCCGCTTCGAGCTGGATCTTGACGATTGCGACAACGTTCTTGGCCATGGTGGTTCTCCTTGCTTCGTTCTAGAGCTTCGTGACCTGGGTGAAGTCCAGCTCCACCGGGGTCTCGCGCCCGAAGATATCGACCAGTACCTTGACTTTCAGCTGGTCTTCGTTAATTTCGGCCACGTGACCCGAGAAGGTCGCAAAGGGGCCGGTCTTGATCTGCACCGTGTCGTTGACCTCGAACTCGTGGGTCGGCATGCGACGCTTGGCCACGGGTACTTCGACGCCTTCGACGTGGGGACGAATGATGTTGTCGACCTCGCGACGCGTGAGGGCGGTGGGCTTGGTCTTTTCGGCGCCGACGAATCCGGTCACACCCGGGGTCGAGCCGATCACGTAGAAGATCTCGGGGTCGGGCTCGCAGCGAATGAGCAGATAGCTCGGGAACATGCGCTTGGAGACGGTGACCTTCTTGCCCGACTTGAACTCGGTGACGTCCTCTTCGGGCAGGTAGATCTCGTAGATCGAGTCGCTCAATTCGCGGCTCTTGATGATGTTGTTGAGCGCGCCGATGACTTTTTGCTCGTGACCGGCAAAGGTGTGCACGATGTACCAGCGGCCAGGGCGGTCAAAGGCGCTCTCGACAATGGGCTCGTCATCCTCGTCGATGATCGTGACGTCGAGGATCTCCTCGTCGGGCGACTCTTCAACGTCGGTGGGGGTTTCTACGTCGCTCATGAATGCCTACTTTGTGAAGAGAAACGACACGAAGTGCGAACAGGCCACACCCAGGCCAAAGATCAGTGCCGTCATGAAGACCAGGACGAAGAGAACGATCGAGGTGTAGTTCACGACCTCGGGGCGCGTGGGCCAGGAGACCTGGCGCATTTCCTGGCGAACTTGTGAGAAGAACTCGCCAGGCGTGGCGCGCTCGCTGCGTCGGCGCTGGACGTCGTCCACGGACGTGCGACGAGACGTGGGCGCACCATCGGCCCCCACCTGACCCTGTCGCTGCATCATGCGCTTTTGTTCGCGGTTCACTGTGTACTCTCGTTCGTCACTTCGTTTTGTCGCTTCGAAAACCATCTTCGAGCAGGGCAGGAGGGACTCGAACCCCCAACCACCGGTTTTGGAGACCGGTGCTCTACCAATTGAGCCACTGCCCTATGGCGACCCAGCCC
>JBEKYI010000045.1:0-10846 GCA_049511155.1 Acidimicrobiales bacterium
TCTGTGAAGTCTCACCACCCGTGTCACGTTATGGCTCCGGGACCTATGCGACATCTTTCCTCCTTTTTCTTCCGTGTGGTTGAGCCAGCGCGCTGAACTCTTTGGACTTGTCGTGGCGCGATTGGTGCGTGCGAATGAGCACACCGTCGACAGTGATCTGCACGGTGTCGCCCACGATTCGCACTCCGGCTAAGCGACCGCGATAGGCATTGCCCACGCGATAGTTGGAGCCGGCGAAACTCACTGCGCCGGTGGGATCGACCTTGCGGATCACCTCGTCACCTTTGGTGGGAGCCTTGGCTTTTGGTTGGGCCAAGAAGGCCACGTCGTCGTCCACGAGGTGGCGTCGAGCGTGGGTGGCGATCAACACGTCGCGGTGGTGCACGTAGAGCAGCCCGTCGTCGCTCGAGACCTGGACTCGTTCGCCGCTGTAGACGCGACCGACGTGGTAGCGAAAGTTCAGCACGGTCACCCGGCCCTTGTCGTCGACGACACGGTGCAGACTCTTGCGCGTGGGGATGACGGGTTCGGTCTGGACATCGCCGTCGACGATCTCGACGTCGTCGCGACGCGCGAGCTCGAAGCGACGTAGTGGCACGGTGTCGCCCAGGGACTGATGTTCGCGCTCGGTGTTATAGGTCACCACCCACGCGTCGAGGGCGACCTGGGTCTCTTCGATGGTGTCAAAGCGCTGCTCTGAGAAGAACTCGTCGCGCATCGTGCGGTGCAGTCGTTCGACCTTGCCGGTGGTGGTCGGATGGTAGGGCGCGGTGAGACGGTGCTTAATGCCGTTGTTGAGACAGATCCGGTCAAAGAGCACCGTGGCGGGCGTGGTCTGGTGTTTGCCGGTGAAGACACGACCGTTGTCGGTCAAGATCTCCTGGGGTGGGCCGTAACGCTGGAGGGCGAGCAGCAGCGCGTCACAGACCGGGCGGGCCGTGGCGCGCTCGACCAGGTGAGCACTCACGCAGTAGCGGCTGTGGTCATCGATGCCGGTCACGCAGCTGATCGACGTGCCGTCACGCAGATAGATCCGTCCGACCACGTCCATCTGCCACATCTCCATCGAACGGGTGCGCTCGAAGCGCCGGTAGTCCTCGGCGCGACGACGCCGCGGGGCGGGCACGATGAGTTGATGACGCACGAGTGCGCGATAGACCGCCGAGCGACTCGGCGCGCGCTCACCGAACTCGTTGACCAACTTCGTGCGAAGCGTGCGCGGCCCCCAGCCCGAGTGTTGACGTCGCATCATCACCAGGCGCGCCTCGATCCTCGGATCCATCTGGGTCGGGCTCGTGTCGGGACGCGACGAGCGATCGGCCAGCGCCTCGAGTCCGCCGTTGGCGTAGCGGATGAGCCAACGGTGCAACGTCCGTCGATCGACACCGTATTGCGCGGCGACCTGCACGATGGTCGCGCCAGAATCGAGTGCTTCGCGCACCGCCAGATAGCGCTGCTCAACCACGGACAGCTCGCTCAACATTGCCGCCTCCTCGAACACCGGACGCACGTCCAGAACTCGAGTGACAGCGTGTCAAAAAGGTGGAAGCAGTGAGACAGAGGTCCCGGAGCCACCGGGACAGGGGAAACGAAGCCGGGCCGGGAAGTGAGACACATGTCCCGGAGTCAAAGTGAGACACATGTCCCGAACTTTCACACCAGTACTCAGGTCAATGCGTGGGCGCTGAGGGACTCGAACCCCCGACCTGCTGAGTGTAAATCAGCTGCTCTAGCCAACTGAGCTAAGCGCCCGGAGTAGACCAGCCTACTGGCCAGCCACCGTCTCTCTTAGAACGGCTGCGCACCGATCAGGTGTGTCAGAAGGTCTGCGGTGGCCGCAAAGCACGGGCGTCGTCTCACGCGCTCCGACGTGACGAGGGCTTCGCCGTCGTACTCTGTTGCCGCCGCGCCAGATTCTCGGACGATCAGCAAGCCCCCGAGGTAGTCCCATGGATGGAGCCGCGAGTGCGCGGCCACGCTGAAGGCGTCGAGGGAGCCATCGGCCACCAGACAGATCTCCAGACTCGCGGCCCCCAGTGAGCGGTACTGAGCCCAGCCCAAGTGACGCGAGGGAAGACCAGAGAAGCTCACGGTCGCAGCACCCAACTCCCGTTGACCGCTCGGCGATATTTTCTCGCCGTTGCGCCAGGCTCCTCCCCCCACTTCCGCTTCGTAGAAAGCCCCCGTTACTTGATTGGCCACAAGGGCTGCGACCAACTCGTTTTCGCGCAGGACGGCGAGGCTGGTCGCGAAGAACGGCACCCCGTGATCGCAGTTCGTCGAGCCGTCGATGGGGTCAAGGACAACCGTGTAGTCACCCTCCCCGGTGACGCCCGACTCTTCGCTGACGACGCGAAACCCCGCGCCGTGCAGCACGCGCAGCGCGACTTCGTCGGCCTCGATGTCCAGGTGATACTGAGTGGGTCGCAGACCGGAATACCCATCATGATCTCCCGAGCTCACGACCGCGCCGATCTCAAGTGCGCACTGGCGAAGCGGCTCGAAAAGTGAACTTGACACGCAGCAACGCTAGTGGCGAGCACGACTAGCCTGAAGGTAATGGCCGCTATAGATGTCGCAGGCTTCGTCGCCGACCTCAAAGACCACGCAGTCACTCACGGCTTTCACGTCCACGACGAGCGCCATTTCGTCGAGACGTACTCGCTGCGCCAAGCGTGGGAGGTCGACTTGCACCCCGAAGACGGTTGCGGCGGTCCGGTGGATCTGCACATCGAACTCGACGTCGATCCGCGTACGCTGCTCGCCTTCGAAGACGCCGTGCTCGGACTACCCGACGAAGTCGATCCGCCCGACGAGTTCCATTTTCCCCTCGTTCTCACCTGGAGTCTGCCGCCCATGCCCCAGGGACCAGATCTGTTGCGTCTGGCCATTGATCTCGCTCCCATCGGCGGACTCGAGATGCCCCTCGAAGTGACCGCGACGGACACCTTCGACTCGCCCACCGAGAGCAGCGAGCGACGAATCTCGATCGTGGCGCGCCGGGCCATCTCGCTAAGTCAGGTCGCCAAGGGGGAAGACCCGCTGTGCGACATCTTCGAGCGTGGACGTAGCGTGAGCGACTTTCTGTTGCAGTCCGCGGATTCGTGGCTCGGCTAACTCGATTCGGCAGCGTCCTGGCACTCCTCGCGGTTTCGAGCGTCGCGCTCAGTTCGTGCGGATCGGGCGGCGCCATCGCCGATGCCCGGCACAGTTGCGTCTACGTCACGAAAGCCTTGTCCATCGAGCGACAGAGCCAACAGCCGGGCCTCACGACATCTCGTCGCAACAACCTCGAAGCCAGCGCACTCAGCGAGCTCTTGAAGGGAACTCCGTACGCCGCCGCAGCCACCTCGGCCGACGGGAGCTGGAATCCGCTTATGACGGCGATCAATGAAGCCGAGCGAGTTCCGATTCCCGATCTCAAAGACACCCTCAGTCGGCTGTGCCGAATAGCCGACTCACAAACGCCCTACGTCTAGGTCTCCTGGGTCAGTCGCTGATGCAGCCAGGAGAGTGAGTTATCGTCCAGCATCGCGTCTTCCCAGCCCGCGAGCTGGTCCTCTAACGCCGCCTGGGAGTCGATCTTGGCGATCACCACCACGGTGAGATCAGTGACCACTTCACCGCCCACGTAGAAGTCACCAAAGAGATCCTCGGTCACTGGAGCATCGGGTTCGACCATGAGGTAGAGCTCGCCCGTGGCTTCCACCCAGGACAGTTCGTACTCGTTGTCCTGCGCGTCGGTCCATTCGTTACCGAACTCAATCTCAGCGCTCTCGCGGCGCGCCTCGTTTTGCTCGTAAAAGGATTCGATGTCCATCGCCACACCTTAGAACTCTGATATGTGCGCTGCCATGTGTGCGGTCATGTTCACGATGAGGTCATGAGAAATGTCATGGGAGCAGGAAGCACGATTGGCGCCCCCCAGTGCGTGGCGATCCCTCTACTGGGATCCATGAACAGCCACTTTGACATCCTGACCAACATGCGCACTGAGTGGCGCTGGATCGGCCGGCGCCCGAGCGCGCAGGCGGCTCTCCGGCGTCTCGACGAACGCCACCCCGAGTTACGGCTGGGTGATGAGCACGATCTGTGCGACCTCGTGGGTCTGCTGGAGTCTCGGGGCGGTCGCAACGTTCTCGAGCGCGCCCACATTGTGCGCGCACTGCTGGAAGAAGCGACCGACCCCGACATCCATCGCGCCCTGCTTCAGACGTTGCTCCCGGGCGTGGTGAGTGTGAGTCGGCAGTTGCGATTTGGCGAGGGCGTGGTCGATGAGCCCAGCGAAATGGTGTCGGTCGCGATCTCTCTGCTAAGCGAGCTTCTGGTGGACTGGGCTGGACAGTCGCGCACCTACGCAGCGCCCGACCTCTTATCCGCGCTGCGGGGACGGTTGCGGCGATGGATGCTGAAGGAAAAAGCTGCGCGCCACGCGGTCTCGACGTACGAGGTGGTCGATCGCGCAGCGAATGAGGCATCCCCGCTGCTGGCGCGCCTGCGCAGTCTCGGCGACGAACACGAACGTCTGGTGCGTCTGACCTACGCCCGCGTTTTCGAGGGTCGCTCGCTTCGCGAGCTCGCCGCCGACGACCACAGCACACCCTCCGCGCTGCAGTCGGAGTTGCAGTATTTCGCTATTCGTTTTTTGCTCTAGCGGTTATCAAAGGTTGTGAATGAGCCCCGAGTTTCCACACGACGAGCCGTTACCCTCGAAGGACGATCATGAGACTGCCGCATTCGCTCAAGAGCGCTCACTGGGTGATGTGGTCCAGCCCCGTTCTTCTCTTGGTCCTCGTTTTCACCTTGACCGCCTCGTCGAGTTCGACGCCACCGCCCCATCTAGCTACCCACGACGCTTCACGAACGACCACACGGCCGACCGCTACTTCCACCTCGACAACCTTGGTGCCGGTCGCCGCGACGCCGAAGCACAACCCCACGACCACGACCGCTCCGACGACGACGAAAGTGATGACGCCACCCGAACCGTCGGCGCTCAACGTAACGAACGTCACGACGATCCCGCCGCTGACAGGCGCCGCTCGCGCCTCGAGCTCGTCCAGCGCGACCGATTCGAGCGCCAAGTCGAACGTGAGCGCCTCCGCCGTGAACGCCTCGAGCGACGTCGTCAGCGGTCAGCTCGGTCCGGCGCTCTCGCAGGCCGACGTGCCGCTCCAGGGCCCTGGAACGTGGGAGGTCGCGACCAGCGCCCCGGTGTCGGTGACTCTGACGTGCGCGGGAACGACGATCACAGTCGAAACCCAGTTCGAGATCGCCGCCCGCACCCTGTGCCAGGTAGCGATCACCGACCCGACCCCCGCTCAGAAGATCACGTGGGAACTAGTTCCGAGCAACTAGATCGTCCGTTGAGCACGCGCCTACATGGGGCCGCGCTCGCGCTGTACTTCGCCTTGCTGCCCTACGTCGTACTCACCAAGTGGCAGCGAACATCGAGCGAGTCAAGCGGCACTTTCGTTCGTCTCTTGTTGGTCGTGCTCGTCGCGTTCTGGCTCGGCTTTCTCTGCCAAGTCGCCCGTAACGTGTGGCGGCTGCGACGTGGGCGACAGGTGAAGTCCAATGGCAGCGCCTGGCTCGCTGGTCTCCTCGTGGCACTGTTAGCCCTCGCGGCCCCCGCCCACGTCAACGCGCATCAACCCAGCGCCATCGCCATTTCGTACCAACCGACCTCTCAGCCCGTGCGTCATCGCGCGCCCACTCCCCTGGTCGGCCTGGCGCCGATGCCCCTCGCACTCGTGGCCAAGCGGCGCAGCGACGCGTTGCGACGTGACGGTAGCGACGGCGTCTTTGACGTGGACGAGTCCATCGAGCTGCTGCGCGGCCTGAACCCTCAACTCATTGGGCACCTGGTCGCGCTCATCGGAGAGGAGCGCGACGGTGTTCTCGACGTGGCCGACGAGCCGGCCGCTCTGTCTAGTGGAACGCCGAGCGCGCCCATACTCGCGTGCACGCTGGGACCGAGCGCGACGGGCACCTTGATTGGATTCGCCCGCGAGGGAGGCCGTCTGCCCATTCGCGCGGCGTGGAGTGTTGAGGACATCCAGCGCGAAGTCGTCGTCCTACATCAGGGGAACGTCGTGTTTGCTCGTGACGAGAGCGAACTGCTGCGCGCACTCGCCACGCGTGCCCTGCGAGGGAGCGTGGTGGTGTACCTGGGAGCGTCCGGCGACCTGGACGATGAGCTATCCGCCTGCGCAGTCACTCTCACTCCCTACCTAGACAACGACTCGCGGGCCACTCCCGTCGCTCACGAGGCACCGCGCACGGGAGATTTGCGCGTCGAGATGCTGCGGGCCGATCCCACCGTTGTAGGAATCGTCGAGCCGTTCACGCCGACGTTGCGACGACGATGCATTGAGATGGTCGCCTATCTCGCCCTGCATCGACATGAGCCCGTCACCGGTGAACGTCTGCGCACGCGCGTGCTCCTGCACGCCGACATCGAAGCGTCCTCACGTACGCTCGCCAACACGGCGAGTTCGGTGCGCCGTTCCCTCGGTGTGGACGTTCAGGGTCCTCGCCTGCATCCGGTCTCTTCCTCGGGGCTCTACACCACCCACGGCGTCACGAGCGACGTCGAAATGTTTTCCACACTGGTGACGCGCGCACGACAGCTCCCCCTTGGCGACGCAGCACCCCTTGCTCACGAAGCGCTGCTTCTGATCAAGGGCGAACCCCTGGCTAGTACCTTGCGCGGATTCGAGTGGTTTCTCGCCGAGGGCTTCGCCGCACGACTCGCGCGCGACGGCGAGTGGGCCGCTCTGGCCCTTCACCACAGCGCCATGAGCCGGCGAAACTACGAACTGGCCTTTTGGTCACTGCAGCAAGGACTGTTGATCGACCCCTACAGCGATGCGCTCACTGACGCACTCGCCAAGGTGCCGCGTCTACGCGAGTTTGGCGGCGATGGAGCCCGCCCGGCGCAGCACCAGCCCGTCAGCCCCCGCGGCGCTGTAGCGATGAGCTGGTCGCTCACGGGCCTCAGCCAGCAGATCTTTCAGTAGCGCCGCAAACGGGAGTACCGGATCGACGAAGAGATACTTGGCCAGCGATCCCGGAATCGTGTTGATCTCATTGACGTAGATCTCGTGGTCGTTGGCGAGGAAGTCCAGTCGGGCCACTCCGCGCACCAAGGCGAGGTCCGCGATCGCTCGAGCCAGGCCGAGAATCTCCTCGCGCTGACCCGGCGCGAGTTCCGCTGGCAACTCGCGAGGCGCCGCCACCATCCCTTCTCCGCCGACGTACTTGTCGCGGTAGTTGAGAAACTCGGCGTCCGTCGTGCGCCGAATCGGTCGCTCGATCGCCGAGAGCTCCAGCGAGGGGTACGTGCGCAGCGCGATCTGCACGTCGGTAAGGTCCGCGCGATAAGGCTCGACGACGCAACCGTTAGCTAAGTGCGGGTTGCTCGACAGGCGCGCCTTCGCGGTCGCGAAGTCCGCCACCACGTCGATGCCGATCGACGAGCCGCCAAAGCGCGGCTTCAAGATATACGGCCCCGCGAAGGGAAGCGAGGTGCTCGAGGAACTCAGCAGTTCGCGCGGCAGCGACGCCAGTCTCGCCCGAGTAGTGACGGCCGAAAACGCCCACTTGTCCATGCCCAGGGCCGCTCCGGCGACCGTGGGACCGGAGTACCGGAGCCCCGCGAGATCGAGCGCGCCCTGCAAGGTGCCGTCCTCGCCCGGCCCACCGTGGGTGGCGAGAATCAACGTGTCGACGTCGAGCTTCTTGGCGCCCGAGAGTCGCGAACCGCTTGACCAAAAGCCACCGTCCTCACCCAGGCGCAAAGTGATCTCGCTCGCACCTTTGGGCACTCCGTCTAAGAACGCCTCGGCTTCGACGTCACTGGCGGTGGAGTAGTACGTGCCGGCTTTGGTCCAGTAGATGCCGATCGCGCCTCTCTCGAAGGTCGCCAGTTCGCGCAGGGCCTGCAGTCCGGTCAAGATCGAGATGTCGTGCTCGGGCGTCGGACCCCCAAAGAGAACTCCGCTAGCCACCGCTCACCTCGCCCGACCCATAAGACATCAAGGGTAGTGGTCGGGCAGATCGTTCAAAAACAGGATCCCGTCGCCGGGTGCGAGCGAGGTGCGAATCCATTTGACAGCGTCGTCGCGAGTGTCAAAGCGTCTCGGTGCAGTGGTCAAGCCTGCGCTCAGCGCCACGATGTTCGTACGGCCGATCACGACGAGTTCGGCGGGCACGGCCTCCACCAGTTGGGCCAAGCGCAGGTTCTCGGGGTACTGCTCGCGTCCGAGTTCAACGAGGCCTGGGGTGACCACCACTCGACGCCCAGTGATGTCGAGCGACTTGAAGGTGTCGAGTGCCACCATCGCGCTCGCCGGATTCGCGTTGAACGTGTCGTCTACAACGACGATCCCGGCCGGAGATGTCGCCACGTTGAGCCGATTGGCGACGGGCTGCACGTCGGCGAGGCGCCGGGCGAGGGTCGCAGTGTCGACCCCGAGTTCGTGGGCGACCGCCAGTGCGCACGCCAGGTTCGTTGGCTGCACGCCGACGATCTCGTCGCGTTCGACGATCTCTTGCCCGCCGATGCTGACGCGCCAACGGTGGTTAGAGCGCGCGACTCGTACGTCGGCGTCCACCATTCGCGATCCGGCGGTGACCACACGCTTGCCCTGCGCGCGCAGGTCGCTCACCCAGCTCGAGAGACGCGCATCGTCCAGATTCAGCACGACGGTTGACGCTCTCTCGGTGATCTCGCGTTTGGCGGCCTCGATCACGTCCAGGCTGCCCATGCGCTCGAGATGCACGGGACCAATGGCCGTGACGACGGCGATCTCCGGCGCACACCACGACGTCAACTCGCGTATCTCCCCCCGACCGTAGGTCCCCATCTCCGCGATGAAGATCTGCGTGCCCTCCGCCAGGTTCTCGTTGATCGCGCGTGAGAGGCCGGCGCGGTTGTTGAAACTACGCGGCGAGGCGACCACCCCGGCGCTCGTACCGAGCAACGTCGTGAGGTAGTTCTTCGTGGAGGTCTTGCCATACGATCCCGTGATGGCCACGACGCGCGGGCTGATCGACGACAGACGGCGTACCGCTTGGTCGACGAAGTGTTGAGCGCGGCGATCCTCCATGGGCTTAAGAGCCCTCGTTACCAGATCGAGCATCGGATTTACCGCGAGCACCATGACGACCGCGCCCAAGAAGGGGTGAGGCGCGAGTGCGGCGACCCCGGCAATGACGAGGGAGATGACGGTGGCGAGTAGGGCCGTCGTGCGTAATCGACGCGTCCACTCGAGTCGACTGGTGCGCCCGCGCACCGGCAGCCCCCACGGACAGAAGAGTCCGTAGAGCGACGCGGCGACGACGAGCGGGTCCCAGGCGCGGAATACGATCGTCACGAGAATCGCCAGGATCAGGACGTGGCTCAAGGTAAAGGGACGGTGCGGCTTGCCCCCCAGGTTGGCCTTGGCACTCGGGCGCTGCGGCGAAGACCAGCGCGCGAGAAAGCGCATCAGCGACGACGCGTCGTAGTGCTCTCGCTGCAGAACCCTCAGCCACCGGGCCATCTGCGCGCAGTATGCCGCTACCAGCAACGCGCTCAGAATAATTGTGACGGCGATCGTCACGAATCCAGCGCCTTGGCGGTCACGTCGACCAGCGCGTCCGCGGCCTCGAGGGGGACGAAGTGCCCCACGTCCGATAAGACCGAGACGCTCGAAGGAGACGTCACCAACTCAGCGGCTCGGGTGGCGACTTCGGGCGGCGCCTCGCGATCGCCTTCACCCCAGAGGAAGGTCACCGGTGTGCGCAGCGACGAGAGGGCCGCCTCGTAGTTCTCCTGCATCGTCGCGACCAGTACGTCGCGGATCACGCCACTCGCGTTGCGATAGTCGCTCGATCCGTACTTGTGGCGCGCCGACTCCAGTCTCGCCTCGCTGAGGAGATGATGGCCGGCGAGCCAGCGCAGGACCCGATAGCGCCGCGGTGACTTTCTCGTCGGACCGAGCCGCAGGAGCGGCACGCCGGTGAGCACGAGTTCCTTGACGAGTTCGGGGTGCTCGCTCGCGACGAGCAGCGCCACCCGCCCACCGAAGGAGTGACCAACGAGGACGAGGGGCGACTCAGAGATCTCGCGCAGCGTGGGCAGGATCAGTTCGGCGTAGAACCGGGCCCCGCCCGCAGCGCCGGGCGCGGGGGACGTGCCAAAGCCTGGAAGGTCGAGGGCCACCGAGGCGAAACCCCGATCGGCCAGCAGTTGGGCCGGAACAGAGAAGTCGCGAGCCTGGCGAGCCCAACCGTGGAGCCACACCACCCGGATGGGACCCGTGCCGTAGGTCTCCCCGAAAACCTGCGAGTCGCCGTAGCTACGAAGCACGTATAGAGGTTAGTGAGACGGGTGAGCGGCCCTGAACTACGTCACCGCCTCCCATTAGCGTGCAAGGAGCGATGGACGAGGCGAACTTCTCACACGACTTACTCATCGGCCTCACGCCCGAGCAGCGCGAGGCCGTGATGTCGCCCGCCCGGCGCCTCTTGATACGAGCAACCGCGGGATCGGGCAAGACTCACGTGCTCACGCTACGAATTCAGCGACGCGTGGCGGACCACGATACCGAGCCCGACCAGATCTTGGCGATGACCTTCACGCGCAAGGCGGGCGACGAACTGAGAAAACGTCTCTTTCGCGCGGGAGTACGCGACGTGAGAGCCGGAACCTTTCACCGCGCCGCGCTCAACATCGTCACCCAGTACCGCAACGACCACCACCTACGACCTCTGACGCTGGAACCAAATCGACGAAAACTGGTCAGCGCACTGGCCGTCCAGCTGCGCGAGAGCGGCGAGCTCAAGCTGGACGACTGGC
>JBEKYI010000046.1:0-15545 GCA_049511155.1 Acidimicrobiales bacterium
CACGGGGTGTGAATGCTCTGCCTACTGCAGTACTTCTTTGACGAACGACGTGGTCTGTTAGATCAGCCCATCGTCGCCCGTACTGGCTTTTGGCTCTCGTTCTTCCGTTTTCAAGGAGCGACGACACACACGACCGGAGTCGGAGGTGTGACGTACACCATCTCGGGATTTCTCCCGAGATTCCGCCACTGGGTACTCCCAGAAGCGGGGATGCCTACCCTACCAGCGCCCAGGTTTACGACGCAAGTCGCAACGCCGGGCTCGCTAGAGGCAGGACTTCCATGTTAGCAGTTCCGTCACATCCCACTCACGCGTTTGATCGACTTTTCACGTGCTCGGTGCGACACGTTCCGCGTGCTCGACGAAGGCGCTCAACGTCGAAATGAGGCGCATGTCGTCGATGTCCGCGGCGCGCGAGTTGAGCAGTTCCTCGGTGCAGACCAGGTACGCGAGACACCGCGCGCGCGAGACCGCGACATTCAGACGGTTCCTCGAAAAGAGGAACTCCGGCCCTCGGGGCATATCGGCCGCCGACGAGGTGGTCATCGTAAAGAACACCACGGGGGCTTCGCGGCCCTGAAACTTATCGACGGTGCCTACTTGCACGGAGTCCAAGCCGGGCACGGCTCGAAATGTCGCCTGCAGGAGGCGCACCTGGTCGTTGTACGGGGCGACCACCATGAAGTCTCGGCCTTCGAGGACTCGCGACTCCCCCTTTTGATCGATCCACTTGGTCCCCACCAAACGAGAGATTTGTCCCGCGACCAGTTCGGCCTCTTCGATCGACTCGGTGGATCGGCGCGAGTGTCGTGCTTCTAGCCACCGCAGCCCCGTACCGAACTCTGTCTCTTGCTGGACACACGACTCGTCACTCGTGAGGCGATCCTCATAGATCTGCGTGGAGATGAACTCGCACACGTCGGGATGCATGCGCCAGGTCTTCGCCAAGAAGACCCCTTGGGTATTGGGAATGGTGAGATGAGTTCCGAGCACATGCTGAAGGACGCTGGCACCCGAGTCGCCAGGGTGTTCTGCCTTGGCCACCTGGCTCAGTTGCAGGGGGTCACCCAACAGGAGCATGTTGCGCGCACCGTTGGTCGAGGCGACCGCGTCGGCTAGGGCGAGCTGGCCCGCTTCATCGACGATCAACACATCGACTGGATACTGACGCATCTCGGGTTTGGCAAACAGCCACGCCGTACCGCCGATCAGATTGAACTCGCCCGACTCCAGATCATCCTTCCGTTGGGAGTAAGTCGCGAACTCCAGCGGCGTGCCGTCCTTGGTGTCCTTCCAGCGCAGGGCGTGCAGACGATCGAGGTCGCCCGCCTCATCGAACACCTTGTGCGTAGCGGTCATCAGGTTGTCAATCGCGGGATGACTCATGGCGACGACGCCCACGCGCTTACCGGAAGAAATGAGATGGTGAATCACGTGCGAGCCGCTGTAGGTCTTGCCGGTGCCTGGAGGACCTTGAAACGCCACGAAACTCTCATCGAGATCGTCGACCCACTGGTAGATCGAGGCGAGGTCGTCTTGAAATACGCCGTCCTGGGGGCCGCGCCCCTCGAGAAAGCGCGGCGGCTCCCCCGCCAGCAACGCCATCGACAGACGACTCGGCGTTCCGTGCACTTCGGGAGCGAGCACCTGGCGTGCCAGGTCCTTTAATACCGAGTCCTTAGGCTTCGGGCGAAATCGCCGATCTCGAGTGAGTGCGGCGGGCACGCCACCGTGTTCCATTTGAAGTGGTCCCCACGGCAACGAGACTTCGCGACGCTCGAAGTCAATGGCCGAGATCGATCCCCGTCCGTACTGGACGCCCACCCCGGCAAAGAGAACCTCGTTTCCCTTCTCGAGCGAACGATCAATCAACTGCTCGGGCCAGGTCAAGACAATTCGTGGATTTCTCTCACGCCCAGTCGGCTCGTCGACTCTAAGGAACTGCAGGTTCGTGAGATAGTCGATCTCGTCGTACAGTGCCGTGTAGTCACCGTTCAGCGCCACGTACTTGGGCGTCACATCCGCCGAGCGCTCGCGGCGCCAGTAGTTCAGGAGATCCCCCAAGAGATACCCCGCGTCGTCCTCGGGCAAGAGGTGAAGGGCCTCGACGAGCTCGTCAGTGTCGAGTTCGTACTCCTCTTCGGATGTGACGGGCTCTCGCCACGCCAGGTCGGCGGGGCGATGGCTGACGAGCCAGTCCCGTAGAGCCTTGGTCGCTTCGACGTCTTCGCGGTTGTAGAGCGCAATGTTGCGGAGTGCGCGGTCGTCGTGAGTAGTCATCCACTCTTCGTATTCGACGACGGCCATCGCGCCACCTTCTATGCCACCGCTACGACGAAACTCCACGAGGTGTTCGAGCTGTTTGAGGCTGTACGACTCGGTGCCCACCCGGACTGCGTTCTTCGCAATCGTGAAGAGATCCACGAACAGACCCGTTTCGACCAAACTGGCAAAGAGATTCTCATCCTCCGCGTCGCGCATGAGTCGCGCAATCGTCGAGCGTTCGGTGTGGTTGTAGTGGTAGACGTGCATGGACGGGAATGCTTCGCGCCGTTCCGCGAACCACTCCACCAATGACTTGATCATGGACTGCTGATCAATGAGGTTGTGCGCCCAACGCTCGTCGTAGATCCATGCGCCGACGTCATCTTGGTAGAGCAGTCCCGCAAGGAACATCAAGTCGTGTTGGGGAGTCCAGAACGGGTCTCCCTCGAAGTCGAAAAACACGTCGCCGCTATCGGGCGCCGGCAGTTGTTCAAACCCGTGACCGTAGACGGGATCTTCCGTGACCTCAATGAACTCGAAAGCTGGCGGCCCCGGACGCTCGCGCGACGCCACCTGCAGGGCTGCCTGGCGCGTGAGGCGCTGACGCTTCTCCTCGCGCAGGTCTGCGACCGCGTCGGTACGTGCAGCCAATTGGGCGATTGTGATGATCCCCGCGTCTTCAAGGATGTTGCGTTCGCTCTCGCGGCTGTTGGCCACGAAGGCGAGCGCGTCGTCACTGCGCCACTGTGCCTGGCAGTGCTCTTGGAACTCGCAGTACTCGCAGCTCTCGCACAGTCGAGGTCGCGTCGTCGCTGTCGTGACGTCTTCTTCGAGGATGGTCGCGAGTTGGCGGCGTAAACGGCGCCAGTACGGCAAGAATTCCTCGACCGTGAGCGACTCGGTGCTACCCGAGCCCAACCAAATGTGCATGCGGCGTGGGGCGGCGCCGATAAGGGCCGCGATCGCCTCGGCGTAGAAGCACAGCTGCATGACGTGTCCCGGTTTGGCCTCGTTACGGGTCAGCTTCGCGTCGACCGGTTCGTAGTGGGCGTAGCCCGGCGACTCCTCGACTCGCACGAGAAAGTCGGCGATGCCCCGCATTCCTTCGTGCACGAAGGGCATCTGATAGATCACGTCAAAACCGGACTCGAGTGACCCCTTGACGCGATCGACCCACTGCTCGAATGTCTCGTTCGCGTTGCGACCGGGAACTTCGTAAATGGTTTTGCCCATCGACTCGTACTCGTCGAGGCAGCTCAACTCGTGTCGGTTGCCCTTGTCGATGAGCAGTTCGGCGAACTCCCCCAAAGGAGTGCTCGGCGGCACCAGCACCCCGGAGTCCACCTGATTTCGTAGCGTTAGGTAGTGACCACATCCCAGCCACGCGGTGATCTTGGAGGGGGTTAGGAGACGCTCAACCATGTTCTCTCACTGTATGGTTCGCGTTCTCTACAAAGGGGCACGAACCAACTCTGGCGACGTCGTGTGACATTCACGAAGGCTTATTAGCGTGAAATCGCAGAGGAGGACTCCATGACCGACAATGCCACCCCCGTTCCCTTGCCCGGAAGTATCCCGCCTCCCCACGGCATCGCCACGCTTGTGGGCGCGCCCGACCCGTCAAGTCCGGTGGACGTCACGGTTTACCTACGCCCTCGCCCCGATCGCGCAGCCGCGGTGCCGACGGCGACAACCACCGATCGTTTTCTCTCTCGCCCGGAGCTGGCCGCCGCGCGAGGGGCGGCACCCGCCGACGTCACCGCGCTCGAGGACTACGCCCATTCCTACGGACTGACCGTCGTTGAGGTTGACCCGCCCGGACGCCGCGTTCGTCTGAGCGGCTCGGCTGCGGCAATGTCGGAGGCATTCGGAGTGGAGTTTCAACACTATGAACATCCCCAACGCGACTATCGCAGTCACGCGGGCCCCGTAATGCTGCCGCGCAATCTGCGGGACGTGGTGGTCGCCGTTTTAGGCCTCGACGATCGACCCCAGGCCGAGACGCGCTTTCGTCTGTCCAAGGATCCGGCCACGTCGTTTACACCCGTGGCGATTGGAGAGCTGTATGGCGTCCCTGATGGCGCCAGCGCCACGGGAGTCTGCATCGCTCTCATCGAACTAGGTGGCGGGTATCGGCTAAGCGATCTTGAGACGTATTTTGCCGGGCTCGGCATCGCCACGCCATCGGTGAGTGCGGTTGCTGTCGATGGCGCCAGCAACGATCCCACGGGAAGCACGTCGGGACCAGACACCGAAGTCATGCTCGATATCGAAGTCGCGGGCGCGATCGCTCGGGGCGCAAGCATCGTGGTGTATTTCGCCCCCAACACTGATCAGGGGTTCGCCGACGCCATCAGCGCCGCCGTGCACGACGACACGCACAAACCCCAGGTCATTTCGATCAGTTGGGGCGGCCCAGAGAATACGTACACCGCTCAGACCACGTCGGTGTTTGAAGCCGCCTTTACCGACGCGGCCAGCGTCGGGGTCACGGTATTCGTCGCCGCGGGCGATAACGGTTCGTCGGACGGCGTGGGCGACGGCGACGCGCACGTGGACTATCCTGCCTCGAGCCCTCAGGTCGTGGGATGTGGCGGGACTCACGTGACTGCGACCAATGGTGCAATCAGTTCCGAGGTCGTGTGGAACGACCTTCCGTCCGGGGGAGCTACGGGCGGTGGGATCAGCATCGCGTTCCCTGTTCCAACATGGCAGGCCTCGGCGCACGTGCCGCCGTCGGCCAATGCGGAAGCTGGGACCGGGCGCGGTGTGCCCGACGTGGCCGCCAACGCCGACCCCGAGACCGGATACCAGGTGCGAGCCGACGGTGAAGATCTGGTGGTGGGAGGAACATCGGCGGTCGCCCCGCTCTACGCCGCCCTCACTGCCTTGGCCGTAGCCCGAACGGGGCAGTCGCTGGGATTCATTAACGCGCGTCTGTATTCATTGGGCGACGTGGCCTTTCGGGACATTACGACGGGCAACAACGGGGCGTACCACGCAATCGTCGGGTGGGACCCCTGTACTGGGCTGGGCAGCCCCAAAGCCGCGAGCATCATCTCATCCCTGGTCTCCGGACGGACCGAACCCTCTCATCTCTCGTAACGAGCGGCGCGGGAACCTACAAATTCACTCCAACCGAGCTTTTGCTTCGGCGATCACTGACTGTAGCAACAGCGACTGTTCCTCGCGCGCACGAGGTCCGGACGCCCCGGGCGAAGTCCGGCGCTTCAGGGCCGAACCGGTCTCGAAGAGCACGCCAAAGCGCTCGATCGAAGGAGCCGACGCAACGAGCTCGCGCAGCGATCGACCCGAGGCGATCGACTCGGCCACCAGCAGTCCCACCTGCTCGTGAGCCTGTCGAAACGGCACGCCCTCGCTCACCAACTCCTCGGCGATGTCGATCGCCACTAACAGTTCGTCGTCGGCAGCCGCAGCAGCCACCTCTTCGTGAAACGCGAGCGACCCGTAGGCACCAGCGAGGGCTCGCAGCACCAAGAGGACCTGACGAAACGAGTCGAACAAAGGCTCCTTGTCTTCTTGAAGGTCGCGGTTGTACGACAGAGGCAGACCCTTGAGAACGACCAGGAGCCCGGTGAGATTTCCGATGAGTCGCCCGCTCTTGGCCCGGGCGAGTTCGGCGACGTCGCTGTTCTTCTTCTGTGGCAGCATCGACGAGCCCGTCGTGAAGTCATCGCCCAACGAGGCAAAGTTGAACTCGGCCGAAGTCCACAGCACCAGCTCCTCGCCCATTCGTGACAGATGTACGCCGAGCAGCGCCACGTCAAAGAGCGACTCGGCGACAAAGTCGCGATCGCTCACCGCGTCCATCGAGTTGGCGAACGCGCTGTCAAACCCTAAGAGGTTGGCCGTGTGGGCCGGATCGATATTGAGCGAGGTTCCGGCAATCGCCCCCGCGCCGAGCGGCGAGACGTTGAGTCGTCGGCGCGCGTCCCCGAGTCGATCGACGTCGCGAAGCAGGGCGAACGAGTGGGCGTTGAGGTGGTGGCTCAAGAGCACGGGCTGGGCGCGCTGGAGGTGGGTGTAGCCAGGAAGATGAGCATCGGGATTCAGCGCACTGAGTTCGCGAAGCACGTCGATCAGGTCGAGCGTGGCGAGCGCCACGTCTCGCAGCGCATCGCGAGTGAACAGGCGAAGCGTCGTCGCCACTTGATCGTTACGACTGCGCGCAGTGTGCAGCTTGGCCCCGACGTTACCGGCCAGCTCGGTCGCGCGACGTTCGATGGCCGTATGGATATCCTCGTCGCTGGCCGCTCGCTCGAACGTACCGCTCGCGAACTCCTCGCGGATGGCATCCAACGTCGCGATCAGCGTTGCCGCTTCGTCCGCATTCAGTAGTCCCGCCATCTCGAGACCGCGAACGTGCGCCTTGCTGCCTTCAATATCGTGGTCGTACAGGACGTAGTCAAAGGAGTAACTCTCCGAGAGGTCCCAGAGGGTCTCATCCATGGGCGACGTGAAGCGTCCGCTCCAGAGCGTCATGAGCCAGGCGGGGTTGAGTTTTTCGCGCCCTGACGTTGGGCCCAAGTCTTGACGCCCAGTCCGTAGATGCGCACGAAGCCTTCGGAGTCGGCGTGCCGGAACGTGTCGGCCGCGTCGTACGTGGCCAAACCGTAGTCGTACAGGGCCGTGGGACTGCGACGTCCGAGTACGCGCATCAGTCCGGGCGGCTCGAAGCGAAGCCGCACGTCGCCCGTCACGTGGCGCTGGGTCTCATCCACGAAGGCGTCGAGGGCCTCTTTCAGGGGCGAGAACCACATGCCGTCATAGACGAGCTCGGCCCAGCGCGTCTCCAGTCGCATCTTCTCGTGGCGCAGGTCGCGTTCGAGCACCATGTCTTCGAGCTCGGTGTGCGCGGCGATGAGGGCCAGTGCGGCCGGGCACTCGTACACCTCACGGCTCTTGATGCCCACGCGGCGGTTCTCCACCATGTCGATTCGACCGAATCCCGTCGACCCGGCGCGCGCGTTGAGCGCAGCGATCAGATCCGCCAGTTCCATCTCAACGTCGTCAAGGGCGGTGGGAACGCCGTGGTCGAAGCTCACGCTGAGCTCCACCGGCTCGGTGGCCGTGATTCGCGTGAGCGTGTAGGGCTCGTCGGGCGCTTCGGCCCAGGGATCTTCGATCGCACCACACTCAATCGCCCGACCCCACAGATTCTCGTCGATGGAGTAGATCTTCTCCTTGGTGGCGCGAATCGGAATATCCCACTTCAGGGCGTAGTCCACCGAGTCCGCACGCGTCATGCGCCAGTTGCGGGCCGGGGCGAGGACCTCGAGGTCAGGCGCCAGTGCGTGGGTGCCCACCTCAAAGCGCACCTGATCGTTGCCCTTGCCCGTGCAGCCGTGGGCTACGGCCTGAGCGTTGAACTTGCGGGCCTGAGCCACCAAGTGGCGCACGATGACGGGGCGAGAGAGGGCCGACACGAGCGGATACTTCCCTTCGTACTTCGCGTTGGCCGCAATGGCCTTGGCACAGAACTCGCTAGCCATTTCGTTGCGCGCATCCACGACGACCACGTCGATCGCGCCCGCCGCGAGAGCGCGCGCACGAATGTCGACGAAGCTCTCGGACTTCTCTACGTCCTGGCCGACGTCGACCAACACGCAGACGACCTCAACCCCCCACTCTTCGATCATCCACCGAACAGCAACCGACGTGTCGAGTCCCCCGCTGTAGGCGAGCACTACCCGCTTGGTCATCGCCTATCCCTTTACTTGGCGTTCGATGAGGTCGCTGATGCCAGCCAATGCTCGGAACTCCGCGGCCAACTTGGCCCCGCCGTGCGCTTCGCCCGCGATCACCAAGATCGTGTCGTCGCCGGCCACCGAGCCCAGCACACCACCGAGAGCGCTACGGTCCAGGGCGGAGGCAACCACGTGCGCGCAGCCCGGCGGTGTGCGCACCACGACCAGGTTCGCCGAACTGTCGACCGAGACCACCCACTCGCCCATCATGCGGCGCAAGTGATCCAGCGGTGCCGGGGCGATCTTCGGTGAGGCGGCCAGCACGATACGACGCGCGCCGTGTTCGTCTCGAACCTTCACCGTGCCGAGTTCTTGTAGGTCACGCGTGACGGTCGCCTGCGTCGCGGCGATGCCCTCCTCACGCAGACGGGCCACGATCTGGGCCGCGGTCGAAATGACGTCGTGATCGATCAGTTCACTGATGCGATGCTGACGTTGGGTCTTGGTCATACTTCTCCTTTTATCCATCGAAGAACGCCGATCATCGACGAACGTCGATGAAATACCTGTCGCCACACGCGAGACTGCGCCCCGTCGAGGACGTCGCTGGTGACCTCTTCGCCACGATGCGCGGGCAAGCAGTGCAACACAACGGCCGAGGGCTTGGCCAGGGCCATCACGTCAGCGTTCACCTGAAAGGCGGCGAGTTCCTCGCGGCGCCGCACGCCGTCGGCCTCCAGACCCATGGACACCCACGTGTCGGTGTAGACAACGTCGGCGTTCGCAACGGCCTCTTTGACATTGTCGACGAGACGTAATGACCCTGGTCCCAATATGCGCGCAGGGTCTTCGGCCCCACCCTCGACCAACTGATAGCCCTGCGGCGCGGCGACAGTGACGTCGACACCCAGTCGCAGCAGGGCGACGGCCAGCGAGCGGGCCACATTCGTTGCGTCGCCCACGTAGGCGACCTTGAGGCCCGCGAGTTCCCTGGTGTCCCCGCGCGAAAACTCATCGGCAATCGTCAGCACGTCGGCGAGCGCCTGGGTCGGGTGAGCCTCGTCGTCCATGAGATTGATGAGCGAGAGTCGTTCGTCGGTGGCGGCGCGCATCCGCGCGAAGACCTCGTGACGTCGTACCCGAAGCCCCGCGATCGAGTACATCTCGGCGATCGTGCGGCCCACGTCTTCGACCGACTCCCGGCTGTCCAGTCCAATCTCTTCGTCGCTGAAGAAGGTGACGTACCCACCGAGCTCGTGCACGGCGCTGGAACTCGATGCGCGGGTGCGAAGACTGGGGCGCTCGAAGACGAGAGCCACGCCCTGGCCGCTCAGCGTGGTGTCGTCGAAGGGCGAGGTCGCCAGCGTCAAGATCGAAGTGAGGTCGTCGTGAGAGAGTTCCTCGATGGTGATGAAGTGACGGATCACGCGAACACCTCGGTGGTCGCGATGGCCCCCGCCAGTGCGTCGCGTAACGCGTGAGGTCGCGTGCCATTCGCCAGCAGCACGCGACGAGCGCCGGCGTCGATGGCCTCAAGCGCGGCCATCATCTTGGGGCGCATGCCCTCGCGCGCCGCGCCACTGGCCAGCATCGCGCGCACGTCGTCGCCGCTGACCGAGCTGAGCGCTGATGAGGGGTCGAAGGGATCGGCCAGCAGCTGATCGACGTCGCTCAAGAGAACGAGCACCTTGGCGTCGAGCGCCCCGGCGAGCGCCCCGGCCGCCACGTCGGCGTTGCAGTTCACGAGTTCCCCGCTGTCGTCTACTGCCAGGGGCGAGATGATCGGCGTCAGGTGCTCGGCCCACAAGGCGGCGATCACTTCAGTGTCGACCTTGGGCGACGAACTGATGCGACCCCAGTACCCACCCACCGGCTGGGCGCGCAGGGTGCCGGCGTCCGCGCCGCTCAGTCCCACACAACGAAGCCCGCAGCTCCCGAGCGATGCCACGAGATGCACGTTGACGTGAGCGAGCGCCATGGCGACGTACTCCATCGTGGCGTCATCAGTCACGCGTAGTCCCTCGTGAAAGACACTGGGTCGACCGACTCGCTCGAGCAGTTCGGCGATCTGTGGTCCCCCGCCGTGCACGACCAACGAGTTCGCCGCCAGCTGCGCGAGGTCGCTCGCCAACGCCGCGAGGACGGGCGACGTGGGCACGACTGAGTCGAGTGCGTGACCCCCGAGTTTGACGACGTAGCTCACGGGCTCACTCCCGCGAGGGGCAAGCCGAGTGTTTCGTCACGTCCGCTCGACACGTTCCACGCCTGAATGGCCTGGCCCGCCGCTCCCTTCGTGAGGTTGTCGAGCGAACTCATCGCGACGAGCCATCCGGTGCGCTCGTCCACGCGGGCGCTTACGAAGCACAGGTTGCTACCCAGAGGATCCTTCAGGGTGGGCGGATCGTCGACCACCACCACACAGGGATCCAACGCGTAGCTCTCGCGCAACATCGCGAGCGCGTCCTCACTTGACAAGGCGGCGCTCACCCTCGCGTAGGCCGTCACGAGCATGCCGCGTGCGACCGGCACGAGATGTGGCGTGAAGAGCACGGTGGCGCCGATCTCTTGTTCCATTTCGGGCGTATGTCGGTGCGAGAGAAGCCCGTACGCCTCGGCGTTGGCCGCCAGGCGCGAGAACTGCAGGCGTTCGCTCATCGCCCGCCCGGCTCCCGAAACCCCGCTCAGGGCGTCGACGACGAGTTTGTCGCGCTCGATGACGTTGGCGTCAATGAAGGGGCGGGCGTACCACGTGGGATACAAGTCGGGGTCCCGAAGACGATAGTCGGCGCCCAGGTCCACCACTTGGACGTGTCGCTCGAGCAAGGAGGGTACGAACTCCTGACTCTCTCCGTGAGGCAGACACAAGAACACCACGTCCAGATCCCCGTCGAGTATGGCCGAGGGAGGCTGCACCACGAGGTCGGGGTAGGCGCCGGCGAGGGAGGGAATGTGCTGGGCGATGGATTTTCCAGCACTCGACCCTCCGGTCGCGACCAGAACATTTAGGTCGGGATGGGACGCGCAGAGGCGCAACAGTTCTCCACCGGCGTACCCCGTGGCCCCCATCACGCCCATTCGCATAATGACATTTTATGCAGGAAGCGGAGCAAAAGTTCAAAAATTGTGATTTCCGAGATGCCCGCACCGCCACTCGAACCTCTCGAAAGTGCAAGGTCCGTTGACGTGTCACGCTCGTTCGTTACTCTCTTAGATGTCCAAACGTGGGTGGTTGCTATTCCTCATGATGGCCATCATCTGGGGAATTCCCTACCTGCTGATCCGGGTCGCGGTGCGCCAGCTCGATCCGGGCGTCGTCGTCTTTCTGCGCACGGGGCCCGCCTCACTCCTGCTGATCCCCCTCGTAACCATCCAGCGCCAGTGGTCCGCCTTGGTGCGCAACTTGAGCTGGATCGTCGTATTCGGAGTCGTCGAGTTCGGTGTGCCCTGGTTTCTCATGTCCACCGCCGAACAGCACATCACGTCTTCTCTCACGAGCCTGCTGATTTGCGGCGTGCCCTTGCTGTCGGTCGTCGTCCAACGGCTGCGACGCGGTGAACACATTGAGTCCCGCCGGTATCTCGGACTCGCGATCGGCGCGTGCGGCGTTGCGTTCTTGGTGGGCTTAGACCTCTCGGGAGGTACTCTCACGTGGATCGCCATGATGGCGGTCGTGTGCGTGGGCTACACGATCGGCCCGATGATTCTGGCCACCAAACTCGCGCACGTCCCTGGAGCCGCCGTGACGTGCGGGGCGACGGGCGTGGTGGCTCTCGCGTGGGCTCCGTGGGCGCTCACACATTGGCCCCATCACGTATCGGGTGAAACATGGAGTTCCATCGCGACGCTCTCGGTCGTGTGCACCGCCGGGGCGTTCATCATCTTTTCCGCCCTCGTCAGAGAAGTCGGATCAACCCGAGCCGTCGTGGTGACCTACGTCAATACCGCAGTCGCGGTGGTGCTCGGCATCGTGGGACTGCACGAAGCCCTCACGGCCGGCATCTTGGTCGGCTTCCCCCTGGTGATCGTGGGTTGCGTCATCGCGACCAGCAGGCCTCGTCCAGCGCTGGTCTAGTACTCGTACGTCGCCGAGACCTTGATGGCGCCGTCCACGACCAGCAAGAGGGCGCCGGGCGCACTCGCAAGGACCACGTCATCACGGCGCTCGAGCGACTGGTGGTGCGTCACGCTCACGAATCGCACCGGCGCAGCGACCACTTCGCTCACCGCCTGCCACACCGCGGCATTGTTCACATGACCGGCGAGATCAAGGTCGGCCTCACGTAGTGGCCAGGGTCGCATCGTCGCACCCGGGCCTACGACGGGGGTGTCCACGCGTCCAGGGACCCTTCGGGCGCGCGCCGCCTCGCCGTAGACGTCAAAGAAGCTCCCTCGGAGGCGAATCGGTGTGCCCGCAGGGCCGATCGGTACCCACAGACCCGCGGCCTCAATTGACGTGACCCCGTCGAGGTCGATGTTGGTGCGCCGCTCGGCCCACGCCGCGCCCACTCCCCCACACCAGGTCGTCAGGCGCATGCGATCCAAGTACCGCGGCCAGCGCGCACCCTCGACCAACCGAATCCTCGTGCGTCGCACGACCCAGGTCTCGTCGGTCTCGATGCCGGTGTCGCTCCAGTCGTCGGTCGCCACATCTTGCAAGAACCGAGCGACGCCGTCGAGACGAAACCGGCCGCGCTCGTCGGCGTCACTGAGGCGCACCACGTACTCTTGGCTGAAGCGACGCCCGTCATCGCCGAGAGGAACGAACTCGACCACCGTGCTCCTATCGCAGGGTGGCGTCAAGACGCCCGGCTGCCTCGATCAGACTCTCGCGCGCAGCGGCCACCTCGGCGTCGCTGAGCGTGTGATCCATGGAGCTCACGCGCACGTTGTAGGCGAGGGACCTCGTTCCCTCGGCCAGACCCGAACCTTCATAGACATCAAAGAGCGTCACGGACTCCACTAGTTCGTTCGCCGTGCGCAACGTCTGCGCCAAGTCAGCGGCGTGTACGCCGCGCGGGGTCACGAAGGCAAGGTCGAACACCGCGCTCGGAAAGCGGCTCGGCACCTGCACCAAAGCGGACCGTCGGGTCGCGACCTCCGGATCCACCAGCGCGTCCAGATCCAGATCGATCACTCCCAGGCGTCTCGTTCGCGGCACGGAAGCCACCGTGGCGAGGAACTCCGCGTCGACTTCGCCCAGGTAGCCAAGCGTGCTCTCACTGCGACGGTCTACGAGTGCGGCACTGCGGGTGGGATGAAACCCCGCGGGAGCTTCGCACGATCGCACTACTACGTCCTCGAGGCCGAGTCGGCTCTCGATAAAGCGCCAGTACGCAACCGCGCTCCTTGCGTCGTCCTCGGGGCGACCCAGCACGATCGTCAGGCGTTCATTTTCGCGTGGCAACTGGAGGAGCTGATCTCCACCAACACCGCCGCGCGCGATGCGCGGCGAGGTCGTTGCTTCGGGGTGCTCAAAGACCACGCCGAACTCACCCAGCACGACGTCGCCGATACCGCGTTCGTAGTTCTTCGCCCACGCGCGAACCAGGCCGGTGAGCATCGTCGCGCGCAGCACCGACTCTTCGGACGAGAGCGGATTGGTGATTCGCACTCGCGAAAGCCCGGGGTGCAGCAAGTCGAAGTCCGCTTCGCTGCCCAGCGACGGTGTCCACGCCTCGTACAGACCGGCGTCCACGACGATCTCGCGCAGTTGGCGGCGCAGTTCCTGGCGTGCGGTGAGCCCACCCGGTTCGGGCCAGGCCGGATGATGAAGAGGGATGCGCCGATAGCTGTAGACCCGCGCGATCTCTTCGATGACGTCCGCGCGACCTCGTGTACCTTCACGGATGTCGAGGCGTCGCGAGGGGGCGGTGACCTCCAATGAAGCGCCGCGCTCGGCCACGCCAAAGTCCATACGCGACAGAATCGACGCCACGTCGTCGCGCGCAAGAGGGACCCCCAAGAGACGTTCGATGTCCTCTGCGTCCAGGATGATCGTGGGAGGTACGGGCACGTCGCCCCGCACGTCCAGGGGTGAGGCGAGAAACACGAGGTCAGGGATGCTCTCGCGCAGGATCGCCACAAAGCGCGCGGCTGCCCGCAACGCGCCCTCGGGATCGACCCCGCGTTCAAAACGGTGCGACGCTTCGCTGCGCAGGCCGTGTCGCTTCGAGGATCGCGCGATCGTCATCGGGTCGAAGAACGCCGCCTCGAGGAGGATGTCGGAGGTGTCCTCGGACACACCACTACCTTCGCCGCCCATCACCCCGGCCAGACCCAAAATGTGATCATCGCCGTCGACGATGACGCCGTCTTCCCCGGTGTCACCGAGTCCGCGTCCCGGCATGGCCAGTTGGCGGGTAACGCCGTCGAGGGTGACCAATGTCTCGCCCCGGCGCGCGCGGCGCGCTCGCAACGTGTGCCCGGCGACCTTGGCCGCGTCGTAGGGGTGGGTGGGCTGACCGAGTTCCAACATGACGTAGTTGGACGCATCGACGACGTTGGAGATCGGACGCATTCCCGCACTCCGCAAGCGTTGAGCGACCCAAGGCGGAGACGGCAGAACACGCACCTCGCGTATGACCGAAACGGTGAGCCGACCGCACAGATCCGGATCCTCGATCCCGGCGTGGGCGAAGGACTCACTCGTCTCAGTTGAGTTCGGCGTGGCGAGAACCGGCTCGCGAAGGGACCGCCCGAGGCGCGCCCCAAGGTCGCGCGCGACTCCTTCGACGGACCACGCATCGGGTCGATTTCCCTCGACCGAGATGTCAAAGATCACGTCGGGGGTGATCGCGAGAGCGTCGAGTAGCCGCTCGCCCACCGTGGGCTCTACGAGCTCGTCGAGAACCATGAGGCCCTGGTGGTCGTCGCTCAGACGTAGCTCGCGTGACGAACACAGCATGCCGCGCGACGTCACCCCGCGCATCGTGCGCTCGGTGATCGCAAAGCCCCCTGGCAGAACCGCACCCACGGGGGCTAAGGGCACGTGGTCGCCGACGTCAAAGTTCATCGCACCACAGACGATCTCAAGCGGTCCATTCCCCGCGTCGACGGTCACCAGGCGAATGCGATCCGCACCCGTGATCGCGCGAATCTCGTCAACGCGCGCCACCACCACGTCCTCGAGCCCCTCGCCCACGTACTCCACGCCCTCAACAACAAGGCCAAGGTCGCTCAAGATTTCCCGGAGTTCTTCGATGCTCTCGCCCAACTCGACGAACTCGCGTAACCAGTTCAGTGAGATCTTCACGAGACCTGTTCCAAGAACCTGGTGTCGTTTTCGATCAGCGCGCGCATGTCACTCAGTTCGTGGCGCATCTGAGCGCACCGGTCGATGCCAAAGCCAAAGGCAAAGCCGCTCCACTCGGTTTCATCGATACCCACGGCCTCGAGTACCGCGGGATCCAGCATCCCGCAGCCGCCGAGCTCGACCCATCCGCTAGAGGAACACGTGCGACATCCCGCGCCCCGACAGATCGTGCACGTCACCTCGAACTCTGCTGACGGTTCGGTGAAGGGGAAGTAGCCCGGACGCAGGCGCGAGGAGATATCGGAGCCGAAGTAGGCCTT
>JBEKYI010000047.1:0-10197 GCA_049511155.1 Acidimicrobiales bacterium
TTCACGCTGAACTTCTCGCCCCACTTGGAAAAGACCAGTTCGTTGACGATCTTGTGACCCTCTTCGATCACCTCCGCCGAAAGTCCGATCGGCAGATACGGGGCGCTCGCCGACACGTAGATTGTCTCGGTGCCACTCGCACCCGCGTTGCCGCGAAGCTCCAGCGCGGTCTGGCCGTCGAAGGTCGCCGCGCCCACATCCTTCACCGATCCGATGTCCACGAGCTGCTGCATAACCGACTTCACCAAG
This sequence comes from Acidimicrobiales bacterium, assembly GCA_049511155.1. Lineage (GTDB taxonomy): Bacteria > Actinomycetota > Acidimicrobiia > Acidimicrobiales > RAAP-2 > RAAP-2. The sequence goes on from JBEKYI010000047.1 coordinate 250, forward strand.
ATGGCGTCAGCGATGTTGCCGTAGTTCTTGTTGGTCGAAGGCACCAGAACCCACTTATTGGCCAGGGTGGTTTTGGCGACGTCGAAGTCTTGGGCGTAGGCCTTGGCGTTCGCGTACAGATATAGGGTCTTGCCAATGAGCCGGGTGGTCTCGGTGCCACCGTCCAACGTCTGGGTCTGGCTGCCATAGGTGAGCGAACTATCCGTGGACAGGGTAAGGGCGACCTTGCCCGCGATTGACGACGTGGAGTCGTAGTGAAAGCTGCCCTCTTTCTGCATGGAGTTGACGCTGATCTGAAGGATCTGCGCGGCGGTCTTCGAAGCGGCACCCGCTTCGAGCGAGGACGTGGCGAGCAACAGGGCAACGACGGGTAGCACAAGAACAAAACGACGCATGAGGCTCCAGGAGAACTCGGATCGGCGACGAGCCGAGGCATCCACAGTAGTGCCGTCACGCACTCGTCACCGAGCATGACCTAAATGTGAAAGCGCCCAAGATACCGTTGAACAGTGGGAATCAAGGCGCAAAGCGAGGACCACGGAGATGCGCCGTGCATCAGCGAACCTCGCTCTAGTGAGGTACGCCGCGCAGCTGGTGCCCCCCATTCGCCTGCCAGGCACGGCCCCCGTAGTTTTCCCCATTTTCCGCTTAGTATCGGCACACCGCGATGAGTTGCCTACGCTACGAGGTCGACGCATTAATGGATGGGAGGGGGCCGGTCAAGATGACCAAGAAGCAACAGCGCCGCCATGACCACGACGTCGTGAAGGCCTTCACCCGCGAGCTCCTCAGCGTGGCCGAAAGTGACATCAAGCTCGCGGACTTCATTGTCCGTAACAATCGCGGCGACGGGGCTCCCGACGACCCGGAGTCGACGCGCAAGCTCCGCCTGTCCTTTCGCCGGGTCCAGTACCGCCTGGCCACGATGGCCAGTATTGATCCGACACTGGGCGCCGACGACCTCATCGGGCGCCTGGGCGAGGTAAGCAGACTCTTTGGACGGCTGCGCGACGCCGAGGTGCTCGAGGCCAGTGTCATTCGCGCCCTGGGCAACCGCGTCACGTCCTCGCAGGGCCGCCAGCTCATGGACATCGCTGCCCGGACGCGGCGCAATCTCCAACTCAAGACCGACGACCTCCTAAAGTCCGACAAGTACCACGACACGTTGCGCGAAGTCAGTGAATTTCGCACGTCGCTGCCGACTCGCTTTACGTCGTCCGAGACCCTGACACCCATGGCTCGTCGAGCGCTGCGCGTCGCGTGGCGCGATCTTCGACGCGAAGTCAAGCAGGCCCGGCGCAAGCCCAGCGATCGAAACCTGCACTCGACGCGAGTGGCGGCCAAACGCATGCTGTATGCGGCCCAGGCACTCTCGGACGTCGTGGGCTCACCCGTGGAGGAGTTCGCTCGGCGCCTAGACGTCATGCAGAAGTACCTCGGCAAGCAGCACGACCTCGTCATCGCCTCGAACTGGTTCCGCGACATCGCCACCGAACAGCCCCAGCTCAAGAAGATCGCGAAGAAACTGGCCGCTCAGGAGCGTCAGCGGGCCGACAAGCGCGCTGTGCGCTGGCGCCAGTACTGGAGGGCCGTAAGGGAACTGCACGCTGACCGGCGCTGGTAAGACCCGACTTTGTCAGTAGGCAGTTCATCGGATGGCGCCAGCGCGGGCAGTTACTTCGTCTTGGTGGTTCTCGTAGTCATCGCGATTCTGCGGAGTCGCAGCATTCGTCAGAACCGTGACGTGGTCCTCAACAAGGGCGAGCGGCTCCGACCCCTCGTCATCACCATGCTCGACCCTTTGGTAAGCATCGCGCTCATTGGAACCGTCCTGTGGGGCCTGGTGATGCGCAGCGACGCTCACGTCCTCGCCGCGCTCATCGGCGCTGGCGCGGGGGTGCCTATCGGGATGGCCCGAGCGAAGGTGATGTACGTGCGCGCGGTCAAGGAGTCGCAGAGCGTTATCTTTCGTCGCAGCGCCATGGAGTACGGCCTGCTGGGGTTGCTGCTCATTTTGCGCATCGCCGAGTCATCGATCACGCATCTACACAATGAATTTGTTACCTACGTGCTGACGGCCGGCATCGCGCTGGCCGTCGCCGAGTCGATCGCGCGCGCGGCTGCCATCATCATGAAGTATCGCCGCGACGTCGGACTTCGGGCCCCGTAGATCAAACAAAGCCGATGACTTCGTCGCGATAGGCGGTGATCGTTCCTTCCGGATCGTCGTGCATCAGGTAGAGGGAGAACTGGTCGACGCCTAACTCCGAGAGTTCGCTCAACTTGTCCCGGTGCGCTTGGACGTCGCCCAGCACGCAGAATCGATCGATGATCTCGTCGGGCACGAAGTCGACGTCGGGGTTATCGGCGCGTCCGTGGTGTGAGTAGTCGTATCCCTTTCGTCCGGCGATGTAGTCAGTGAGGGCCTGGGGCACGAACGAGGACTCCGCGCCATAGCGTTCGACGATGTCAGCGACGTGGTTGCCCACCATGCCGCCAAACCATCGCACCTGGTCACGCTGATGAGCGAGGTCGGTACCCACGTAGGCCGGCGCCGCCACGACCACGCGATAGTCGCTCGTCATCAGTCCCGCGTTCGCCCGGGCCGCCAGGGCCCGCTCGCTTGCCCAGTTCACAATGAAGGGATCGGCCAGCTGCATGATGAGCCCATCCGCCTTGGCCCCAGCGACCGCCAACGCCTTGGGTCCGTAGGCGGCCATCAGGACGTCCAACTTGCCATTTTCAACCCACGGAATCTTGACCGCTCGACCGTTGAAGGTAACCTCGCGACCCTCGGCCAGGCCCTTGATGACGCCAACGGACTCACTGAGCGTGTCGAGCGAAGCGGGACTCCCGCCCGTGACCCGCAGAGCCGAGTCGCCGCGACCGATCCCACAGATCGTGCGGTCTCCGTACATCTCGTTCAGGGTGGCAAAGAGCGACGCCGTTACCGACCAGTCACGGGTCACGGGATTCGTAACCATCGGTCCGACGATGATCGATGAGGTGTTGGCGAGGATCTGGGAGTAGATGACGAAGGGCTCCTGCCACAGGACGCAGGAGTCAAAGGTCCAAAAATGTGTGAAGCCGGCGTCCTCGGCGCGCTTGGCCAACTCGATGACGTCGCGAGACGGTGCGTTCGTCTGGGCCACGAGACCGAATTCCATAACTCTCCTCTCGCGGGTGGTGACTAGCGCAGGTATCCGTTAAGTCCACGCCGAAGAAACTGGCCCCGCCCCGGCGTTCCTACGTATTCGTGATTCTCCACGACGACCTCGCCGCGCGAGAGCACGCACACCGCCTGACCCGTGAGCGTCATACCTTCGTAAGCCGAGTAGTCGACGTTCATGTGGTGGGTCGCGGCGGACAACGTTTGCGTGGCCCTGGGGTCGTAGAGCACGACGTCGGCATCCGATCCTGGAGCGAGAACGCCCTTTTTGGGAAAGAGGCCAAAGAGCCTCGCGGGCGTGGTCGAGCACACCTCTACCCAGCGTGCGAGGGACAGGTTGCCCTGGTCCACACCCTGGAAGATGAGGTCAAAACGGTGCTCCACACCCGGCATGCCGTTGGGGATCTTGGAGAAATCACCGACACCCATCTCCTTTTGCTCCTTAAAGCAGAACGGACAGTGGTCGGTAGAGACGACGCTGAGGTCATCAGTGCGAAGTCCCCGCCACAGGTCGGCGTGGTTGTGCGCGGCTCGCAGTGGCGGCGAACAGACGAACTTGGCGCCCTCGAAGCCCTCTCGAGCCAGGTCGTCCTCAGAGAGAAACAGGTACTGCGGGCAGGTTTCGGCGAACACGTTCTGTCCTCGGTCGCGCGCGGCCACGACTTGCTCGAGCGCTTCGGCGGCCGAGAGATGAACGATATAGAGCGGGGCACCGGCCACGCGCGCGAGTTGGATTGCCCGATTTGTAGCCTCACCTTCGAAAAGCGCCGGCCGCGTCGAGGCGTGGAATCGCGGATCCCCCTCGCCGCGAGCCAGCGATTGCGCGACCAGCACGTCGATCGCGATCCCGTTTTCCGCGTGCATCATGATCGTGGCCCCGTTTCCCGAGGCCTGTTGCATGGCCTGGAGGATCTGGCCGTCGTCAGAGTAGAACACGCCGGGGTACGCCATAAATAGCTTGAAGCTGGAGACACCTTCGTCCACGACAAGGTCCATCTCCTTCAGGGACGACTCGTTCACGTCCGACACGATCATGTGGAATCCGTAGTCGATCGCGCAGTTACCGTCGGCCTTGGCGTGCCACTTGTCGAGCCCCTCGCGAAGGCTCTGACCCTTGGTCTGGATCGCAAAGTCGATGATGGTGGTCGTTCCCCCAAACGACGCTGCGCGAGTGCCCGTTTCGAACGTGTCCACCGAGTGCGTCCCGCCAAAGGGCATCTCCATGTGGGTGTGCGAATCGATCGCGCCCGGCACGACGTAGAGGCCCGTTGCGTCGAGTACCCGGTCAGCCGCTTCGCGCCACGACGCGCTCGCGCTGGATTCGGGTTCCACGAGAGCCGCGATGCGCTCACCATCGATCAGCACGTCGGCGACGAAGGGGCCCGTCGAGTTCACCACCGTTCCGCCACTAATGAGAATCTTCATGGGCGCACCTTTCTTCCTCGAACGTTAGGGAGCGACAAGACTGCCGTAACTGTCGGGGCGACGGTCCCGGTAAAAGGCCCAGGTGTGGCGCACCTCAGTGAGCAGACCCATGTCGAGGTCGCGCACGATCACGTCGTCGGAACTGTCGGAGGCCGCCTCTCCAATGATCTGACCGCGCGGGTCGACGAAGTACGACCCGCCGTAGAAGTCGTTGTCGCCGAGGTCCTCCACGCCAACCCGATTGATCGCGCCGACGAAGTACTCATTGGCCACGGCCGCGGCGGGCTGTTCGAGGTTCCACAGATACGCCGACAGTCCGCGGCTCGTGGCCGACGGATTAAAGACGATCTTCGCCCCCGCAAGCCCGAGGGCCCGCCAGCCTTCGGGAAAGTGGCGGTCGTAACAGATGTAGACGCCCACCGGCCCGACGGCCGTGTGAAAGATGGGATAGCCGAGATTGCCGGGGCGAAAGTAGTACTTCTCCCAGAACCCTTTGACCTGAGGAATGTGGTGCTTGCGGTACTTGCCCAAGTACGTGCCGTCGGCGTCGATGACGAAGGCCGTGTTGTAAAACACTCCTTCTTGTTCGGCTTCGTAGATCGGTACGACCAGCACCATGTGGGTCTCGCGCGCTAGCTCCTGCATCCGCTCGGTCGTGGCGCCGGGAATCGTCTCGGTGTAGGCGAAGTACGCGGGATCTTGGACCTGGCAGAAGTAGGGACCGTAGAACAACTCTTGAAAGCACAGCACCTGGGCGCCCTGGGCCGCGGCCTGTCGCGCCAGGGCCACGTTGGCCTCGATCATGGAGTTTTTGTCACCGGTCCACTTGGTCTGGACGAGCGCGGCTCGCACGATGTCGCTGGTCGAATCGCTCGGACTCATGGGGCCTCCACTCTCGTTGGCATCGTTCGTGTGCGAACACCGGAACAGTTGTGGATACTAGACCGGCCTCGTGATTACTGAGCCCCGAGCGCCACGAACTAGAAAGGGAGTCATGTCAACTGATCGATCGTCGTTGAGTCCCCAAGAACGAGAGAAGGCGTCTGTCTTTCACTCCTGGTCCGCGCAGGGCTCCATCAATCCACTCATGGTCAAAGACGCCCAGGGCGTCTACGTGACCGACATCGGTGGCACCACCTACCTGGACTTCTCCTCGCAGCTGGTGAACACCAACATCGGCCACCAGCACCCCTCGGTGGTGCGCGCCATCCAGGAGCAGGCGGGCGTGCTGAGCACGATCGCCCCTCAGCACGGATATGAGTCGCGCTATCGCGCGGCCGAGTTGATTCTCGACCACTCCTTTGACGGAGCCACCAAGATCTTCTTCACCAACGGCGGGACCGAAGCGGTCGAGCACGCTATCCGCATGGCGCGCCTGCACACCGGTCGCTACAAGGTCCTCTCGGCGTACCGCAGTTACCACGGCGCCACTTCGACGTCGATCAACCTGACGGGCGACCCACGGCGCTGGCCCAACGACTACGGCACCGAAGGCGCCGTGCATTTCTTCGGTCCCTTTCTCTATCGCTCGGCCTACGGCGCAACGACCGAAGAAGAAGAGCGCGACCGGGCGTTGGCGAACCTCGAGAGCATCATCCAGTTCGAGGGACCGAGTTCTTTCGCCGCGATCATTCTCGAGTCGATTCCTGGCACCGCGGGCATCATGGTGCCACCACCAGGATTCCTCGCCGGCGTGCGAGAGATCTGCGACCGTTACGGCATCGTCTACGTCGCCGATGAGGTGATGTGCGGTTTTGGACGAACGGGATCGTGGTTCGGTTACCTGGACCACGACGTCAAGCCCGACCTCGTCACGTTCGCCAAGGGCGTGAACTCTGGGTACGTCCCCTTGGGCGGTGTCGTGATCAACGAAGCCATCGCCGCCACCTTCAACGACCGGGTCTATCCCGGTGGCCTCACCTACTCGGGCCACCCCCTCGCCTGCGCCGCGGCTGTCGCGAGCATTGAAGCGATGCAGAGCGAAGGGATCGTCGAAAACGCGCGACGAATCGGCGACGAGGTCCTGCGCCCCGGACTAACGGACCTCGCGGCCGGGCATCCGATCATCGGCGAGGTGCGCGGACTCGGTGTCTTCTTCGCCCTCGATCTGGTGAGCAATCGCGCGACCAAGGAGCCCCTCGCCCCCTACGGCGGGTCCTCGCCCGCGATGAACGAAATTCTGGCCGCCTGTCGCAACGAGCGCCTGTTGATCTTCAATAACTTCAACCGCATTCACGTCGTTCCTCCTTGCACCGTCAGCGACGAGGAGGCCCGTGAGGGCCTGGCGCGACTGGATCGCGCACTCAGCGCCGCCGATAAGTACTACACGGGCGACTAGCCAGCGGCGGCCCGGCGTACGGCGTCGATCGACTGGCGAACATCGTCGTCGTCCGTGCTCCAGTTGCTCACCGACACGCGCAGGACCGCTCGACCCTTCCAGCGCGATCCCGACATCCATGTCGCACCGTCGGCGATGATGCGCTGAGCAACCTCGCGCGTGCGCTCGTCATTTTCGAACGCGACGCACACCTGGGTGTAGACGACGTCGTTGAGAACCGTCGCTCCCTTCACGTCGCCCAGTCCGTCGGCAATCGACTTCGCATTGTGCACGAGTCCGTCGATAAGATCCACGACCCCGCTGCGACCAAGCGAGCGCAGCGCCGCCCATACGGGCACGCCGCGCGCTCGGCGCGACAGCTCGGGGACCTTCTCTGAGGGATCCCCCACTCCCGTCTCGTCACTGATCAAGTAATCAGCGTGCTCGCCAAAAGTTGAGCGCAAGGCGTGAGAGTCCGCCACGATCGCAATGCCGCAGTCGTAGGGAACATTGAGCGTCTTGTGGGCGTCCGTCGCCCACGAGTCGGCACCCGACAGTCCCGCCACCAGATGCGCGAGCGAAGGAGACACCGCGGCCCACAGCCCGAAGGCGCCATCCACGTGCACCCACGCACCGCGACGATGCGCGAGCTCGATCGCTTCGGCGAAGGGGTCAAAGGCGCCTGAGTGAACGTTGCCGGCTTGAAGACAGACGATGATTGGCGCGCCCACGGGAACTTCGTCAAGCGCCGCTGCCAAAGCGTCAATGGTGATGCGCCCTTGTTCGTCGGCGTCCACCTTCGTGGGATGTCCGAGACCGAGGTACCGCAGCGCCAGGTCGACCGTGTCGTGACGCTCGGCCCCCACCAGCACGTGCACGCGGGGAGCACCGCCAAGGCCCTGGCTGTTGACGTCCCATCCGGCGCGATCGAGCACCCGGAACCGTCCCGCGGCGAGGCAGGTGAAGTTAGCCATGGTGCCTCCCGTCACGAAGCCAAGGTCGGCTCCCGACGGAAGTCCGAGCAGGTCAAGCAGCCAAGCTGCTGCCGCTTCTTCGAGGGCGGCCACGGCCGGAGTGGCGTAACGAAGACCGGCGTTTTGATCCCACGCGCTGACGAGCCAATCAGCACCGAGAGCGGCCGGAAGAGTTCCTCCCATCACCCAGCCATAGAAGCGTCCGGATCCGATCGCCATCAAACCGGGCTCGGCCCCTGTCGCGAGGAGATCGACCACGTGGCCAGCCTCCGCGCCCTGGTCAGGTAGCGGACCGCCGAAGAGGGGCAGGAGGTCGTCAGCGCTCGCGGCGGGTGACACGCGGCGGGTACCGACCGATTCCAACCACGCTCTCGCATACTCGCTGGCTCGCGTCAGGGCTTGTTCGTATTCGGCTTCAGTCGTAGACATGGCGTGATTCTTCCACAGTGATACGCCCCTAGATAGGTCCAACCAACCGCGAACTGAGCTCGGACTAGGCGGTCTTGGGGTTGAACGCGCCGATGACGAGTAGCCACGCGGCCGTGACCATGTAGCACGTATTGCTCACGATCGCTGCTGCCGCGATGTATAGACCAAACTCGTGGCCAAAGAAGAAGAGCGCGGCACCAACCATCTCAATGAGATGTATCGAGCCCCCGCCAACTACGCGAGTGAGTCGCAGACCGTTGCCACTCCGGATGGCTTTGGCGTAGCCCCTGGCGAAGACGATCGCAGAGATGCCGGCAACACCAAATAGTTCTGCGCCGATAGCGCGATAATTCTGCGCACCCATCAGTACGAGCGCACAGCGCATGAACACCAGCGCCAACGCCGTCAGCGTGTTGATGGCTCGATTTCGATAGGTGGCGTCAACAGTGATGGCCTTGACGTTGAGTGACATCGCTACGAACACCAAGCCAGTCAGGGTGACTGCGCCTGTACCGACCAGCAGAAAGAAATCGCTCCACTGACCAGACCGAAAGATGTCGACCGCCATCATGGGCTCTGATCGTAACTTGCGTGAATAGTCGGAGCTCGTGCGCAACGGTTCAGTTCTTGGGGCGCATACCAACCGACCCTGGAAGCCGAGTCCGATAACGTGACGGCGAAACGTCGAGCCCTAGGGAGAAACAGTGCGTATTCGTCAACTCGCGATGGTCACTGTCCAAGTTAGGGACTTCGACGCCATGCTGGCTTGGTATCGCGACGTACTCGGCCTCACCGTGGGATGGCTGGAACCGGGCGAGTTCTGCACCCTGGTCTCGGAGGACCAGGGTGGCGCCGTACTCGCATTAGCCACCGATCACCCCGAGCGAGTCAGCACTCAGTCCGGAAGTGGTTGGGCCCCCACGCTCGTGGTCGACGACCTGGACGCCGCCGTCGCGTACCTTCGAGGACGGGGTATCGAGTTCGAGGGCGACGAAGAAGGTTCGGACGAGGGGTACCGACTCGTGCGAGTGCGCGATCCAGAAGGAAACGCGATTGGACTTACGATCTGAGTCAACCTCACCATTGACGCCAGATTTCGAAAACTCTGAGAGTGCCCCCGGCAGGATTCGAACCTGCGCACACGGTTTAGGAAACCGATGCTCTATCCCCTGAGCTACGGGAGCTTGGGCCTATTGATCCAATTTTGATCCAATTTGTAATAGTGTCCGGAAATGGTCTCTAGGCGTCCCCATGGTAGTGGCTCACTGGTCGAGAGACCGGCTGGAAGTGGCCAGTGGTATTTCAGGTACAGCATCGGTCCCGACCCCGTGACCGGAAAGCCACGTCGCCGGGCGGTCACGTTTCGCGCGAAAACGAAGTCGGCCGCTCAATCTCAGGCGCGCGCGATGGTGGCAAGCATCGACACCGAGCCAGTTGGATCATCGATGTTGGTCAGCGAACTGCTCGAGGAGTGGATGCGCTTCCAGCATTCGCGTGACCGCTCCCCCGTAACCCTCCGGGGATACCAGAGCCTCGTCGACCTACACATCAGACCCGCACTGGGGGCGATCAAGATCAGCGAGATTTCGCCCCACCAACTTGACTCCCTCTATGCGAAGTGTTCTAAGGAGGGC
>JBEKYI010000048.1:0-10158 GCA_049511155.1 Acidimicrobiales bacterium
CGCCATTTTGCTGTACGCGCCTGTTGATGATGAGGACGAGTCGGTCACCGCTGACCCCGACGCGCAAGAACGCCAGTCCGAGGGCATGCGAGAGCACGATCGCTACAGCCAAGATCTTCAGGATGAGGGCGTGATGATTGCGGCCTTTGGATTGGAGTCCTATGAGGCGGCGACGTCAATAAGGGCGGAAGGAATCACCGACGGTCCGTTCATCGAGTCCAAGGAAGTGGTTTTAGGCGTGTGCGTCGTCGAGGCGCCAGACCTTGACGCCGCCCTCGCGATCGCTCGTCGCAACCCGATTCTCCATCAAGGCGGCGGGATTGAAGTTCGACCGATCGAGTTCCTCGTCGTTCCCTCACGCACGAACGCCTAAATGTCTGACGACGTACGTACGGCCGTAGCGAGTGCTCACCGCGATGAATGGGCGCGCGTACTGGCTACGACCGTGCGTACGGCGAGGGATATTGATCTTGCAGAAGAGTCGGTGCAGGATGCGTTCACCGAGGCGTTGACGAGCTGGACGCGCGACGGTATTCCCGAGAATCCTGGAGCGTGGTTGACGACCGTGGCTCGCCGGCGCGTGTTCGACTCCCAGCGCCGTGCGGCGACCTACCGACAAAAGTTGCCGTTGCTGGTGGACTCCGGCGAGTCCGTCGTCGAGGAGAGTTTGCGTTCAGAAATGGAGAGTGGCGACTTCGCGGACGACGACACGATTCGACTCGTCTTCATGTGCTGTCACCCCTCGCTGTCGCGAGACGCACAGATGGCTCTCACGCTCCGATTGGTGTGTGGTATGACGAGGGTCGATATCGCTCGGTGCTTTCTGGTCAGTGAGACCACAATGGCCGCCCGCCTCACCCGAGCTAAGAAGAAGATCGCGCTCGCTCGCATTCCCTTCAGAGTGCCGAACGCCGAAGAGATGCCCGCTCGTCTGGACGGAGCACTCGGGGTGATCTATCTGCTCTTTACGGTGGGACACGCTTCTCCGTCAGGAGAAGTTCTGGTGCGCCGCGATACGATCCGCGAGGCCTTGCGACTGGCCCGCCTGCTCCATGACCTTTTGCCCGACGAGCCCGAAGTGAAAGGACTGCTTGCTCTCCTCTTGGTCATTCACGCGCGTCAGGACTCGCGTATCACGCCCGACGGTAGTGCTCAACCCATCTCGGCCCAGGATCGTTCACTGTGGGACCGCGACGAGATTGCCCACGCTCACGAACTCATCGTGGAGAGTCTGCTCACGGGTACGGCGGGGCGCTACACACTTCAGGCGGCGATTGCGTCACTGCACGCGCACGCGCCAACGTACGACGAAGTCGACTGGCCCCAGATCGTGATCTTGTACGACCAATTGCTGTTGGTGTGGCCGAGTCCGGTGGTGCGATTGAATCGAGCGGTCGCGGTTTCCAAAGTCGAAGGCGCCCAGGCGGCACTCGCCATCGTCGATGAATTGGAGCGCGAGGGTTCTCTCGACCTCTATCACTACCTGCCGGCGACGAAGTCCTATCTGCTGGAAGAACTCGGTCGTACGGACGAGGCTGAGCTGTTTCGAACGCGGGCCCGAGATCTGGCCACGAATGAAGTCGAGCGTTCGTATCTCGATGCAGCGTCATCCCAACACTGAGGGCAACCCTCCGGCACGCCTCGTTACACTGACTCCGAGAAGTGAGAGGAGTTGTTCCGTGTCCGAACGACTGAACGCGCTAGGAGAGTCCGTCGCACATCTCTACGACGTGGCATCTGATATTCAACCGATTGACTACACAGCGTCGGCGTACCCGAGCGAGTGGACTATTGCCGACACGATGTCCCACCTGGGCTCCGGCGCAGTAATCGGCACTCGGAGGATCGAGGATTTCGTTGCCGGGCGCAACGCCGAACCCGACTTCAACCAGTCGGTCTGGGACCTCTGGAACGCGAAGGCTCCGGCTGACCAAGTTGGCGACGCCCTCGTGAGCGATCGCCAGTACCTGGAAGCACTCGAGGCAATGACCGAAGAACAGCGCAGCGAGTATCGCATGTCGCTGGGTCCAATGTCCTTCGACTTCGATGGCGCCGTGGGACTGAGACTCGGCGAGCACGTGCTGCACACATGGGACGTTGAGGTTTCCTTTGAGCCCGACGCGACGCTGCCGGCCGACGCCAGCGGGCTGATCCTGGATCGAATCAACTTCCTGGTGGGGCGCGCGGCCCGTCTCGCCGGCGACGAGCGCCAGATCTCGATTCGAACGATCGAGCCCGAGCGTTCCTTCACCCTGCGGCTCACGGGTGATTCGGCCGAGTTGGTCGAGGAACCTCACGACGGTCGTGTCGACTTGGAGATTCCCGCCGAAGCCTTGGTGCGACTCTTCTACGGGCGCCTCGATGAGGCGCACACGAGTGAGTCACTGCGCAACAACGATGTCATCACGTACTTGCGCGGGGTATTTCGGGGCTTCTAGACCTCAGTGCTATTGGCGAGAGGAGTTACTCCTTCGGTTCGTCGGTTTGTCGGTAAGCGCGAGGCGCACGTCGACCCTTGACGCTGTTCGCGCATCTCCTATAGTGCGCCTAAGTTGTGCACGATCTGCATGAGGAGGTCTCGTGAAAGACGGTCCCTTCAAGAAGGGTTTCATGTGGCTCTGCGGTGCACTCGATCGCCGATACGGCTGGGACCGCCTCCCGAAACCGATCGCCCTGATGACGCTGACCGGACTTCGCATGACCCTGCGTCGTCACAATCTCTTCGATACCACGGGTGTGTCCGCGGGTTGGGGCCCGGAGTTGCCGCCACCCGGTCCACGCAGCCTCGTGCGATCGCCCGACGGGACGGGCAACGATCCCCTCCAGCCGCTGATGGGTAGCGCTGGGAGTCGCTTTGGTCGCAACGTTCCGCTCGCTCTTACCTACCCCCACGATGTCCTGACGCCGAACCCGCGACTCGTCAGCAATGAGCTCCTAGCGCGCAAGGAGTTCATTCCGGCAACGACGCTCAACGTGCTCGTGGCGGCGTGGCTGCAGTTCGAAGTACATGACTGGATGAGCCACGGCACGAACGAGCCCGACGACCCGTGGCAGGTCGACCTCGAGGCGGAGGATTCCTGGCCCGTGCGCCCGATGCTGATTCCCCGCACCAAGGCCGACCCCACCTCTGACGCACAGCCCCCGACCCATCTCAATACCGAGACTCACTGGTGGGATGCGTCCCAGGTGTACGGGAGCAGCCCAATCATCGAGAAGATGATTCGAAGCGGCGTAGGCGGCCACGTCCTGCTCGACGACAAGGGCAACATCCCCTTCGACCCTCCCAACATGCCGCCCATTCCCGGTCTGGACATCGCGGGCATTACCGGCAACTGGTGGATCGGCCTGGCGATGATGCATACCTTGTTCATGAGGGAGCACAACTCGATCTGCGACTACCTTGCCGCGATCTACCCCTCGTGGAGTGACGACGAGCTGTTCGACCACGCGCGGCTCATCAACGCCGCACTGATTGCCCAGATTCACACGACCGAGTGGACCACCGCGCTGCTCGCCGACGCGGATCTCGAGCTCGGCATGCGGGTCAACTGGTGGGGCTTCCAAGGCGAGCAGTTGCTCAAGAAGCTCGGGCGTCTCACCAAGAGCGAGGAACTCAGTGGCGTGCCGGGATCCGATCTTTACTACCACGGCGCGCCGTACGCCATGACCGAGGAGTTCGTGGCCGTCTATCGGATGCACCCACTCATCCCCGACGAATACAGCCTTCGCAGCGCGGACGACAACGAAGCCATCGAGCACTACGACTTCACGCAGTTAGCCGGCGTACTGACCCACCTAGTGCTCGATGACCCGCGCGTCACCATGACCGATCTCTTTTACTCATTCGGGACGAGCCACCCTGGTGCCATCGTGCTGCACAACTATCCGAATCTCATGCGACAGTTCAGTGAGCCCGACGGCACGACGCTCGACCTCGCGGCGACCGACATTCTGCGCAACCGCGAACGAGGCGTCCCGCGCTACAACGAGTTCCGCCGCCAGTTCCACCTCAAGCCTGCGCTCACCTTCGAGGAGTTCAGCGATGATCCCCAGGTGGTGAAAGACCTGCGCCGCATCTACGACAGCCCCGAGGACGTTGACCTCATGGTGGGGCTCTACGCCGAAACGCCGCCGCAGGGATTCGCCTTCAGCGACACAGCCTTTCGGGTCTTCATCCTGATGGCCACTCGGCGGCTCAAGAGCGACCGCTTCTTCACCTACGACTACCGACCCGAGGTGTACACCGCCGAGGGTCTGCGCTGGATCGAGGACAACACGATGTCGACGGTCCTGCTTCGACACTTTCCGAATCTTGCCGGCGCCCTGTCCGGCGTGGACAACGCCTTCAAGCCGTGGCGTACGGCCGGGATCGACTGAGGCCGTCGTGTGGTGGTTGCGACGGACCTTCTGGAATCGCCTCATGATCTTCAAGTTTCGCCACAACAAGCCGCTCGTGATCCCCGTGCCCCGTCCAGACGCTCAGCCCATCATTTCGGTTCCGATTCAAGAGAAATTCCCCGATATCGCGATCCCTGATGTGCGCGTTGCCGACCACGTCCCCAAGGACGAAGTGCAAACCAAGGCGCTCCTCTTCTGTCGAACGCAGGCGTGGCTGAACCGAGCGTTCTCGCCGATGCAGAGCGGGCTACCCGAGATCGACGCTCAACCGTCCGTCGCGTTGATGGCCGCTTACACGCCGGGCCATCGCCGATGCTGTCCCGCGCCCTTGCGACCCGGAGCGTACGACGGGGAGATTGACCTCGGTCACCTGGCCATGGCCAGCCCCTACGCCTGCTACCTCGAAGAGGACGGCGACGGCGGATTTCGTTGGGACCTGAGCGATCTCGATCAGTTCGAGCGTCATCCCGGGCTCCGTTCACCGGGCGCGCTGGTCGAGTTCATGGTCGACGAGTCATCGAAGTACCCGGTGGCTCGGCGAATCGACTGCGATCTGGGTTCGTGCTCGCCGGGCGACCCCGATTGGGACGAAGCGAAGCGGATCGCCATGTGCGCGCTGAGCACTCACCTGTCGCTCGTTCGCCACTTCAACTGGGTCCACCTGGTCTGCGGCGACCCGCTCGCGGTGGTGACGCGCAACTGCCTTCCCGCCGATCACCCTGTACGCCGCCTGCTCCAGCCCCACGTCTACGCCACCCAATCGAGCGACCAGATGGTGACGATGGTTCAGATGAACAACGGAGGCGACTTTGAGAATACCTACAGCCTCACGCACCAAGGGGTGTGCGACCTCTTCGAGGCGACCTGCGGCGGCTTCGACCTGCGGATGGTCCACCCCGGTCTCGACGCCGAGCAGCGCGGGGTGGCCCGAACTCCCTTTGCCTCGCCGGCCCTCGAGAACCGTGTCTCGCTTATGGGGGTCATCCACGACCACGTTGCCCGGTATCTCGCGCTGTACTTCGAATCGGACGACGCGCTGGCGGCCGATGAGCCCTTCGCCGCGTGGCTAGACACTCTGCGAACTCGGATCCCCCGCGGCGTCAGTGAGATCGCCGGCGACGGTGTGACGGTGGGCGGCGCGCAGGATCTGCTCGCCACGTTCATCTATCTCACGACGGTGGAGCACGAAATTGTTGACGCGGGGGTGTGGAACTACCAGCTGTGGAGCGATGTGCAGCCGCCGCGCGTCTACGCCAACGGCCAGCGCCTGCCCCTGGACGTGTATCAGCGCTTCGTGAGCGCCAACTTCAACTTCCAGATTCCGCGGACCATGCTCATGAGCGACTTCTCCTCCCTCGCACTCGACGAGAGGGGAGCGGGGGCCTTCCGGGAGTTCTTGGGCGACCTCGGCGATCTCCAGGCGTCGATGAACGCCGAGCCCTACGCGTGTTGGCGCATCGAGCCACGACGCCTTAAGGCCAATATCAACGCGTAGCGCGGCTCGTCTTCGCGTGGCGTGCGCGAAAAGTCCGTCGCCGGTTAGCGCAGCGGCACGCCCCCCGACGCGGCGCAGCTGATGACGAAGGTCGTGGCCGCTTCGACGCCGTTCAAGAAGAGCTGGTCTTGCTGAGCGCGAGTGAGATCGAAGTCGGTGGCCTTCAGACCTAAGTTGTCAACGAAGATGGTCCTCGCCGCTGTCGACTCGTCGATCGCGTGCGAGTTCCACTCCCCGGTGAGCATCTTCTCGATGTGGCGCGCCACGGCGTCGCTCGAGTCGCAGGCCACCATGGGCGGGAACTCGGTTTGAAAACTCGACAGCTTGATGCCGATCGTTGGCCACCTGGGGGCCTGCCCGTCGACCCGGTCGAACGCGCGAATCGGGAAGTTCTCCAAGAGTCCTCCGTCGACCCACGTCTGGGTCCCGGCGGCGTAGTGGACTTCGGTGACACCGCCGCCAGCGCGCGGCGCCTTGAGGCGCACTTCCTCGGATTGAACGTGCACGGGATCAAAGAAGAACGGAATAGACATCGACGCGCGTACCGCGGCGACCGGATCCTGATCGTCTGGGGCGAGGGCGTAATACGGATAGTCCCAGGGCAGACGAACCAGCTGGCCGCGTGAGATGTCCGATGCGTGCATGACCACGCTGTACTCGCGCTCGGCGTACAGGCTCATCCCCGGATCGACGTCCTTGTCCAGGCGCAGGTCGGCAAATGTCCTCACGCCGAGCTGGTCGTGCAGGATCGGCGTGAGCCACTCCACGAGATAGTCACCTGAGTAGATGCCGTCGCGGCGAATGAGCGACGCCAGGTCGGCGACGGCGTCACCCCTCTTCTTGCCCAGGACGTGCAAGGAATCGCGAAGTTTGCCGCTGGGCATGAAGTTCTTGAAGTCAAGGGATGCAATGAGGGTACGGAGATCCGACATGGGTCGACCCGCTTTGGCGAGACCCGCGACGAGAACGGCCGCGATGGCCCCCGCGCTCGTCCCCGCGACGCCGCGGAATACGTAGCCAGCCTCGTCGAGCACGACCACGGCCCCGACCAGGCCCAAACCTTTGACTCCGCCCCCCTCGAGGGCCAAGTCCGCCACGAGACTCGGCGGCTGTAGCGTCGTGCGCGGTCCGTCGAGTTCGAGGAGCCGTTTTGCCGCTTCCTCGAAGCTGGCTTGCAGGGAGTCTGATCGCACATAGCCCTTGGGAGTATCCGAGAGAGTGATGTCGCTGGTCATGGCGTCCTCCATGTGGGTGAGACTTGTCATCGCCCAATCCTCTGGCGCTGAGCCTATTTCTCGGAACTCGTACCGGCGACTCCTACGACCAGCGATCGATCTCCTCGGCGAGCAGACGGCGTCCGTGCTCGGCGTCGAGGGTGAATCGCTCCAGTAGGGGATGCTCGTTCTCAAAAGCCGTGCGGACCTCCACGAAGTTCTCGGCGGTGGCGCCAAGGGGACGAAGCACGAGCCAGTTCCATAGTTGTTCGCCGTGGATTGGCAACGTCAATGAGGTGATCTCACGCGAACGCTGGTCGTCGCCGCGAACGTGGGCCAGGTAGGCGAAGCCCTGAAGGACCGTCGAACTCACCTGAGGCTGGCGAGCAACGAGCTCCTTGGCGCCCCGCGCGAGGGAGCGAGCGACCTGCTCGGGCGAGCTCGTGTGAGCGGCTACGGCGTGGGAGAACACGAGGTTCAGGTAGCCCCACTGCGACCCCGCCGGGACCTCGGAGAACGAGTCCACCGCGCTCACCGCCTCATCGAGCCGGTCCTGGGCGAGGAGAGCCCAGGCCCGATTCACCTCGATCAAATGGCGATATCCGGCGTTGGGCACGTTGAGCGCTGCCTCGAATCGCTTCAGCGCCTCGGGATAACGCAGCATCATGACGTCGGACCAGCCCAACTGGAAATCCATCAGGCCCAGCACCGCGGCGCCATAGCGCTCCGCCGCCAGCTGTCGGGCGGCGACGAAACGCTCCACCATGCCAACGTGGTCGGCAAAGACGCCCAGCATGATGCCGTCGACCAGCATCGCCCAGATGGCGAAGTCGCTGGGATGGTCTTCGTTGATCTTGAGCGCAGTCTGAATCGCTTCGCTGGCTCCTCCTAGATCACCGAGCCAGAGCAGCTCGTAGGCCAGGGATGCCGAGACGTTGATCCGGTCCCGAGGACTGAGGTCCGCGGGCAGCTTCAAACAGTCGATGACCAGCTGGACTTCGCCGCGTTGTGCGCCCGCCTCGTGGTTGATGGCGGCGAGGCGGGCCGTCGCCTCCGGTCGCCCGCGTTCGAGGGCCCACGTGGCTGCTGAGCGGAAGTTCTCGTATTCCGAGCCGGTGCGGGTGACCGTGTCGAGCGAGACCCAGTTGTCCAGGGACTCTCCCGCCCGATCGTTGTAGAAATGTTCAAGGTGACGGTCGCGAACTGCGTCGGCGAGGCCCGCGTCGATGAGCCGCGACAGGGCGAAGAGGCGAATGGTCTCCAAGAGGCGGTGTCGGACGTGACCGCGATGGTCTCGCGCGACATCGACCAGCGACTTTGCCACCAGCGAGTCGATCAGGTCCATCGCTACGTACTCGCTCACGCTGGCTACGGCGGCGACGTCCGGGACTGAGAACCCGCCCTGAAAGACGGAGATTGTCTGGAGCAGGGACCGCTCGTCATCTGTGAGCAGGTCGTAGGACCACTGAACGGCGCCCTCGAGGGTGGCCTGGCGTTGGCGACTTCGCCGAGACCCGCCAGAGAGAAGGCGGAAGCGGTCGTCAAGTCGTCGAGATAACTCGGCGAGATCCATGCTCCTGGTGCGCGCCGCCGCCAGCTCGATGGCGAGGGGAATCCCGTCGAGCGACTTCACGATCTCCCCGACCAAGGACGTGGTGGCGTCGTCGTCGGGCAACGTTGCCCCGGCCGCCGCCGCTCTCTCGAAGAAGAGTTTTATCGCTGCCTCGTCGGCGCCCGTTCCGAGCGACGGCACCTTCCAACTGAACTCGCCGTCGACCTCAAGCGACTCGCGACTGGTCGCGATCACCCGCAGGTGGGGAGCGCGCGCGAGCAGATCATCGAGGAACTCCGCGACCGCATCCACTACCTGCTCGCAGTTGTCCGCCACAACCAGTGCCTCGCGGGGAGCGAGGTACGTGGCGATCTGTTCACTCGCCGTCGAGGCGGTCGAGATCGACAGTCCGAGCGTGGACGCGAAGGCCCCGGGCAGCGCGATGGCGTCGGAGATCGTCGAGAGGTCCACGAACCACACCCCTCCCGGATGCGTGGGGACTTCTCGGTAGGCGGCTTCGATGGCTAGACGCGTCTTGCCACATCCGCCCACGCCAACCAAAGTGACCAGACGGTGGCGGCTGAGGAGGCGCCGGACCTCTTCGACGGAGTCCTCTCGACCGACGAGTGACGTGCGTGGCGAGGGCAACGAGATGGTGCCAGCGCTGACGCTCCACGGCGGTGGAAACGTCGCCGTTCCGAGTTGATTGAGGTGCACGGTACCTTCGATGTCGCGCAGTACATGACTGCCCAGATCCGTCGTGGTGACGTCGGCGGCGTCGCGAACCTCGTCAGTCAGCAGCGTCTGGCCGCCGTGCGCTACCGCCATCACCCTGGCTGCTTGGTTGACGGTGAGCCCGAAGTAGTTGCCGTTGCGTTCCTCCGCCTCGCCGAGGTGGAGCCCGATCCTCACCAACAGAGGCGGGCCGCCGCGCCAGTCGTCCTGCGCGACCGCGCTCTGAATCTCCTCGGCGCAACGCACCGCGTCGCGGGCGCTGGGAAATGCTGCGGCAAACGAGTCTCCCGCAGTGGAGAAGATGTGACCGCCGAAGAGTGCGATCAACTCAGTGAAGATGCGATCATGCACCTGGAGCGACGCCGACATGGCGACCGCGTCCTTGGACCACAAACGGGTGGAGCCCACCACGTCGGAGAAGAGAAACGTGACGTTACCGGTTGGCGCCTTGGCTCCGAGGCCGTCCATCGCCGAATCCTACGTCAAACGAAAGTTATCTGGACGGGCGATTTACTCTCACGGCACACTGTCTCGAGCGGTGTCTCGGTCACGCGAGAAAAGCGGCGACGAGCGTCGATCTCGCTCAGCTTGGCTGGTCAACGTCGCGCCGGAGGTTGCCTCGAAGAGGGTCGACGCTGAGCTCTCAGTAGTCAGACTCTCGGCGTAGCCGACCGCGATAGATCAAAGTGCGAACGAGTAGCGCCACGTTGAGAAGGACGTTGACGATTACCGTGACGGCAAGTGCGTCCAACCAAGACTTGTGA
>JBEKYI010000049.1:0-9847 GCA_049511155.1 Acidimicrobiales bacterium
GTACCGTGCGCAGGACCCGTGCTCTCGACGATCATCGTGCTCGGGGCCAAGGAGCACGTCAACCTCGAGACCGTGCTCGTGACATTGGCCTTTTCGATCGGCGCCTCGGTCCCGCTGATCGTGATCGCCCTCGCGGGCAGCGCGCTGGTCGAACGAGCGCGCGCACTTCGCGCGAAGGGACCCCTGCTGCGAAAGATCGGCGGGGCGGTCCTCATTGTGATGGCGCTCGCCATCTGGTTCAACGCCTTCAACTCCCTGCAGACCGACGTACCGGGATACACCAACGCTCTTCAGCAGCACGTCGAAGGCTCGGCGTCAGTACGCAAGCAACTCGACAATCTGTCGGGCACCAAGAGCGCCGACGGATCACTGACCAAGTGCGTACCGAGCGACTCGACCCTGGAAATGTGTGGCCTCGCCCCGAACTTCACTGACATCACTGCCTGGCTCAACACGCCCGGCGGCAAGCCGCTCACCATACAAGAGCTCCGGGGCAAGGTCGTCCTCATCGACTTTTGGACCTACTCGTGCATCAACTGCGAGCGCACGCTGCCACACGTCGAAGCATGGTACAACCGCTACAAGAACGACGGCTTGGTGGTTGTCGGCGTCCACACCCCCGAGTTCGGCTTCGAACACGTGGTGAGCAACGTGCGCGCCATGTCCAAAGCGCTGGGGGTCGACTATCCCGTCGCGGTCGACGACAATTACGGCACGTGGAACGCCTATGCCAATGAGTACTGGCCCGCGGACTATCTCGTGGACGCCAACGGCGTTATTCGTCACGAGGAGTTTGGCGAGGGCAACTACGCGCTCACCGAGAACTTGATCCGCGGGCTTCTCGTGGCTGCCCACCCCGGCCTCAAACTCCCTCCGCGCACGAACGTTCCGGATCTCACGCCGACCCAACCCACCAACCCCGAAACCTACGTGGGGTATGACCGACTCCAATATCTCGATGACGCAAGGGCGCCGACGCCAAACCTCCCCACGGCGTTTCGCTTTCCCGCGTACCTGTCGCCCGACTACTTCTCTTTTTCGGGACTGTGGACCGACCACGCCGAAGAGGCCACCGCCGATAAGCAGGCCAAGTTGGAGTTGAGTTTTCAAGACCAGGACGTCTACCTGGTGATGGGGGGTGCGGGCACCGTCACCGTCTCGGACGGCAACGGCCTAGCGCCCACGACGATTCACGTCCAGGGGGTCCCCAAGCTCTACACGCTCTTCCACTCGAAGACGACCGCCGCGGGAACCCTGAAGATGACGTTCACCCCCGGGGTGCAGGCCTACGACTTCACGTTTGGATAGCTGGCGACTCTTCGGGGTGCTCCATCCCGAAACGGGCCATGAGAGATCGCTCTTCGTCCGGAGTCGGCGGGGCGTCGCGGTGCCACAACTCGTGAAGTCCGGCGAAGTAGCCATCCATCGCTGGCGCGTGAATCACGAGGACCCGCGCCTCGAGGTCACCTGCGTTGGCAAAGGTGTGCGCCGTGCCACGCGGCACGAGGACGAACTGCTCGGAGCGAAGACTCAACTCCTCGTCTTCGACGACTACGCTCAGCACGCCGTCCAGGACGAAGTAGGCCTCTGAGCAGTTGGTGTGGCGATGCACCGGCGGGCGGCGACCGCCGGGTGGCAAGGTTCGCTCCATCAGAGAGAAATCGCCGTCGTCGAGTTCCCCGATTGCCTTGAAGAACATGTGGCTGCCCCGAGCGGAATACTCCTTCGCGCCCTCACCGGGCCCGAGCACTCGCGCGCCCATCCCTAGTCCAACGACGTGAGAAAACTATCGACCACGTCCATATACCGGTCGGTTTCCTCGACGAAGGGCATGTGGCTCGAGTCTTCGAAGATCTCCCAGCGAACGTCGGGGATGTTGTCAAAGAAGGGCTGAACCGTGGCGGGGGTCGCCTCGTCGTGGCGACCGGAGAGCAGCAGAGTCGGCACCGCAATGGACGCCACCCGATCGACGACGCTCCAGTCGCGGAGAGTTCCGATGCAGAAGAACTCGTTGGGTCCGTTCATCGTGTTGTAGACGGTCGAGTCCTTGGCCATGTACTCAAAGCTGCGCTGAACCTCGGGCGGGTTGGGCACGACGCGACAGACGTGCTCGTCGTAGTAGACCTTGGTCGCGTCGAGATACTCAGGGTCGTTGACCGTTCCAGCGGCTTCGTGTCGATCGAGTGCCGCTTCGACCTCGGGCGGAAGTTGACCGCGCAGGATCTTGGCTTCGCTCGCCCACAGTTCCATCGACGCGGGCGAGTTGGAGAGAACGAGTCCGCGTAGTCCCTCCGGTTGGCGAATGGCGTGCTCGGCGCCCAGCATCCCACCCCAGGACTGGCCGAGCAGGTCGTAGTCGTTCTGTATGCCCAGTGCGTTGAGCAGATTGTCGAGTTCGTCCAAGAAGAGATCGACAGTCCAAAAGTCCGCGCCGCGACTTGGCAACAGGGTGGAGCGCCCTCCGCCGAGTTGGTCGTAGTGGATGACCGCTCGGTCGCGGCGCGCGAGCGCCACGAGTGAGTCGAGGTAGTCGTGCGAGCAGCCAGGACCGCCGTGGGCCACGACCAGGGGGGTAACACCTGAATGCACGTCGCCAGTAATCCGATACCACGTTTCATACTCGCGAAAGGGCGCCAGCCCTTCGGTGGTCGTGTTCTCACTCATGACCACCGACTCTAAGTCATCGGCGAGTGATTCTTATTTCCCTTTTAGGGGCATTTGCGCCCACCTTGTAGCGCGTACAGAAGGATGAACGCCACCACGTCGGAAAGGACATCTGTGAATTCATTACGCCGAGGCATTCGCAATGCGTTCAGGAACTCGATGCGCTCCATCGGCGTCGTGGTGATTCTGGCCGTGGCGATCGCTCTCTCGATTTCGATGCTGATCGCCCGCGACGCCGTCACCAGCAAGATCAACAGCGTGAAATCCTCGACGGGCACCACGGTTACTGTCTCGCCCAAAGGCTTCTTCGGCTTCAATGGCGGCGGCACCCCGCTGAAGGCTACGTCAATCGACGCCCTGCTGAATCTCAAGAATGTCGTCTCGGTACAAGAGTCGCTCTCCGAGGAACTGCAGTCCTCTGACACCTCTCTCAAGTCGCCGACGCCTAGCGGATCCCTCGGGCGCCAGTTCGGCGGCGGTTCCTCTACGTCGGGCAACTCGAACTTTGGCGGCGGCACCGGGACCTTCACGATTCCGGTGCGCGTCATCGGCACGAACTCTCCGGGAACCGCACTGGTGGGAGGGGCCAACGGTGGAGGCACCGAGAAGCTGACGTCGGGCAAATCGTTCAGCTCGACCTCTGACGCGGACGTCGCGGTTGTGGGTGCCACCCTGGCTTCGAAGAACAAGCTGACGGTTGGCTCCACGTTCACGGCGTATGGCACGACCATCACCGTGGTGGGCATCTACAACGCGGGATCAACATTTACCGACTCCGACGTTCTCATGCCGCTCGCCACGCTCCAGACACTGGCCAAGGCGACCGGCGACGTCACCAACGCCACCGTGACTGTCAACAACGTCAACAACGTGGCCAGCGTCACCAAAGCCGTCACCGCCAAAATTGGCTCCAAGGCGGACGTCACCTCAACCCAGGCCACCACCGAAGCGGAACTCGCGCCGCTCAACTCGGTCAAGACGATCTCGACCTATACGCTGATCGGCGCCATCATCGGGGCGGCCATCATTTTGTTGCTCTCGATGCTCATGATCGTGCGCGAACGCCGCCGTGAGGTCGGCGTCCTCAAGGCGCTCGGTGCTCCCAACCGATCCATCATCGGCCAGTTCATCGCCGAGTCGACGACGTTCACCGTGTTGGGCGCCATCGTGGGCTTTGTTGTCGGGGCTCTCTTGAGCAGCCCGATCGCGTCGGCGCTGGTGAGTTCGACATCGAACAACACCACGTCGACTGGCTTTGTCCGAGGCGGCGGGGGTGGGTTCGCCGGTGGCAGCAGCGGATTTACTCCACCCTCGGGCGGGTTTCGAGGCGCAGGCGCATTGCGCTTCGGCGGCGTGAGCAACACGCTGGACACCCTCCACACGTCAGTGGGCTGGTCCACGTTGAGCTACGCCTTCGTCATCGCCATTGTGATCGCAGCCCTCGGCTCCACCGTCGCCGCCGCCACCATCGTTCGTATCCGTCCCGCTGAAGTGTTGAGGAGTGAGTAATGCTGAAGGTTCAAAATCTCAATAAGACGTTTCGTACAGCGGCGGGCGACGTTCACGCGGTGCGTGACGTGAGCTTTACCGCCGACAACGGCGAGATGGTCGCCATCGTGGGGGCCAGCGGGAGTGGCAAGTCGACCTTGCTCGCGCTGCTCGGACTCCTCGACGCGCCCGACCAGGGCAGCATCGACCTCGACGGCGTCGAACTCGCCACGCTGGACGGGAGCGGACGAACCAAGTACCGCTCGCACCAAGTGGGCTTTGTCTTCCAACAGTTCAACCTCATTCCCAACCTCAGCGCCAAGGAAAACGTGCTCTTGGCCCTCGAGTACTCGCACTGGCCCAAAGCGGACCGGGCGCGACGGGCCGACGAGATGCTCGCCCTCGTGGGGCTCAATAACGAAAAAGCACAACGTCGCCCGGCACGGCTCTCGGGCGGCGAGCAACAGCGCGTGGCGATCGCCCGAGCTTTCGCCGCACAGCCCCAACTGATCCTGGCCGACGAGCCGACAGGCAGCCTGGATAAGTCCACCGGGCAGAAAATCGTCGAACTCTTGCGCAGTGCGGCGTCCACCCAGCGTGCCACCGTTCTCGTGGTGACCCACGACGACAAGGTCGCGCGTCAGGCTGACCGGCGTTTCGAGATCGACGACGGAGTTATGGCCGAAGTCTCCTAGTCGACGTTCAACTCGCCTCCACTAGCCTGGGTCCTTCTATGGGGCTCTCCATTGGCATCGTCGGACTGCCGAACGTCGGAAAATCGACACTGTTCAATGCGCTGACGAAGAACAACGTGCTGGCGGCGAACTACCCCTTTGCGACCATCGAACCCAACGTGGGCGTGGTCGCAGTGCCCGACGCGCGTCTCGGCGTGCTAGCCGAGATGTTCCACTCGGAGAAGATCATCGGCGCGACCGTGACCTTCGTCGACATCGCGGGCATCGTGCGCGGGGCGTCGACGGGCGAGGGCCTCGGAAATCAGTTCCTGGCGGCCATCCGCGAGTCGGACGCGATCTGTGAGGTGGTGCGGGTCTTCGAAGACGACGACGTCATCCACGTCGACGGTCGAATCGATCCCGCGAGCGACATGGCCACCATTGAGACCGAGCTGATCCTGGCGGACCTCCAGACGGTGGACAAAGTCATCGCGCGCCTCGAACGCGACTCCAAGCGCGGCGGTGAGGCCGCTATCAAGTTGGCGGAAGTTCGAAAGGCCCGCGCGGCCCTCAACGAGGGACGCATGATCTCCCAGCTCTCGGCTAAGGAGATCGATCGTGCGCAGTTGGAGGACCTGCATCTCCTGAGCGACAAGCCCTTCATCTACGTCTTCAACGTGGATGAGTCGACGCTCAGTGACCAGGCGCGCCAAAACGAATTGCGCGCCTCGGTCGCGCCAGCCCCGAGTGTCGTGCTGTGCGCCAAGGTGGAGGCCGAACTCTCCGAACTCGATGACGCCGAGGCCCTGGAACTCCTAGAGTCCTACGGACAGAGCGAGTCGGGCCTCGCCCAGCTCTCCCGGGTCGGCTTTGAGACGCTCGGCCTCCAAACCTTCCTCACGGCTGGCCCCAAGGAGGCGCGCGCCTGGACGATCCACCGCGGCGAGACGGCGCCCGAAGCCGCGGGTGAGATCCACAGCGACTTTCAAAAGCACTTCATCAAGGCCGAAGTCGTCTCCTACGATGACCTGATCACGGCCGGTTCGATGGCGGCGGTACGCGCTGCCGGCAAGGCGCGCGTCGAGGGCAAGGACTATGTCATGCGCGACGGTGACGTCGTGGAGTTTCGAGTCGGGGTGTAGCGATACACTTGACGCGGGCGAATGCGAACGACAGAGGTCGGCGCCCGGATGTTCTCAAGTTTCTAGGAGAAAACCATGACCTCTGACACCTTTTCATTCAAAGTGGCCGACCTGTCGCTGGCCGATTTCGGTCGCGCCGAAATCACGCTGGCCGAGCACGAGATGCCTGGCCTGATGGCGATGCGCGCCGAGTTCGGTGAGTCGAAGCCTCTGGCGGGCGCGCGGATCGCCGGCTCGCTGCACATGACGATCCAAACTGCGGTCCTCATCGAGACGCTCGTGGCCCTGGGAGCGGACGTTCGCTGGGTGAGCTGCAACATCTTTTCGACCCAGGACCACGCGGCGGCGGCCATCGTGGTGGGCCCCCACGGGACGCCCGAGAACCCTCAAGGGGTTCCGGTCTTCGCGTGGAAGGGCGAGACCCTCGAGGAGTACTGGTGGTGCACCGAGCAACTGCTGCGCTGGCCCGGGTACGACGGACCGACCATGATCCTGGACGACGGTGGTGACGCCACGCTCTTCGTGCACAAGGGACTCGAGTTCGAGCGCGCGGGCTTCGTGCCCTCGCCCGAGACGGCCGACTCCGAGGAGTACCGAGTCATCTTGAATCTGCTCACGTCCATCATTGAAAAGGGCGAGAG
The DNA here is from genome assembly GCA_049511155.1 of Acidimicrobiales bacterium. GTDB lineage: Bacteria > Actinomycetota > Acidimicrobiia > Acidimicrobiales > RAAP-2 > RAAP-2. Next base: position 6,610 of record JBEKYI010000049.1, read on the forward strand.
GATCTTTGCGCCCATGGCCGCAGGCATCGTCGGGGTCTCCGAAGAGACCACCACGGGCGTGCACCGGCTCTACGAGATGGAAAACGACGGCTCTCTGCTCTTCCCCGCGATCAACGTGAATGACGCGGTCACCAAGTCGAAATTTGACAACAAGTACGGCGTGCGCCACTCGCTCATCGACGGCATCAATCGCGCGACGGACATCCTCATCGGCGGCAAGGTCGCGGTGGTGTGCGGATATGGCGACGTCGGCAAGGGCTCGGCCGAGTCGTTCCGCGGCCAGGGTGCGCGGGTCATCGTGACCGAGGTCGATCCGATCTGCGCGCTGCAGGCGGCGATGGACGGCTTCCAGGTGACGACGTTGGAAGAGGCACTGCCCTACGCCGACTTCGTCATCACCGCGACGGGGAATCGCGACATCGTGACGGTCGAGCACATGCAGAACATGAAGGACCTTGCCGTACTCGGCAACATCGGTCACTTCGACAACGAGATCGACATGGCCGGTCTCGCGGCTCTAGCCGGTGTCTCGCGCGAGACCATCAAGCCTCAGGTCGACAAGTGGACCTTCGCCAGCGGGACTTCGATCATCGTTCTCTCGGAGGGCCGACTGCTCAACCTCGGTAACGCAACCGGGCACCCCAGTTTCGTCATGAGCAACTCCTTCACGAATCAGACCATGGCTCAGATCGAGCTCTTCACTCATCCCGAGAGCTACGAGAAGAAGGTCTACGTGCTCCCCAAGCACCTCGACGAGAAGGTGGCGCGACTGCACCTAGACGCCCTCGGTGTTCACTTGACCACCCTCACCAAGGAACAGGCCGACTACATCGGCGTCGCGGTCGAGGGACCGTACAAGCCCGACACGTACCGCTACTAAATCACTTAGCGGTAACCGGCGAAGATGTCAGTCACGTTTCCTGACAGACCCTCGGGGTTCGTCACGCGCAGGTACCACTCGGTGCCCATCACCCGTCGAAACTCGTCGCGACCCATCTTGAGCCAGAAGGAGTCGTCGAGCTGCGACGCGTGCGCGGCGAGCGCGTCGTACTTCGCGTCGGTGGCCGTGCTCACATCGATCGTGGCGGAGATCTCGTCGTCGGGCGTACCCATTTCGAACTCCACTTCGGGGTCGGGATCGGGCTCGCGCACCACGCCCCGGGCCAGCTCGGCCTCGCGCTCCAGGCGCTCCTCTTCCTCCCAGCGCGCGCGCATGATCGCCATCACCGAGCTCGGAATGGCGTTGAAGTACAGCGTGGGCTGGTAGTCGATCAACTCGAGCGCAGCCATCGTGATGCGGTGGGCCTGGATGTGGTCAGGGTGCCCGTAAAAGCCGTGCTCGTTGTAGGTAACGATCACCTGGGGACGTTCTTCGCGAAGTACGGCGGCCAGTCGTTCGGCCGCCTCGTGCACCGGCGTCGCCCAGAAGGCGTGGGGGTCGTTGTTCTGAGGCCAGCCCATCATCCCGGAGTCTCGGTACCCAAGGCGCACAAGGCGAGTGATGCCCAGAGCTTCGGCCGCTCGGTCAAGTTCGCCGTGACGAATCTCGGCCACGACGTCCGGGTCGTGTCCTACCTCGCCCGGCTTGATCCCCCCGGGGGCGTCGCCAAACTCGCCGTTGGTGCACGTGACGAGAACCGTGCGTTCGCCTTGGTCCGCGAGCAGGCGATAGAGCCCGCCCGTGGAGGTGGCCTCGTCGTCGGGGTGGGCGTGAACGGCCAGAAAGGTGAGCGTCATCAGAGTCCTCCTAGAAGATCAGTCTGGTCCGCCGCTGTGTCATTTCGAGCCCAGGCGCGCTGGTAGTACTCAGTGCGAAAGAGCAGGGCGAACAGTTTGTCGTCCATGTCAATGAGATCCCGGTTGTCGATCTGGGTGGCGTGTGCGGCCATCGCGTCGTGCTTGAGATGAACGTAGGATCCCACGTCCAAGGTCGTTGCCACCAGGTCAGCCTTGACGTGCACGCCCGCATCCAGCACCCAGGCGGGCATCGAAAGACCCTGGGCGGTTGCCTGTTCGACCAGTGAGGTCATGATCCCATCGGGCACGACCGAGTAGTAGAGGCGCTGCACGCTCGAGGCGAGTTCAACCGCCCGGCGCGCGACGGCGTTCGCCTGAATGTGATCGGGGTGCCCGTAGAAACCGCTCTCGTCGTACGTGATCACCACCTGGGCGCCCTCGTCGTCCAGGATCGAGGCGACGGTGCGGCCCACCGCGTCAACTGACGCGTTCATGAAGGCGTGAGGATTGTCATTCTCGGGCCAGCCCTTCATGCCCGAGTCGTCGTAGCCGAGCGTAACGATCCGCGAGAAGCCCAGCATCGCCGCCGAACGTTGGAGCTCACCCGCGCGAGTCGCCTTGGTATCGAGGGCGTCGTGGCCCTCGACGTTGCCCGCGCGACCCTGTGAGTCGAACCCGAGCTGACCACTCGTGCACGTGATGAGCACGAGGCGGTGCCCGAGCGCCGCGTAGTGCGCGCTCGCTCCCCCGCCGAAGAAGGCTTCGTCATCGGGGTGCGCGTGTACGCAGACGATCGTGGGGAGAAACGCCATGACGGAAGACTACGAGGTCAGGATCTGAATGAAACGCACGACGAGCAAGATCCCCGCCGCAAAGAGGTAACAGCTCTGCGAGCGCATGAGTATCGTGCGAGCCTTCGACTTGGGGATCGGCGCGAGCAGGGCCAGACGAGGCGTACGCCAGTCACGCTTATCGCCGATGAACGTCTGGGGCGGCAACCATCGCCGCCACGCCATCGGCAGTCCCACGATGAGCCCCACGCCCGCGACTCCCGCGAGCACCTCGAGCAGCGTCAGCACCGGAGCACTAGTGAACAAGGTGGAGATCATGAGCGTGAGCGAGAGCACCACCAGGGCACTGATCATGATGACCGAAACGACGTTCAAGACGCGCCCGTTCTTCCACGGGCCCATCAGTTCCGAGTCGTTGGCCAGCATCAAAACGATGATCGTGGTGCTGGGCAGCATCAGCCCGCACAGCGCCTGAACCGCCAGGGTGATGGTGCCGAGTGGGGCGCCGGGCACGACCGCGACAGTGCCGGCGAGCACCAGGAGAATGGCGAAGCCCCCGTAGAAGCCCTTGGCCTCTCGAAGTCGCGCATTGAGTCCTTGGTGGGTGGACGAGAGATCGCCAATCGCGTAGGAACTCGCGAGGGTCACCACGGCCGCGCCGATCACCGAGGCGTTGAGCAGCAGAACCGCAAAGATCCCGCCGGCCCCAT
>JBEKYI010000050.1:0-9794 GCA_049511155.1 Acidimicrobiales bacterium
GATGGCGAAGCCCAAGGAAAACTAAACTCCAGGGGTTCGATTTTCCTCGATGTCTCGCAACATCACAAAGTGCGGCTGGAGGGATTCGAACCCCCGACCCTCGGTTCCGTAGACCGATGCTCTAATCCGCTGAGCTACAGCCGCGTTGTTGCTGGCTCACCATTCTAGCCGACCCACTCGTCGCCTTCTTCGGCGTACTAAGTTCCGTGCACGATGAGCCAAACGTTTTCCGTCGATTTCTCTACTCTCTTGGACGAGGTCGAAGGACCGATGGTCGACATCCGTCACGATCTGCACGCCCACCCCGAACTCGCCTTCGAAGAACATCGCACCACCCAGGTCATCACCGACCGCCTCGTGGAACTCGGCTTCGAGATTCGACCCTGCCCCACGGTCACTGGGGTAGTTGCCCGCCTCGGGGGGTCCCGTCCCGGAAAGCGCGTCATGCTCCGTGCGGACATGGACGCGCTCCCAATCCACGAGGAGCGCACGGACATTAGTTATCGGTCGCTCAACGAAGGTGTCATGCACGCCTGTGGTCACGACGTTCACGTCGCCGGACTCCTTGGCGTGGCCGATCTGCTCGCACGTCAACGAGACGACCTGCGTGGCGACTACACCCTTTTGTTCCAGCCGGCGGAAGAAGCAGTGAGTGGAGCCAAAGCCATGATCGAGGGCGGTGTGCTGGGCGACAATCCGGTGGACTTTGTGATTGGTGCGCACGTCACGTCACTGGCTCCGGTTGGGTTCGTGGCGTCACGTCCCGGCATCCTCATGAGCCAGGCCCAAATAATCAGCGTTCGTCTCAAGGGCAAGGGTGGTCATGGCGCAATGGCCACGACCGAGGGCAACGTCATCATGGCCGTGAGCTCTCTCGCTCCCCGACTCGCCTCGGTCGTCGAGGGACTCGTGTACGAGGGCACGCAGTGCGCGTGCTCGGCCGGGGTCATCCAAGCGGGAACGGCCAACAACGTCGTGCCGCGCGCCGCCACTCTGAAGGGAACGCTGCGCACCTTCACTTCCGAACAGACCGACGAAGCCGTGGCCCGACTGCGCGCACTCTGTGACGATGTCGCCCACGCGTTCGACGTGACGTGCGACCTGGAGTTCACCGACGCCACCCCTGCGGTCACCAATAACGCCGACGTCGTGGCGAGCGTTCTTCGCAGCGCGGCCGGCGTCGTCGGTGAGGCGGGAGTCCTGACGTTTCCGCCCGTCACGCCCAGTGACGACATGTCGGAGTTCTTGAATCGCGTGCCGGGCTGCTACGTGTTCGTCGGCGGGGCACTGGCGGATGGCACAAGTGGCATGCACCACAGTCCGGACTTCGCGATCGCCGACGAGGCGTGCCGCACGGTGGCTGGCGTGCTCGCAATGTCGGCGGTCAATTTGGCCGCGAGCGGGATCTAATCCTCGGCGAACAGCCGCGCCGCGCCGCGCATCGGGGCGTCATTCCCGTTGATCACGACGCGAAAGGACAGGTGCTCGAACTCCGCGGGATCGACTCGGCGGGCGTTGCCCCCGGCCAGGTGCACAGTGTCGGCGTGAAACTCCTGAGCGAACTTTTCGACGATGTCGACCAAGGTCGGATTCCACGCCTCTTCGTCCAGTGAGCGGGCCCGCTCGCCGATCGTGTCGTCGTAGGACTTCCCGTTGCGAAAGATCTCCGAGCCCACGTCGCGCACGGGGGTGAGTTTTCCGTTGATCGCCAGCGCGAGTCCGAGCCCGGTACCGAGGGCGAGGACGACCTCGGTACCCGTTCCCTCAATGCAGCCGAGCGCCGCCATCGTGGCGTCATTCACGATGCGCACATCGCGTCCAGTTTTCGCGCGTAACACGTCGGTGAGGGGAAAGCCGCGCCACAGTGCATCGAGCTCGGGATCCTTGTCCGTTCCCTGGCCGCCCGGACGCGACAGGTTGCCAGGTGCGATGACGAGGCCGTCGCGGAACTCCCCCGGAAAGCCCACGCCTACTCGCCGACAGCCGCTCTTGACGATGCGCTCTTCTAAGAACTCCACCAATCGCTCAGGCGAGCAGGGGTAGGGCGTCTGGCGTCGACGGACTCCGCGCACCATTACGCCGAAGTCGTTGACGTGCGAGAACTTGATGTTGGTCGCCCCGATGTCAATGGCGAAAATCTGCTCTTGGAGCAGGAGCGCCTGATAAGCCATGGGCTAAATGGTAGTTACCGCACGCTGGCCCCTATGACGAAGTCGACGAACTCGCCACCAGGGTCGCAAGCGCACGTCAAAGACTCGCCGACCCTCGGCCACCACGAGTCCCGTGCCGCGCGGACGCAGGCGAATCGGTACGCGACGTCCCTCCGGCTCGGTCTCGACGAGCTCGGGTAAGTACTTGCCCACGGTGGGATCGGCCAGTCCCGCAAGTACGACGCGAGTGGTGTGATTGTTGACGATGGTGGCGGCTCGCGGGCCCCAGCGCGCGACCAGTTGGGAGAAATCTTGGACCACGGTCACCAGGGTCACACCCAGACCGCTCACGGTGGCGGCCAACTGGTCGAGTTCGTCCAGCGAGGCGACCGTCGCGGCTTCATCGAGCACCATGAGGAGGCGACGGGCGCTCCCCTCGTCCACACGGCGCTGCTGTTCGTCGAGCGCCATGCGAAGGGCTCCTCGAAAAAGGGGCTCGTAGTGGCGCTGCTCACCACGGGGACTGCAGAGGTACAGGGTGTTTGCGCCGGCAACCACGTCGCGTACGCGGGCGAGAGGCTGGGAAAAGCGCCAGGGCAGCAACATGGTGTCGGCCGTGGTGACCACCCCGTCCAGGGTCCTGGAGTCGTACGCCAGGAAGCTCCTGAGCACCTCTCCCGCCAGGGTGGGCCGCTCACTCAACCAGGAGCTGAGGTCGTGGCGCTCAACGAGTTGGGCGACGTCAAAGATGGTCGATCCCCGCTCCCGAGCGAGAATGAACAAGCTCGCAACGAGCTTGACCGCGAGGGCGTTCCAGAACGCGGTCTCTCCCCGCTCGGCGTCAACCGTCAGGTCCCGCGCCACGCGAGTGGCGTGACGCAATGTCTCCACGCCCTCGAGTGGGTTCCAGGTCAGCCCTCTCTCGCGCCCCGGTTCAAGAATCTGGACGTCGCCGAGTGTCTCGCGCCAGTGCGATGTCGTGGCGACCACGTCGTTCTTCACGCTCGTCACGATCGCGGCGTCGCGCCACCGTAAGAGGGTGGGCACCACTAGCGCCGACGTCTTGCCCGACTGAGTTGGCCCGACCACCAGCAACGAACTGCGCGGGCCGATCGTGATCACGGGGCCTCCCGACAAGCCGTTCCAGTATCGGCGACCCAACACCGGTCGGTCGTTCACGACGCTCTCATGGCTGCGTCGGTATCGATGAACTCTTTGTCCGCGTCGTTGGGTTCCACCCGCACGATGGAACGATGAGGGCCGTATCGCACGAGAGCTACGCCCTTGGGCAGGGCCGTGAGATATCGCTCTTCGTGCGGTGAGAGGCCCAGGACAACCGCCATCTCACGCGCTTCGTCGGGCGGTTGACGAAAGAGCCAGGCGGTCTCGCACTCGCGCAGCAACCCGCGCGCCCGGTCCCGTTCGACACTCCCGGCGTCGCCCGCGGCCGCGATATCGCTCCAGCGGTGCAGAACCAGAACGTGAGAGAGACCCCTCGCGCGCGCCAGCTTCCACGAGCCCTGCAACCAGCGCAACGATGCCGGATCGCTCATCAAAGCCCACGCCTCGTCGATGACGAGGTACCCCGGGGCGCTCGACGAACCCACCACCTGTTGGGCCGCCGCAACCACACTCAAGACCGCCACGGCGAGGGAGTGCGAGGACCACTGGGACGAAAGGTCCACCACCACGAGGTCGCCGTTCAATCGCAGGGGCTCACCGTCTCCGTCAAAGAGACCGGCGAGGTCGCCATAGATGAATCGATGCAGGATCAACGCGATCGATCGCTGCGCACTGGCGAGTGGGGACGAGAGATGGTCTTTGAGGAGTCGATAGAGGGAAAAGAGAACTCGATCGCCCGCGCCATCCAGTCGTTGCCAGGCTTCGTCGAGGGCGAAGTGCTGGTCGTCACTCAGCGCGCAGCCCTGGGCGCTGGCGATGAGTGCCCGCAGCAAGTGGCGGCCCTCGAGCTCGTCATCGGGAAAGGGAGAGCACCACCCGTCACGTCCGAGCGCAATGGGAGTGGTGCCATGGCGCGCGGCAAGTTCTCCGTACTCACCCTTGGGGTCAACGACGACCGCGCGTCGACCACGGGCCAAGGCTCTCGCGAGCTGCATCTTGACGATCGTGCTCTTGCCCGCGCCAATGGAGCCAGCGACCACCACGTTGGGATTCGTGACCAACCCGACGCCGTACGCGTCGAAGACGTCCAGTGCGAAGGTCGACCCGTACTGGCACTGTCCGAGGGCCTTGCCGCCGAGACCCGTTCCCGCGTCGTGGGCGGGCAGACGCAGACTCAGAAGATCCGATGAGGTCGCCCAGTGCGTCCAGGCCCTTACCAACCCGGTCCGCCGGGCAACTGCGCGCGAAACCACTCACGTTGGCGGCCCCACCCGCGTTCGAGTCGCAGACCGCCGTCGTGTGCGCGGCGCCAAAGCACCGCGCTGTCGTGGTGCAGTCGCTCCAGCGAGGAGGCGCTTACCACGATGAAGACCCCGAGGCGAACGAGAGCCCGTCCATTGGCCACGAGCACTTCTCGTTGGGCCAGTCGCTCAAAGCCGCGCGAGGCTCGCGCCGTACGCCGAAACCCCGCCGCGCTCGTAGTGACGTCGTCGCTACGCATCTGGTGCACCGCACGCGCAGCCATGCGTTGCGCCTTGGCGCCCGCCACCACGTCCACGTGAACGCACACGTCGACGTCAATCGGTGTACGCAGGACGTGCTCGAGGAGCGACTTGGACTCGGGCACGGACGAGAAGTCCGTGACCCGAAAGATCCGAATCAACTCGGCGTCCGCGCGTAGGTAGGTGAAGCGCTCATAGAACTCAAGACTCGCTTCGTCGCCGAGGTGAACGGCGCGGCCCGCCAAGGAGTTGCAGAGTCGCCAACCGTCGGGTGGCGGAGTGGACGGCGGGAGCGTCAAGATCGTGGAGGCCAACGCCCCTCGACGCGTCACATGTTGGCTGACGTGTTGATCCTCGCTGGCTGCGCTCGCCGCGTCCACCAAGGCGATGAGCGACTCCGCCAAGGCAACGTCCCGACCGGAAAGATCGAGACGTCCGCGATGGTCGAGTTCGTAGACCCGAAAGGCGACGTCGTGCGGTGCGAAAAGAAGAACGTCGCCGTTGAACTCACGCATCGCAAACGAGTTCCAGCGCGACCGGGCGAGATAGCGAAACGCGGTGGCCGCGAACTCACCCACCGTGGGACCACTGCTGATCGGGATGGCCAGCACGAGGAGGAGCACTCCCAGGGCGATTTCTGGCACTGAGGAGTGATGGGCGAGTAGTCCGACGCCGGCGAGGGCGAGCCCCGCTATCGCCAAGAGTGCTTGGTGGCGACGAATGCCGATCCATCGCGTCTCGGCGTCCGCCGGGCCAAGGGCGACGACTTCACTCATCCCAGTGCCACCCGATCACAGGCCCCATATCGTCGCGGCGAACCACCGCGTGGCCCTTTCGACGCTGGGGGGTGCCGATGGGAGGCTTGGGGGGTGGGCCTTCTGGGTCAAGGGGTGGCATCGGCGACTCTCCTGATCCGGGCCACATATCCAGACCGAGGTCCGGAGTCTTGGCTGGGGGTGCGGGAACTGGCACGCTGGGCGTCATCGCACTGAGCACCTGACCGGCGGGAGATCCGCTCGCTCCGGCAGCACTGCGCACCGCGCGATTGCGCAGGCCGTCAAAATTGTGCAAGGCGGACTGTTCAAGCAGCGGCACGACGCGAAGGACGAGGTAGGGCGTCAGGGTCGCCAACAGCAGTGTCACGGCCCCGGTCACGATCTCGGTCACGGAGCTGCCCGTGAGTTCGTCGAGTCCGAGCGAGAGTGTGATGACGATCACCAACTTGCTCGCCGCGACCGCCACGAAGGTTTCGGCGAGGCGCCAGCCGAGTCGGCGCAGCGAGGGAAACGTCGCGAGCGGCACAACGACGGGCACAAGCACTAAGAGCAGCGTGAGAACGACCGTTCGCACGATCAGCTCGAACCACAGGAGCATCGTGCCGATGACCACGACTACCGACAGAAGAAAGACAGCGAATCCCGGCGTCGACGGCGCGAGACCCACCAGCGAGGAACCCAGCGCAGACTCGTGTGCCGCGACGGTACTCGCCGCAGTGCCCGACAACTGGTTCACCGCCTCAAGGACGAGGGACGCCATGGGGCGTGCCAGCGCGATGCCCGCGACACACGCTGGCGCCACGCCCAAGTAGACGCGCCACAGCGACGATGGGTCACCGTGTCGCAGCGCACTCAAGGTCGCCACGATGAGACCGATCAGCATGAGAAACGGGGCCGGCACCAACAACGTGTTGAACTCATCGTTCGCCCCGTTGACCACGGTGGCCGGCTCGCCGGCCGAAGTGATCACGTGGCCGACGGCGTTGAGAAACCACTCCACGCTGGAGACGATCCAGTTGGTGATCGCGTTGAAGAGGTCGTTGAACGTCGACTTTCCCAAATCGGTGATGCACGACGTGGGAGAAAAGATGCACAACAGGTGGGTCATCAGTGAACCGCAAGGCCCGTGTTGAAGAAGAAGTTGATGAGTTCGGGAGCCGCCCCAATGAGTACGGCCGCGATCAGCGAGGTCAGCACTGCGCGACGTCCCTGGGCCGACTGGTGCATGTTCTGAGTGTGACTACCGATCGCCCACAGCACCGCGCCCAGCAAGAGGGCGACTAAGGCGCCAATCAGCGCCCACGACGCGATGCCGTCGGCGATCGACTGCAGTGCGGCGCTGCCGGGAAGATCCGACGTGGACGGACTTAGAGAAACTCCTGCGAATATCATTCTGGGCCTTCCTGCCAACGGGTTCCACAACGGTCGCGGGGCGCCACGCGGGTAGTTGAGTCTGCGAGAATGGCTTCGTGCTCGTTGCCTCGATCAACTCCCAGCTCGCGACGTGGTCGCCCGTGGCCCTGTACGGCGCGGCGCTCGGCATCCTGATCATCGGAATTCTGATTGGCATCTTGATCTTTCGCCAACGCGGACACCGCGCGATCGCCCAGCGTCTCTCCGTGCTCGCCTCTCGTTTGGCGGTCGAGCCGCACCGCGACGATGGCGGCGTGGAGTCCGCGCTCAGTTACCTCGAGGAGGTGACCGGCGCCGCGCACAATGCGGTGAGTGAGTCAAGCGCGGAGTCAGTCCGACTGCGACGCTCGCTCGACACTCTGCCACTGGGCCTCGTGCTTTGCGATGAGACCGGTGGAGTCATCTTTCGCAACGTTCAGGCCGAGCAGTTGATGGCGAGTCGCTACGGCGACGCGATCGCGGCCCAGGCGGTAACCGACGTCCTGGCCGAGGGTTGGGCCAGCGGGGTAGCCGAGCGCACCATTGACATCTACGGACCGCCCCGCCGTACGCTCACCATCCGCGCCACCGTGATCGACGACGGTCGCCGGTCCCTCGGCGTGCTCGCAGTGATCGAAGACGTCTCGGAGCGCCGGCGCCTCGAAGACGTGCGCCGCGACTTCATCGCCAATGTCAGTCACGAACTCAAGACGCCAGTAGGAGCGCTCGGCCTGCTCGCCGAGACGCTGCAGTTCGAGACCGACGCCACCGTTGCCCAGCGCCTCGCCGAACGCATCAACAATGAGGCATATCGGGTCAATCGGATCATCGAAGACTTGCTCGACCTCTCTCGTATCGAGGGCGAGGGCTCGCCCAGCCGCGAGCCCGTCTCGGTGTCGCTTATCGTCGCCGAAGCGGTCGAGCGGATCCGCACGGCGGCCGAACAACACGGCGTCAAGATCATCTTCGACGAGCCCGAGACCAACCACGTGGTCTTTGGCGATCGTCGCCAGCTGATCTCCGCCCTGCACGCTCTGCTCGAGAACGCGGTGGTGTACTCGCCCAACGACGGAACCGTCGAGATCGCCGTGCGCCGCATTGAAGCGAACGACGCCGATGGCCCGGAAGGCCAGGTCGCGGGGGTACAGATTGAGATCCGCGACTACGGCATCGGGATTCCCGCCAAGGATCTCGAACGGATCTTCGAGCGCTTTTACCGGGTGGACCCGGGTCGCGCTCGCGAGACCGGCGGCACGGGACTCGGGCTCAGTATTGTGCGCCACGTGGCCCAGAATCACGGCGGCGCCGTACTCGTTGACTCTCGCGAGGGTGAGGGATCGACCTTCACCTTGGAGCTGCCGCTCACCCCGCAATGACCAAGCCCAGCCGCGACGATCGCGTCAAGATTCTCATCGTGGAGGACGAGGCCTCCTTCATTGACGCCTTGACGGTGGGTTTGGAACGAGAGGGCTTCGAAGTCGCGATCGCTCGCGACGGCCAACAGGGCCTCACGTTGTTCCAGAACGGTCAATTCGACATCGTGCTGTTGGACCTGATGCTTCCCAAGCTCTCCGGGCTCGACGTCTGTCGTTCCATTCGCGCGACGAGCAACGTGCCCATCATCATCGTGAGCGCCAAGGGCGAAGAAGTTGACATGGTCCTCATGCTCGAGATCGGGGCGGACGACTACGTCACCAAGCCGTATCGTCTGCGCGAACTGGTGGCACGTATTCGCGCGGTGCTGCGTCGCCGGCGCGACACGGAGAACGCCGGCTCCGACGAGATCATCTCACTGGGCAACGTGCGCCTCGACATCGACGCGCGACGCTGCTTCGTCGACGGCGCCGAGATCAAGTTGCGCAAGAAGGAGTTCGCCCTCCTGCGGCTGTTGCTCGAGAATCCGGGCCGGGTGCTCACGCGCGAGGTTCTCATCGATCGAGTCTGGGGCAGCGACTACGTCGGGGACACCAAGACCCTCGACGTGCACATCAAGCGACTTCGCACTCTGATCGAAGCTGAGCCCAAGTCCCCTTTGCACATCTCCACCGTGCGGGGAGTGGGCTATCGCTACGAGGTCACGAAGCCCTCCTAGCCAGTCGCCGGATGGTGTTACTAGCGCAGAATCGCCTCGCCCCCGAAGTACGGATCGAGGGCCGCGGGTAGCCGGACAGTTCCATCCGCCTGGCGATACGTCTCGACCAGCGCGGCCCAGACGCGCGCCCAGCCCAGAATCGAGCCGTTCAGCGTGTGCACCAGGGCGATGGAGCCGTCGCTCTTGCGATATCTCACGTTGGCGCGGCGCGCCTGGAAGTCGCGAAACCAACTCACCGACGAGACCTCGAGCCACTTGTCCACACCCGGGCTGTAGACCTCGAGATCCACGGTGTAGGCAGATGCCGTTCCTAAGTCTCCCGTGCACAGATCCAGCGCTCGATAGGCCAGACCCAACTGGCGCAGCAGTCCTTCGGCTCGTCCCAGGATGTCCGCGTGAACTTCTTCGGCCTGCTCGGGAGTGCAGTAGGCGAAGAGCTCCACCTTCTCGAACTCGTGCAGACGCAAGAGGCCCCGCGTGTCTTTGCCCGCCGCCCCGGCTTCGCGACGAAAGCAATTCGTCTGAGCGGTGAGCTTCATCGGTAGGTCGGCTTCGCTCAGAATCTCACCGCGGCGCAGCGACGTGAGCGGCACCTCACCGGTAGGGATGGCCCACAGACCATCGCGCTCGATCGCGTACATATCGTCGGCCGACTTGGGCAGGTGACCGGTCGACATCATGGTCTCGGTCAGGGCCAAGGTCGGTGGGCGGATCTCTTCGTACCCATTCACGTGCTGGTCCAAGGAGAGCATCGACAGGG
>JBEKYI010000051.1:0-12169 GCA_049511155.1 Acidimicrobiales bacterium
CCGGTCTGGAGGAGTGAAGAGTGAGCGTCGTGATCGAGAAGGTTCAGTTTGCGACCGGTGAGTTGGTGGAGGCGCTGAATCGACTGTTGCCCCAGCTTTCATCCGCACCGCCGACGCTCAGTATCGGCGACGTGGAGCGGATGCTTCACTCCGATTCAGCTTCGCTGTTCGTCGCGAAGGAAGGCTCACGCATTGTCGGAATGCTGACGCTGATCACCTTCCGCATCCCCACTGGTCGTCGGGCGTGGATCGAAGACGTTGTCGTCGACGCCGACGCGCGTGGCGAGGGAATCGGAGAGCGACTCACCGAGGCCGCGGTTGACGAGGCGCGACGGCGCGGTGCGCGAACAATTGACCTCACCAGTCGACCATCGCGCGAGGCCGCCAATGCGCTGTATCAGAAGATGGGATTCGAGCGGCGCGAGACCAATGTCTATCGTTTCTTGGTAGACGGTTAGAGCCGCCCATCTGATTGGAGTCGAACCCATGTCAGAGATTGATCACCGAGCAATTGGGGCCGAGACGTACAACCGCTGCTGGGACTTGCTCGAGCGCGACGATCGAAGCCAGGACGACGACTTCGAACTGCTGACCTTGGCGTTTACGAGTCGCTATCACTGGTCCTTCGCGGGTGGTCCCGAGCAGTGGACCGTCAGCGACTGGATGGTGTCGCGCGCGGCTGCGGACATTGGGGAGGGTTCGCTGGCGCTCGCCTTCGCGCTGCGCGCGAATAGCGCGGCCCAGGAGTTTGACGCTCCGGACTGGCTCATTGCCTCGACGGCGGAAGGATTGGCCCGCGCGTACGCCGCGTTCGGGAACGAAGATGCCCGTGACGAGTGGATCGTGACTGCGCTGAGTCTCGTCGAGGCGATAGCTGACGATGAAGATCGTGATTTGATCGCGAGTCAACTGGCGTCCGTGCCGCGTTGAACGCAAACGCGAGGTCGTAGCGTCGTGTGGCAGAGTCGTCCTGGGGTAATTAGCCTTGGGAGATGACCCGCGCGCAGCAGGTACGGCGAGTTCTTCTCGTGGGCGTGATTGCCTTTGTGGTGGGCGCCCTGGACTCCGTAATCAAGGGCCAAGGGTACGGACTCTTCGGGGCTCTTAGCCAGGCCGCCGCCCCCTGGTTCCTCCTCGCTTTCTTGGCGGGGGCGGCTACCAGCAGCCGGCGCTACATTCTCGGTGCGCTGAGCGGGCTCGGGGCGACCATCTGTGCGCTTACCGGCTTTTATTTCGTCAATAGCATCATCTTTCTCTCGGGAACGTGGACGTGGAGCTTTCACTGGGCGCTGCACACGGGAAAGATCTACTACGAACTCGGCGTCATTAGCGGCCCCCTCATGGGGTGGCTCGGCGCGTGGTGGAAGCGCAACCTGTCCATCGTTCCCGTCGTCTTACTTGGCATGGCCTTTGTCGCCGAGGCGCTTATCCGCGCCCCTCGTTCCTACGTCTTCTTCCAGTACGGAGGCAAGGTGGCAACGATTGAAGCCGTGGTGGGTGCGCTGTGGATCACCGGCGCCTTTTACCTCACGATGGCGCTTCGCCAGAGGGATCACCCTGATCAACGTGAGAGCGTTACGTAGGACTAGGTCAAGTCTTTGTACATCTGCTGGGTCGAGACAACGTACCCCGCGGTGTCGTAGAGGTGACGGGCGACTTCGTTTGGGCCAAAGACGTTTAGTCCTAGTCGCTTGCCGCCGTGTGACACTACGAAGTCTTCAGCGGCGCGAAGAGTCGCTCGACCGAGACCGGCACCGCGATGAGTTTCGTCGACCACGATGTCGAAGATCCACCAGTCTGGTCCCACGCCATTTCGCAGGCCCAGCCACAACGTGCCTACTTTCTCACCGTCCCGCAAGACGTTCAAGAAGAACTGGTCTTCAAACAGTGCATTGTTACGCGCGATATTTTCTTCGGCCTCGTCGAGGGAAAGCCCCGAGTCGAGGAGTTCTTTGCGGTACTCGCCGACCGTCCACTCCAGGAACTCCCGCCGCTCATTGGGCGTCTTTTCCTCGAGCGTCAGGGCGATATTGGGCGGGGTCATCAGCGCACGACCAGTAACGCGAAGCCGTCGTACCCCTTGGTGCCCACCGTCTGGATGACGGTGGCACTGACCCGGGGGTCACGGGCCGCGAGATCGAGAAAGTCGCGCACCGCTCGAACGTTCACGTCGGTGCTCACGGCGTTCGCCACTGCACCGTCTCGAACGACGTTGTCGGCCACAATCACGGTGCCCGGTCGGGACAGATCCAGCGACAGTTCCAGATACTCCGGGTACTGGTTCTTGTTGGCGTCGATGAAGATGAAATCGAAGGGCTCTTCGTGAGCGGCGGCGAGGTCACGGAGTGAATCTGCGGCGGGACCGACCCGGACCTCGACGAGTTCGCCCAGTCCCGCCCGTTCGAGGTTCGCTCGGGCGACGCGAGCGTGCTTGTCTTCGAGTTCGAGCGTGACGAGTCGTCCGTCGCTCGGCAGGGCGCGCGCCAGGGAGATCGCGCTGTATCCGCCCAGTGTGCCGACTTCCAGTATTCGTCGAGCGCCGCTCATCGTCGCGAGCAGCTCGAGCATCTTTCCCTGAGTGGCGGACACCGCGATGTGGGGTAAGCCCGCGGCGTCACTGTCGACCTGAGCGCTCGAGAGCGCCAGGTCGTCCAGGGAGAAAACCTCTTCGATGTAGTCGTCTACTTCCGTCCAGCGTTCGTCATCCATGCCGTCAGTCTTTCAGATCGCTCTCGGCCGTCCGCCCTAAATACGGGGCACGACGGCTCGTCCGTTGGTCCGAATTTGCCGACTGTCGTAGTACCGTGAGGCGAACGAAAGAGGAGCGGTGAGCAAGAGGCGGCGCGTGTCGTGGATTCTGTGCAGTGGAGTTACCCTCGCAATAGGACTCGTCATTCCGGCCGGTGCGGCCACGCGCCCCTACGTTCGATCGACGCCACAGAGCGAGCGGACCGCTGTCAAACTGGTCCACTGGACGACAAATGTCGCCGTGTCGTACGGCAACGGTTTCTGGACGTTCAAGTCGGATGGCGTGCCCGCTTCGAATTTTGTGGCGACCAACTACGCCGTGCCGTCGAACCCCCTCGACGTGAGCGCCCAGGGAGCGACGATCCACACTGCGGCGTCCGTGCTCACGGATCAGAACTACAGCTACACGTTGCCACTCACGCCCAAGTATTCCTCCTCGACGACGGTGACGAATCAGGGTCCGATCGGCTTCTTGCTGGACGGCGCGGCGCTGTACAACCCCTACGAGGCAAATCACTCCACCGTGGCCACTTCGGATAACTTCGTGGCCAGCGTCGGCGACGTCACCGCCTCGTTTCTCGATGACTGCGACGGGCACCCTGGCCCGGGCGGCCAATATCACTACCACGGACTTCCCGCGTGCCTCGTGGCGTACGCGACCATGGGCTCCACCCAACAGGTGACGTCGGTGACCTCGTCAGCCGGTGCAACGACCCCCGCCGTTCAGGAGGTGAACGCCGCCGCAAAACGTCCGGTGATTTTGGGCTTCGCCTTTGACGGGTACGGCATCTACGACAACGTCGCGATGAATGGATCAGTCGTTCCCGTCTCCGCCTTGGATCGCTGTAACGGCATCTTTTCTCCCGTGCCGGGATACCCTCACGGCGTATATCACTACGTGCTCGAGAACGTCAAGGGATCGAGGTCGTCGATTGGCTGCTATCACGGCGTCGTGTCGTCGGCGTACACGCGTGCGCTAGAAGATGATCTGTCGGACACCAATTCGGCATCAGTCGGCGCGCCACCTCCACGCACGCACGTCGAGAGCGCGCGTAGCTTGGCGGCCAACGTCGACGAAGACAACATCCTCGTCGCGATGCTGCGCCTGCAGCCTTGGAGCCATGACTGTTGATCGACCTGAGGAAGAGAGGAACGTTCGATGGGCGTAGGTGACGAGCCCGGAACCCTCTCCGTTCCGGTACCCATGGTCCAGTCGGCGGTGGTTGAAGAGCGCCGTCGATTCCGAGACGCCGAGCTCGTGGGACACTCCGGCTCGTGGGATTGGGACATCACCAGTGGAGTCATCTCGTGGTCCGACGGGTTGTTTGCGCTCCACGGGCTCGATCCAGTGCGACTCGTAGGCGGCTACGAACAGGCCGCCTCGCGTGTTCATGAGGATGACCGCGCGTTGGTGGATGAAACAATGGCCGCCTGTGGCCTGGATGACGCCGTGCATCAGTTCCGCTATCGCATCTACCGGGCCAGTGACGGAGCGATTCGCTGGTTTGACTCTCGCGCCCAAGGTGTCTTTCACGACGGTCGGCTGATCCGATTGACGGGAGCAGTGGCCGACGTCACCGAACGAGTTCTCGCCGAAGAGGCGCTGGAAGAAGCCAATCGGTTCCTCGAAGCGATCCTGGCGGCGTCGCCCGACTTCACGTTCATCACCAACGTTCGCACCGGGGCGTTGGTCTACGGATCACAGGACAACGGACTCGGCTGGGAGAGTAATGAGTTCTCGAGCCTGGTGTCGGACCCCACGCGGCCGCTGGTGCACCCGGAGGATCGCGAGGCGCTAAACGCCATGATCGAGGAGTCCACGAGAATGAGGGACGGCGAGTTTCTTCAGATGCGTTGTCGATTGCGCCGGGCGAATGGATCCTGGGTGTGGGTGAATCGCCTCGTCGTTCCCTTTCGCCGCGATGAATTGGGCGACGTTGTCGAAGTCTTGGGGGTCGTTCGCGTGATCGACGACCTCGTGAAGGCCGAAGAAGTCTTGTTGCACGGAGCCTTGCACGATCCGCTCACGGGCCTGCCCAATCGCTCGCTGCTCATGGATCGCCTGGAGGCGGCCATCAGTCGCTCTCTGAGGGAGCGGCGAGATATCGGCGTCCTCTACTGTGACCTCGATGGCTTCAAAGAGGCAAACGACTCGGCGGGCCATGCGGCGGGCGACGCAATTCTCATTGAATCCGGCCAACGGCTATTGAGCGCCGTGCGCGAAGGGGACACGGTGGCGCGCATCGGCGGGGACGAGTTCGTTTTGCTCGTCGAACCCTGGAACCGCCAGGCCCGTACCAACCTCGCGACGGGCGCCGCTCTCAGCGTCGAAGTGGCCAATCGGATCCTTCGTGCGTTCTCTCGTCCCTTTGTCGTGAACGGCGCGAGCCACGACGTGACCGTGAGTGTCGGGGTAGCCGTATCCAGCGCTGACGCGACCGGCACCAACGCCGAACGAGCGGCGACGCTGTTGGAGAACGCCGACCGGGCCATGTACGCGGCGAAGAACGCGGGCAAGAACCGGTTGGAACTTTTTGGCGGTCCATGACTCGGGCCGGAGACTTTGACTACGAGCACTCGGGTTTGGACTATGCGCGGTACCGGCGACCCGATCCAGTAATTGCCGCGCTGGTGCGACGGGCGCTCGGTAGCGCGACATCAGTGGTGAATGTGGGTGCGGGAGCCGGATCCTATGAGCCCGAGGATCTAGAGGTGACGGCTGTGGAGCCCTCGGCAACGATGCGCTCCCAGCGTCGCGCCGATCGGCCAGCTGTCGACGCGGTGGCCGAGCATCTACCCTTCGACGACAACTCCTTCGACGCGGCGATGGCGTCGGTGACGGTGCATCAGTGGCTCGACCAGGATGCGGGTCTGCGCGAACTGCGACGAGTGGCCCGTGATCGTGTGGTGGTCTTGACCTTCGACCCCGATGCGCTTGATAGCTTCTGGCTCGCTCGCTACGCTCCCGAGTTGATCGCGGCCGAGCGAGCGCGCTATCCCACCATTGCTCACATCGGTGAGGTGCTAGGTGAACGCGTCTCGGTCGTTGATGTGTCCATTCCCCGCGACTGCACCGACGGATTTACTGAGGCGTTCTATGCGCGTCCGGAGGCCTTCCTGGTAGATGACGTTCGCCGATCGCAGTCCGCCTGGGGCTTCGTCGACGCCGAGGTGCAGGCGAAGTCGATCGTTCGATTGAGGGCGGACCTCGCCGCGGGCGAATGGGATCGGCGATACGGCGATCTTCGGACCCGGCCGTTCTATGTGGGCTCCCTTCGACTGATTGTGAGCGAAAAGGCGTAAATGCCGGCCTTTTCGGTGCTCGGAAAACGCAGGCCCCTTCGGTAGTGTCTTACGATGTCCACGGATCGTTACTCGCACGGCCATCACGAGTCCGTCCTTCGCAGCCACCGCTGGCGAACCGCTGAGAACTCCGCCGCTTTTCTCCTGCCCCATTTACGCCGCACGATGAGTGTGCTGGACGTGGGATGTGGCCCGGGCAACATAACGGCGGGCCTCGCGCGCAAGGTCGATCACGGCTCGATCGTGGGCATCGACATCGAGCAGTCCGTGATCGACATCGCTAACGCCGAACAGTCCGGCAAGGCGGCGAATCTGACCTTTCAGGTCGGCGACGTGTATCACCTCGATTTTCCCGACGAACACTTCGACGTCGTCTTCGCGCACCAACTTCTCCAGCACGTGGGCCGTCCGGTGGCTGCGTTAGAAGAGATGCGCCGTGTTCTCAAGACGGGCGGACTGCTCGCGGTACGCGACGGTGACTACGGGGCCTTTGTCTGGTATCCCACGGATGAGGTACTGGATCGGTGGATGGTGCTCTACCACGAGCTCACAACTCGTAACGGCGCCCAGGCGGACGCCGGTCGACGGCTAAAGGCGTGGGCTGGGGCGGCGGGCTTCCAATCGATTGTCGAGACGTCGTCGAACTGGACGTTTCAGAGTGATGAGGAGCGCGCGTGGTGGGGTGGCCTCTGGGCGGACAGGGTTCGCGAGAGCGACTTCGCCGCGCAGTGCATCGAGTACGGATTGAGTGACCTTGACGAACTCGACGCGATCGCCGAGGCGTTCCTGCGCTGGAGCGCGGATCCCGACGGCGTCTTTCTCGCGGTGAATGGCGAGGTTCTCGCTCGGCGTTAGTCGACGTGTCGTCGCCACACCAAGAGTTCGCCGTCGTGCGCGTCGTGACGTGTGCCCACCGTCTCGAAGCCCGACTTTCGTAGCACCGCCTGACTCGCCAGGTTCTGGACCGTGGTCTCGGCGTAGAGATCCAGGGAACGACCGGCGACAATGTCGAGCAGTTGGGCCACCGCCGAACTGGCGACGCCTCGGCCCCACTGACTGCGCACGACGCCATATCCAATTTCGGCTGTGTTGTCGGTTGAGGGAGCCCCCTTGAATCCAATCGTTCCGGCGATGACCTGGTCCACAACGATCAGCCACGACGCGGACCATGGTTCGTGAGAGTTGGCGTCGAAGCGCGACATCTGCAGGCCCGCGAGGTCGCCCTCGCTGGGAAAGTCGTCGGCCCAACCCGACGTGGGTCGGTCGCCGTCGACGACGGCACGCACGATGGCCTCATCGGCTTGGCGCAGGGTCACCGTGGGCGTTGGCATCGTTCCAGTCTCGCGAATCTGGCTCGAACCGGACCTC
The DNA here is from genome assembly GCA_049511155.1 of Acidimicrobiales bacterium. Classification (GTDB taxonomy): domain Bacteria; phylum Actinomycetota; class Acidimicrobiia; order Acidimicrobiales; family RAAP-2; genus RAAP-2. The sequence continues at coordinate 7,420 of JBEKYI010000051.1, forward strand.
GCCCTGACGTATATTTCTGTTCCCTCATGCGCCGGTGCTGCGAAGGGGGAGTTCGCAAGGGTCCGTTCGGCCAGGCGTCACGCACTGCGCCATGGTAGAGCGAACCCGACGTTTCTCTATGGGACCCGCCCGACGGGCCTGCCGTAAAGTGGGGGTGTCTCGCCCGAGTGTCCACGAGACTCTGGTCGGCCCTAGTAGAAACGACATCTGATGCGCTACCCCGACATGGACGTCGCCGCCAGCCCGCTCGAGTTGATTGGCCACACCCCCATGGTTCGCCTCGGCATCTTGGCCCGTGACATCGGATGTGACGTCTTGGCCAAAATGGAGACCACGAATCCGGGTGGGAGTTCGAAGGATCGCCCGGCGCTGTCGATGATCCTCGCGGCTGAGCGCGACGGACTGCTCCAGCCCGGCTACACGATCATCGAACCCACGAGCGGCAACACCGGCGTGGGCCTCGCCATCGTCGCGGCCCAGCGCGGGTACAAGTGCATCTTCGTCATGAGCGACAAGATGGCGCCCGAGAAGATTGACGTCCTGCGCGCCTACGGCGCCGAGGTCGTCGTGTGCCCCACGGCGGTCGCGCCCGAGGATCCCGAGTCGTACTACTCGACGGCCGAGCGCCTCACCAAGGAGACTCCGAACTCGTTTCGCCCCGACCAGTACTCCAATCCGAACAACCCGCTCGCGCACTACGAGACGACGGGGCCCGAGATCTGGGAGCAGACCAAAGGACACGTGACCCACTTCGTTGCTGGTGCCGGCACCGGAGGGACGCTCACGGGTGTCGCGCGCTACCTCAAGGAGCAGAACCCGGCGATCCGCGTGATCGCCGCCGACCCCCAAGGCTCGGTCTACTCCGGCGGGGCCGGTCGGCCCTATTTGACCGAGGGGGTGGGCGAGGACTTCTGGCCCGAGAACTACGACCCCGCGCTCGTTGATGAGGTCATCGCGGTGAGTGACGCCGACGCCTTTGCGATGGCCCGAGAGATGACCCAGCGCGAGGGACTGTTGATCGGCGGTTCGGGCGGAACCGCGGTCGCGGCGGCGCTGCGCGTGGCTCGGAGTCTGGGCGACGAGTCGGTCGTGGTCGTGCTCATCCCCGACTCGGGTCGGGGATATCTCTCCAAGGTCTTCAACGACACCTGGATGACGGACTTCGGGTTCTTGCGACCGCACGACGAGATGGACGTGGGAGACGTGCTGGCCGACAAGATCGAGCGCCAGGAGAGTTCGCTCGCCGACCTCGTGCTCGTCACCGAGGAGACCCTGGTACGCGACGCGATCGCGTTGATGCGCGAGAAGGATGTGTCACAGCTCCTTGTCACGGTCACCGACGAACTACCACTCGCCGCCAAGGAGGTGTCGGGTTCGCTCAGTGAGCTCGGACTCCTCGAGGCGACCACGCGCGATGAGTCGGTGCTGGATCTACGCGTAAAAGACATTGCCGACCCCACCCTGCCCATGGTGGGCGTAGGGATGAGCGTGAAAGAACTAACCAGTCGCCTCGCCACCACCGCGGGAGTGTTGGTGCTTGACGGCGGACACCCAGTCGGCGTGCTTACGCGCAGTGACTTGCTCAGTTACCTCGAGCGGAGGAGATCGTCATGAAGGGCTTTAACACGCGTGCCATTCACGTGGGGTCCGAACCGGATCCTTCCACGGGCGCGGTGAATCCGCCCGTCTACCTCACCTCGACCTACGCCCAGGACGGGGTGGGCGTGATTCGCTTCTCCGACTACGCCCGCGGCGATAATCCGACTCGTGCGGCCCTCGAAACTTGTCTCGCGAACCTCGAGGACGCCCAGTTCGGCGTGGCCTTCGCCTCGGGTCTCGCCGGCGAAGACGCCTTGTTGCGCACATTGGCGCCCGGCGACCACGTGATCATGGGCATCGACGCCTACGGCGGAACGTATCGCCTGCTCACGCGGGTTTTTGGAGCCTGGGGGATCCGGGTGTCCACCGTCGATCTGAGCGACGGCGACGCCCTGGAGTCGGCGTTTACTCCCACGACCAAGATGGTCTGGGTCGAGACCCCCAGCAATCCGATGTTGAACGTCGTCTCGATCGAGGCGCTGGCTGATCACGCGCACTCTCACCAGGCGCTGCTGGTGGTCGACAACACCTTTGCTACTCCCTACCTGCAGCGACCGCTCAACCTAGGTGCCGACGTCGTCGTGCACTCGACCACCAAGTACATCGGCGGTCACTCCGACGTAATCGGCGGCTTCGTGCTATCTACTGCTTCGCGGGGTCAAGACGCTCGGCGTGAGGATGGATCGGCACTGCGAGAATGCCCGGGCCATCGTTGACTTCCTGGTGAACCACGACTCGGTCGAAGACGTCTACTACCCGGGCCTCGCCGGACACCCGGGGCACGAAGTGGCGCGCACCCAGATGCGCGACTTCGGCGGCATGATCAGCTTTACGGTGCGCGGTGGCAGCGACGTTGCGCGCAAGGTCTGTGAGTCCACCAGCGTCTTCACGCTCGCTGAGTCGCTGGGTGGCGTGGAGAGCCTGATCGAGCTGCCCTCGGTCATGACTCACCTCTCGACAGCAGGTTCGACGCTCGAGCCTCCGGACAACCTGGTGCGCATCAGTGTGGGCCTCGAGGACCTCGACGACCTCGTCGAAGATCTGGCTAACGCGCTTGCGCTCTAGGTGTTGTCGAGCATCGAGAGCGATAGGTCCCAGAGTTTCTCAGCGTTGTTGGAATCAAGCGCGTAGGCGCTAACGCCACCGCTCAAAGGATCGCGCCCGGCGGTAACGCTGGCTTCTTGACAGTCCTCGAAGTAGCGTCCGCCCACTCCGTCCACGAGGGGAGAGCCCGCAAGGAAAGCCGAAGTCGCGGCACCTTGCTCTACCGTTTTGCGCAACTCTTCGGGTGTCGACAGGCCCCCGGTGTAGCGCTGTAGGCGGGTTGGGATAGCGCCGGGGTTGAGTGCGTTGGCCAGAATGCCCTCGTGACCCCAGCGTCGAGTGATCTCGACGGCGTGCAGGACGTTGGCGGTCTTGGACTGCCCGTACGCGAGCCAGGGGTCATACTCGCGATTCTCGAAGTCGATGTCAGCGAAGTCCACGTCCGAGAGGCGGTGCGCGCTCGAGCTCACCGAGACGACACGCGCACCGTTCTCTGCCACCGCTAGGGCCTGGTGCAGGGCGACGGTGAGCGCGAAGTGTCCGAGGTGGTTGGTGGCGAACTGGATCTCGTGCCCGTCGAAGGAGAGTTCGAGTTCGGGAACCGCCATGATCCCCGCGTTGTTCACGAGGATGTCGAGCGGGCCGAGCCACGCCGCGGCAAAGTTTCGTAGTGAAATCTCTTCGGTCAGGTCCAGTTGGGCGACCTGCACGTTTTGGTTGCCCGACGACAAGACAATGTCGCGCGCGACAAGACCACCTGCTTCGACGTCACGCGCGGTGATCGTGACCTCAGCCCCGGCGTGAGCGAGTGCGCGTGCGGTCTCCGCGCCGATGCCCGACGCGCCACCGGTCACGATCGCCCGTTTGCCCGAAAGGTCCACGCCGTCCAGCACCTCCAGGGCGGTGGATGTGCGAGTGAACGGCGAGGTGATAGGTGCCATCACGAGGAGTGTAGGAGTAATCGAGCGTTACGCGGTGCGTTCCTCGAGTCGCGAACGAAGTAGAACGCGATCAACTCCCAGCGAGCGCAGCAATATGGCCGCGGGGTCGGGATCATCGTGCTCGAGCAGTGCGGCCACTGCTTGCAAGGGGGTGTAGACCGGGCGGCGGCGCGGCCCGTGTCTCGTCTCCTCGAGGGCGCGCTTAGCGTTCGGTGACATCTTCAACCGATTGCTGACCACCACCCTGATGGACGGCCGCACGGGGATCGGCCGCTCCACAAACTCGGCGGGTGCCGGCGTGTCGCGGTATCCAAACGCGATGAGAGCCTCTCGGTCGAGTGCGTCGAGAGACTGACGAGCCTGTTCGGGCGTGACCCCGACGACCTCGGCCACGTCGGGCTCGCGCAACAGCCCGATCAGCAAGAGGTCAGTTCCGATCTGATGGGCGCCGATGCGGTCGGCTTCGGCGCGCGCGGCGAGGAACGTACTCCAGGGGTGGTAGTCAGTCGTGGTGGGGCTCATGGTCGCTCCTTGGAGTATTTGGCGTGCACGGACTGACGCGTGACGCCCAGGGCGTCGCCGATCTGCTGCCAGGACCACCCCCGCTGGCGTGCTGCCTTTACGTGCGTGGCCTCGACGCGTTCGGCGAGTCGTCGCAGCGCCTGGGACGCTCGCAACCCAAGTGCGGGATCGTCGGAAACAGCGTCGCGCAAGGATTCATCATCATTCACGGTGTCAGTCTAGATTGACACCGTGAATATGTCAAATTAATTTGACATACGTGGGTTCGTTACTAGGGTGGTGTCGCTTAGCCGTCTGGGAGGTTCGCCGTGGGTTACGACAGTGAGGAGACCGTCTGTTGGCGCGCGGGTGATGCCGATCTGAAGGACCTCGCGGCGCTGCGATTCGAGTGGCGCGTAACTGAGAGGGGCGAGCACGGACTCGATGAGAAGACATTCGAGCGCCAGATGATCGACTGGATGACCGAGCATCGCGCGACGCATCGGGGATTTCTCGCCGCGCGCGATGGGGTGAACGTCGGCTGCGCGTGGCTCTGTGTCACCGACCGTGTGCCCGCGCCGGAGGAGTTTGTACGTCGGGCCGGCATCGTGCAGAGCGTCTACGTGCGCGCGAACTTCCGTAACGCCGGCGTCGGGTCCGACCTA
>JBEKYI010000052.1:0-9556 GCA_049511155.1 Acidimicrobiales bacterium
CGGCGAGTACTCAGTGGATCCTTGCCGCAGTGGAACGGTCAGGTCATCAACGACCCCGACCTCGCGTTCGGCCACCCGCCTTAGCGAACCGAGGAGACGGGCATCTACGCCGCGGCTCAACAAAGCTCGCGAGTGAGCAGCCACGCGCACGTCCAGCGCGCTAAAGACGGTTTCGCCGTCGCGCGAGACGGCCGACACCAGTCCGAGAGCGTGCAGGTGATTGAACTCCTCGGGCGACAGCCCGGTCGTCGCGAGCAACTCGGCGCCCGAGAAATACTCCTTGACTGGAGCCGGTGGGTCGTCATCGCTCGTCGATGAGTCGACCACCGTCAAGTTCGGACGGGACGCGATGGGCTGAGGCGCTGGCACGCTGATGACTCCCACCGCGGCCTCGCGTGCGGCGTGACGTGCGGCGGACGTCGGGCTCGGCGGATCAAGGAGGCCTTGTTCGATGAGCCGCAGGCGCACCACACGCAGCGGCACGAACTCTTCCTGGGCCAGTCGTATCGCCTCGCGCAAACACTCGACGTCCCGCTCGGAGTAGAGCCGATACCCCTTGCGACTACGACTGGGCTGGACTAACCCTTTATCTTCGTAGTAGCGAATCTTCGACAACTCCACGGTAGGAAACATCTTTCGAAGTTCGGCGTGTACTTCCCCGATGCGCATCACCCCTGGCGTCGCTTTCATCGTGTGGCCTCCCAAAACACCAACTTGAATTTTCCAATCTGCACCTCGTCGGCTGAGTGCAGGGTCGTCTCTTCAACTCGTTTTCCATTCACGTACGTGCCATTAAGCGAGTTGAGATCGCGCAACGTGATGCGTCCGCTCGCGGTGCGCGTAAATACCGCGTGGTGACGCGAGACCGAGACATCGTCCAACAACAGATCGCTCGCTTCGTGACGTCCCACCGTGGTCACGTCGCCGTCCAATTCGATGCGCGTGCCCGCTTGCGGTCCCGCGGCAATCACCAATTCGTCACGGTGTTCACCCTGCGGCCCCCGATTCGCATCGGGATGCATGGCGTCAGGGGAGCTCACGACCGGTACGGCGATCGTTTCGGGTGAGGATGACTCGTGCTGGGGAGCTCCGCACGACCAACAGAAGTTCGCGTTGGCGTTGAGAATCTCTCCACAGCGTCGGCAGTTCACGGACCTCACACTAGTGAAGTTTGAAAAAAGCCGCCGGGGTTAGTTGTTGGTCAGGCTCCCATAGGCCGCGGCGTCGAGGAGTGCGTCGTAGTCACCACTCGAGGTCGTAGTGATCTCGCACAGCCACCCCTCGCCGTAGGGATCAGAGTTCACGAGTTCCGGCGAGTTCGTGAGTGCGTCGTTGACTGCAGTGACGGTGCCACTCACTGGCGCGTAGACCTCCGATACCGATTTTGTCGACTCAACTTCGCCCAGCACACCGCCCACACTGACTTCCGCGTTGAGTTTGGGCAGATCGACGAACACGACGTCGCCCAGAGCATCTTGGGCGTAGTCGGTGATACCCACGCGCACCACCAGTGCGTCGGCGCGGGCCCACTCATGATCACTGGAGTAACGAAGATCGCTGGGTATCTGCATGCGAGTCAACTTACACAATCCGGCGACTGGCCCGCCCCACGCGCAAGGCGGTGAGCGCCGGTCGAATATAGCCAAAGAGCACGATCCACGACAGCGTCAGACCGCAGGCCCCGATGATCCAACAGGCGATTCGGGCGTCGTGCTGCCACGTCGACAAGGGCGCGTGACGGGCGTTTGATGTCAAGAGAAACAAAGGAAATGTGAACATCAGGGCGAACGTCGAGACCTTTCCCCACCACAGGACATTGATGCGCGCAGCCCCCAACGCGGCCAGCACGAGGGTGAGGACCGAGACGATCACTTCGCGCGAGAGCGACAACAGGGCAAACCACCACGGCACGCCTCCGGCGGCAGCGACCGCGATGAGCCCTGCGATCACCAGAATGCGATCGGCGGTGGGATCGAAGACCTTGCCCACGTTGGAGACCTGATGCCAGCGCCGAGCGACGTAGCCGTCAATCCAGTCAGTCGCCCCGAGTGCCCCGAGGAGCCAGGCGGCGATCGCGCGATGACCGGTGCCGAAGAGCAGCCACAGAAAGACGGGTAACGCGAGCAGGCGCACCAAGGTGATCGCGTTCGGCCACGTCCACCATCCCGCGTCGTCGTCGCTCACGAAGGAAGCGTATTGCTAAGCGACGGCGATCGACTGATCGAGGTATACGTCTTGGACCGCGTGGATGATCTCGGCGCCCTCTTCGATTGGTCGCTGAAACGCTTTACGACCCAGAATCAGACCCTGACCGCCCGCGCGCTTATTGATGACGGCGGTGCGCACCGCCGCCGCGAGGTCGTTGCCGCCCTTGGACTCACCACCGGAGTTAATGAGACCGATGCGTCCCGCGTAACAGTTGACGACCTGCCAGCGCGTGAGATCGATGGGGTTGTCGGTCGTCAGTTCGGAGTAGACGCGCGGGTCGGTCTTGGCGAACTTGACCGCGTTGTAGCCCCCGTTGTTGACCGGCTGCTTCTGCTTGATGATGTCGGCCTCAATCGTCACGCCGAGGTGGTTGCCCTGGCCCGTGAGATCGGCGCTGACCTCGTAGTCCACGCCGTCCTTGATGAACGCTTCATTACGCAGATAGCACCACAGCACCGTGAAGAGTCCCAAGCGATGCGCCTCTTCGAAGGCGACCCGGACTTCTTCGATCTGATGGACCGATCCCTCGGAGCCGAAGTAGATGGTTGCACCCACACCCACCGCGCCGAGGTCGAAGGCCTGGCGCACCGAGGCAAAGAACTGTTGGTCGTAGGTCGTGGGATAGCGCAAGAGGTCGTTGTGATTGAGCTTGACGATGAAGGGGATCTTGTGGATATAGCGACGACTGACGATCCCGAGGTTGCCTAAGGTGGTGGCGATCGCGTTGCAGTCCCCCGCAATAGCGAGGTCGCAGAGACGCGCGGGGTCGAAGTACTCGGGGTTGGGTGTGAAACTGGCCGCCGCGGAGTGTTCGATGCCCTGGTCGACGGGCAGGATAGACAGGTACCCGGTCCCTCCAAGTCGTCCGTGCCCGTATAGCGTGCCGAGGTTGCGCAATACGCTCGGGGTGCGATCGCTGTAGGTAAAAACGTCGTCGAGGAAGGTCGGTCCCGGTGGGATCAGCAGGTCCTTGGGAAACGCGGTGGCCTGGTGATCGAGTAGTAACGAGGCGTCGTTGCCCAAGAGAGCGGCTATGTCCATTCGCGAATCTTAACGGGTGTGCTTTGGGCCCTTGGCCGGCAGTACCGCGCGATCGTATGACTAGTCGACCTTCTTCTTCGACGTCGGCGCCACACGTCGCTTGCGGTTCTTCCTCACCGTGAGAGCGCCGAGTTCGCTCAAGCGCTCGCGGGCGTCGTAGGCGTCGGGCTCGGCGAGCACCACCCGTGAGAACAGCTCTCGGGCCGCCGTCGTATCGCCCGCGCGGTCATAGACGTCAGCCAGCGTGTACCAAAGACGCACGTGGCGATAGGAGGGATTGCGCAACATCTTCGTGGCCCCAGCCTTCGTGAGAAGCTCGATCGCCTCGTCGTAACGGCGCTGATCAGCCCAGGTGGCCGCCATCACAATGCGCCCCTCGGCCAACACATCAGTGGAAGGTTCGTGCTCAAGCAGTTCTTTGTAGGTCTTTTCCACGGCACGATAGCGATGCAGGGCCCGGTCGGCGTCCATGACCAGCGGGAGGTGCTCGGGGTCCTGGGTAATCGTGAAGTGAGAGCGAAGATGGATCTTGGCCATGGCCCAGCGCTCGGCGCGATAGGCAGCCAGCCCAGTAAGTTCACGTACCGGTGCGACCCCCGGTGTCGCGTCCGCGACGATCCGACCGAGTCGCAGCGCCTCGTCGTAGCGTTTGCGGTCGTAGGCTTCGGCCGCTCGCGTCAGCTGATGCACCATCTTCTCGCGCATGTACGCGGTCCCGATGAACGCCTTTCGCACGTCAGCAGCCACGTCGCCCGGGAGGGAGTACGGGGCTCGGGTACTGGTCTTGGTGGGGGCCGCCACCTTGGCGGGCCGCTCGACGCGCTCCCAGGACGACTGAGGCTCTGGAGCCTTCGGGCGAACCTTGGCGGTCATCTCTTGACCGGTGCTCTCGATATTGACCGCACCCTTGCGAGCGACACTCCCCCAGCCCTTGGACTTGGCGTGCTCGCCCGCGTGCTGTCGTTGGAGTTGCTCGGGCGTGAGAGGCGCTGGCTCTCGTTCGCGCGACGCTCTTGCCGGACCCCGCGACGACGAGCGCGGGGCTCCCCGACCTACCGGCGCGCCGGGTCGGCGTGGACGGGCACCACGTGAATCACGCTCGCTCTCCTCACGGGGACGGCGAGGCCACGTAGTTGCCCGTCTATCTCGATCGTCTCCCTCGGAACGGCGCGGACGGGCACTGCGGTCGTCTCGTCCGTCTCCCCCGCGCGGCCGACGCGTCGACGAGGAAGAGCGCGCATCACGCTCGTCACCGTCGCGCGCCCGACGCGAACGCGTACCGCGGGAATCTCTCTCGGCGTCTTCACGGGCTCGACGCGTTGACGAGGAAGAGCGCGAGTCGCGGTACGCCCGAGCGGGGGGTGAGTCGTCACGTCGAGGCGACCTCTCCCTAGACGCCGAAGGACCCCTGCGCGTGGCGGGCCGATCCTCGCGCGGCGAGCCGGTTCGTGAGTCGCGCGACGTACTTCTCGGCGCGCGGTCAGCGCCCTTCGCGCCAGAACTCGATGTGCGGCCCGTTGCTACTGGTCGCGCACGAGGCGTGCGACGAGGAGGATTAGAAGAGGCCACGTGCCAGTTTACAGGGATTGGCTTTTGGTCCCTTCGGCGACGCGAACGACGCGCCACTACGGTCAGCGCCCGAGTTTCGCGCTACCTCGCGTGCTACATTCGCCGCATGACCACCGCCCTTCAGCAGAGCATGTTTGAGGTTCTGAGCGATCGCCAGTTGCTCGACCACCCCTTCTACCGTCGTTGGGAAGCCGGAGAGCTCTCGCGCGAGGAACTCACCTCCTACGCCGAGCAGTACCGGCACTTCGAGGCGATGATGCCGTCGTTCCTGCGTCAGCTCAGTGATGAGCTCGAACCCGGTGCCGCGCGCGACCTCGTTCTCGCCAATCTGCGCGACGAAGTCTCTGCACCCAGTCACCTCGAGCTCTTCGACGACTTCGGTGTGTTCGTCGGTGCGACGGACGTCCCGGCTTCGCCCGCCATGAGCGATCTGCTGGCCGCGTACGACGAGGTCGCCCGCCGAGGCGTCGTCTCGGCTCTGGCCGGGCTCTTGGCGTACGAGAGCCAGGGAGCGGCCATCGCGGACTCCAAGGGTACGGGACTCGCAACGCACTATGGCGCTCCGGACGAGGCGCTCGCCTTTTGGCGCGAGCACAGTTCCATCGAAGGCGAGCACGCCGACTGGACGTTCGATGCCCTGGGCTCGCTGGACCCCGATCTCGACGACGTCAACGCGTCCGCGCGGCTCGTCGGCGAAGCCTGGTGGGCGTTCCTCGACGAGCGCGAGTCGCTCGCCGCGTAACTCACTCGTTCACTCACGTCACCGAGCGTCCGCGAGACCTGATCGTCCGCGCTCGGCGTCTCTTTGAGACGATAAGTTGAGTGGAAGTGCAGGACACGCCGACGACCCCACCCCTACGCGAGCGCCCCGCCTGGAACGCGCTCACCTCTCACGCGGACGACATTCGGCCCCTTCACCTCCGGGACTTCTTTCACGCCGACGCGAATCGTGGCGAGCGCCTGGTCGCCACGGCGGAAGGCCTGTACCTCGACTACTCCAAGAACCGTCTGACCGACGAGACGCTCTCGCTCCTCGCGCGCTTAGCCCGTGAGTCGAATGTGGAAGAGCGTCGCGACGCGATGTTCGCCGGTGCCCACATCAACGTCTCGGAGAACCGCGCGGTCTTGCACACGGCGCTTCGCCTGCCGCGCGACGCCACGCTGGTGGTGGATGGCACTGACATCGTCGCCGAGGTTCACGGCGTCTTAGATCGCATGACGGACTTTGCCAACAACGTCCGCAGTGGTGAGTGGCGCGGACACACCGGCAAGGCGATCAGAAACGTCATCAATATCGGCATCGGCGGCTCGGACCTCGGGCCGGTGATGGCGTACGAAGCGCTGCGACACTACTCGCGACGCGACCTCACCTTTCGCTTTGTCTCCAATGTGGACGCCACGGACTTCGTCGAGGCCGTCAGCGACCTGGACGCCGAAGAGACCCTCTTCATCGTCTCCTCGAAGACCTTTGGCACCTTAGAGACTCTGACCAACGCCACCTCGGCCCGGGCGTGGCTCGTTGAGCGTCTCGGGGATGACTCGGCTGTCGCTAAGCACTTCGTGGCGGTCTCCACCAACGCCGAGCGGGTCAGTGCCTTTGGCATCGACACCGCCAACATGTTCGAGTTCTGGAACTGGGTGGGCGGGCGTTACTCCATGGAGAGTGCGATTGGGCTCTCGACCATGATCGCCCTCGGGCCCGAGAACTTCACCGAGCTCTTGGCGGGCTCGCACGCGATCGATCAACACTTCTTGCACGCGCCCATCGGAAAGAACCTTCCGATGCTCCTCGGACTCATCGCCGTGTGGAACCGAGACTTCCTTGGGTTTCCCACGGTCGGAGTGATGCCCTACGACCAGTACCTGCACCGTCTACCGGCGTACCTGCAGCAACTCACGATGGAGTCCAACGGCAAGCACGTGACCCAAGATGGCACCCACGTCACCTACGAGACCGGTCCGATCTACTGGGGAGAGCCGGGCACCAATGGTCAACACAGCTTCTATCAACTGATCCACCAGGGCACCACTATCGTGCCGGTTGATTTCATCGGTTTCACTCAGAGTCTCAATCCGCTCGGCGACCACCACGACATCTTGATGTCCAATATCTTTGCCCAGGCCCAGGCGCTGGCCTTTGGCAAGACGGCCGAGGAGCTGCGAGCCGAGGGCGCGGACGAGGCCGTGATCCCCCATCGGGTCATGGAGGGCAACCGACCGTCCAACGTGATCCTGGCCTCAAAGCTCACCCCTCGGATCTTGGGCTCCCTCATCGCGCTCTACGAACACTCCGTCTTCGTCCAAGGAACCATCTGGAGCATCGACTCTTTTGATCAGTGGGGCGTCGAGTTGGGCAAGCAGCTCGCCGTCGCCATCATCCCCGAGTTGGCGAGTGACGATCCCTTGACCCACGATTCCTCGACCAACTCGCTCATTTCGTACTATCGAAGCCACCGACAGAAGGGGCACTGATGACAACGTCCAATCCCATGCAATTAGGCATGGTGGGTCTCGGCCGGATGGGGGCCAACATCGTGCGTCGCCTGGTGCGTGACGGACACGAGTGCGTGGTCTACGACGTGAACGCGAGCGCCGTCACGGCCCTCGAGGGACAGAACGTAACGGGCTCGTCCTCGCTGGCCGACTTTGTCGAGAAGCTGAGCGCCCCGCGGGCCATCTGGTTGATGCTGCCCGCGGCCATCACGGGCGAGATTCTCGATCAGGTGGCTGAACTGCTCTCGCCCGGCGACATCGTGATCGATGGGGGCAACTCCTACTACCAAGACGACATCGAGCGCGCCAAGGTCCTCGCGACAAAGGGGCTGCACTACGTGGACTGCGGCACGAGCGGCGGCGTGTGGGGTCTTGAGCGCGGCTTCAGCCTGATGATCGGCGGCGAAGAGGACATCGTCACGCACCTCGATCCGATCTTTAAGACGATCGCCCCAGGCGACGACGGCCTGGAGCCCACGCCCGGTCGTCCCGAGGGCGACACGGCGGCCCAGGGGTACCTGAGATGCGGTCCCAACGGCGCGGGACACTTCGTCAAGATGGTCCACAACGGCATCGAGTACGGCATGATGGCGTCGATCGGCGAAGGGCTCAGCATCCTCAAGCACGCCAACGTGGGCAAGATGGCGGCCGCGGCCGACGCGGAGACCTCGCCGGTCTCGGACCCCCAGTACTACCAGTACGACTTCAAACTCGACGACGTGGCCGAGGTGTGGCGCCACGGCTCGGTGATCAGCTCCTGGCTCGTCGACCTCACCGCCGACGCGCTCACCGCGTCACCCAACCTCGACCAGTACAGCGGGCACGTCTCGGACTCGGGAGAAGGACGCTGGACAGTGGAGGCCGCCATCAATGAGTCCGTTCCCGCTCCGGTCATCTCCGCCTCGCTATGGCAGCGATTTGAGTCGCGTGGCGAGGGCGAGTTCACGGCCAAAGTGCTCTCGGCCATGCGGGCCGGCTTTGGAGGGCACGTCGAGAGGTCCTCGTAGTGGCGCACGAACTCCACGTCTTTGACGACGCGCCCGCACTCGCCGACGCCGCGGCCGCCTACATGGCGGCTCGCGCGCGAACCGTGCAGGCTCGAGGAGCCACCTTCACGATGGCCCTCAGCGGAGGAAAGACGCCCTGGGCTACGTTCGAGCGGCTCGCCCGCGAAAACCTCTACTGGGACGCCACACTCATATACCAAGTCGACGAGCGAGTCGTTGGTGAGGACAATGACTTGCGTAACCTCAAGAATCTGCGCGCCGCGTTCTCCTCCACGGGAGCGCCGATCGTCGCGATGGAGGTGGACAGCGACGATCTGGAAGAGGCCTGTCGCCAATACGCCGCCCTGCTCCCCCCGTTCTTTGACCTCATTCAGCTGGGCATCGGACCGGACGGACACTGTGCGTCGCTCATCCCCGGCGATCCGGTCCTAGCCGTCATCGACCGACTCGTCGCCCTGTCGGGGCCCTACCAAGACACGCTGCGCATGACCCTGACGTATCCCGCGATCGCGCGCGCGAACCAGATCCTCTGGCTGATCAGCGGCGAGGACAAGCGTGAAGCTCTGGCCAAACTGCTCGCGAACGACCCGTCGATCCCCGCCGGTCGCATCGGACCCGTCTCGTCCCTGGTCATGGCCGATCGCGCTGCCGTGGGCTCATGAGTGAGAGAACACAACTAAAGGAAAGAACGTGACCTCGTCCCCCCCGCCCGCATCGCTCAACTCTCGACCTCGCCCCGACAACCACGTGATCGTCATCTTTGGCATCACCGGTGACCTGGCGCGGCGCAAGATTCTCCCGGGCCTCTATCACCTCGCCGTCGCGGGACTGCTGCCCGAGAGATACCGCATCGTGGGCTGCGGTCGACCAACCTCCAAGATGAGCCACGACGAGTTCCGCTCGTACGCCTACGACGCGGTGAACCAGTTCGCCCAGAAGACCCCGACGTACAAGGAGTGGGCCGAGTTCTCCTCGAATCTGACCTACGCCATCGATCCGGCCGAAGGGCCCGAGAGCCTGCCCAGTGTCGTGGCCGAGGCCGAGGCCGCCATCGGCGGTGCGGTGCGACGGCTCTTTCACTTGGCGATCCCGCCGGACGCCATGCACGATGTGATCTCGATGTTGGGTACCCAGGGGCTCAACCGCAACGCGCGCATCGTCTGTGAGAAGCCCTTCGGTACCGACCTCGACTCGGCGCGCAAGCTCAATGCGGAGATCGATGAGTACTTCGATGAGTC
>JBEKYI010000053.1:0-9532 GCA_049511155.1 Acidimicrobiales bacterium
GTGCTGGTCATCGGATTGGAGGGGTGGATTGACGCGGGCATCGCGGCCAGCACCGCGGTCGCGACTCTGCTCGAGACCATTCCCACTGAAGTGCTCGCCACGTTCGACACTGAGTACTTCATCGACCAGCGAGCCCGGCGCCCCCTGGCGCGGATCGTCGACGGCGTCACCACCGAGCTCACCTGGCCGGAAATTCAACTTCGATACGGACGCGACGGCGACGGGGCCGACGTGCTCTTCCTCGTGGGACCCGAGCCGGACTTTCACTGGAGCGACTTCGTCGACGTAGTCACCGACGCCGCCGGTCGCTTCGACGTGCGACTCGTGGTGGGACTCGGCGCCTTCCCCGCTCCCACACCCCACACTCGACCGATTCGCATTATCGGCACCGCTCCCGCGCAGAGTTCGCACTTGCTCGCCTCCGTCGGTTCGGTCACCGGCGAGTTGGAGGTGCCGGCCGGCATCGGCACCGCCCTCGAACTCGGCTTCGCCGAGGTCGACATGGACACGATCACGCTGTGGGCCCGCGTGCCGCACTACGTTGCGTCGATGCCCTACCCCCAGGCGGCAGCGGCCTTGATCGACGGACTTGCGCGCATGTCAGGACTCACGCTCGATGCGGGATCGCTGCGCGCAGCGGCCGACGATGCGCGTCAACGCGTCGATGATCTCGTAACCAACAACCCGGATCACTTAACCATGGTCGAGCGCCTCGAGGCCGCAGCCGATGAGAACGAGGGCACGTCGCTGGGCGAAGAACTTCCCAGCGGTGACGAACTCGCAGCCGAACTCGAGAGGTTCCTGCGCGGCGAATCCTGATGAAGGGTGAGCGGTGAGCGACAAGCAAGTGGGCGACACGTCTGACAATCGATTCGCCTGGAAGCCAGAGGACATCGAGATCATCCCAAAGGGCGACCCGCGTCTCGAAGAAGGCGAAGACGGGGACGGGGACGGGGACGGAGACGGAGATGGAGATGGAAACGGCTAGTCGCATCGCGTAGTAACTCGTCGGCACACACTCCTCCTGGTCACGAGCCTCTTCTGGAGTCGGCTGTGACAGTTCTTCAGTACTCTCGACGAACGCCGCACGCTGAAGGAGGGCCCGTGGCGACAGCGAGTCCTGCGACGCATCTCCCGGATCTGGAGGCCCTGCTCGCGACGTCTCAAGCCGGCCTCTTTGACGACTTGCCCACGGCATTCGATGCCGCATTCACGAACGCGCAACACATCGATCTCGACCAGTCGTCGTGGATCGAGTTCGTGCCGTCCTGGGTCACGGGCAGTGACCGACTCTTTCGAGACATCCTGGGCACCGCGCCGTGGGAGCAGCGCAGTCGATGGATGTACACCCATGACGTCATCGAGCCGCGTCTCACCGCCCAGTACTCACGCATGTCCCTGGCGCCCCACGTCATCCTGCGCGAGATCGCTGCCGCATTTACTCGTCGCTACCACAGCGCCTATCGCTCGCTGTGGATGAACCTCTACCGTGACCAGCACGATTCCACCGCGTGGCACGGTGATCGCATCGGGCGCGTCACGCCAAATTGCGTCGTGCCCGTGCTCAGCCTCGGCGCTCCGCGACGGTTCCTCATCCGACCGCTAGAAGGTGGCAAGAGCATGACCTTTCACCCCGGTGCCGGCGACCTCATCGTGATGGGCGGACGGTGTCAGGTCGAGTGGGTCCACTCGGTGCCTAAGCAGGCAACGCCGAGCGGTCCGCGGATCAGCATCAACTTCAAGCCCACCGCTCTGCCTCGCTCCTAGGCCGCGCCGACCTTGGAGGGGCGAAGCTCCGTGTGCGCTCGCCACGACCCAGAAGCGGACGAGTCGAGTCGGGCCGCCACGATCTCCTTGACAACGGGCAGCATGCGACTCTCCAGGTCGTGAAGTCGGCGTAAATAGTCGTCGGTCCAGACGATCTTGAACGCAGCCGTCGTGCCGTTACCCTGCGCGTCGCTCAACTCGCGGCGCACCAAGGCAACGAGATCCTCCGGTGAGACGGTGAAGTCCTGGGGTTCCGCCAACTCGCTGTCACTCGACATCATCACGTGTGACAGATCGTGAATCCACTGAATGACCGAGTCCGTGGCCTGGCTGAGCGCGCCCACGATGGCCGCACGATCCCCTGCACCCTTTCGCCTCGCCGAACCCCAAAGCACGTGAATGTTGTCCGCCGTCGTTCGTATCGCCGTCACGCCGGCGATGAGCACCGAGACGTCGGCGAGCGACACAGACTTCGCGCCGCGTTCTGAGAGGTACTCGCGAAAGGCGTCGTCGAGTCGGCGAGCGGCCGCTTGCGCGGCGTCGCGCGCTTTCTGAGGATTCACCACTTCGGGTTGTTCGGGGTCGCACCGCGACAGACCGTACGTCACCGTCGCCTCTAAATAGCTCGCTCCCGCGTCGACGCCATCGGCGATGGAGCGCCGCAGCACTCCGGTAGCGCCTCGAGGCCAGAGCAGCACCCCCAGGACGAGGCTCACCGCGCAACCCAGCGCGACGTCCTCGACGCGGATCACCCCGAGCTTCCAACCGTCGGGCTCGACGATATTAAAGATGATCAGGATGGTCATCGTGAACGCGGCTTGACCCGCGGCAAAGGAGATCGCCGAGGGTGCGAATCCCGTGAAACAAATGGCAAACGGCAGCAAGATCCAAAAGACGGTCTCGTGAGTTCCCAGCAGCGCGATGATGACTGATCCGATGATGATGCCCTCGACGGTTCCGATGAGAGCCTTGATGACCGTTTGACCTGTACTCAGCGCGTTCGAGCGAAGTACCGCCAGGGTGCCAAAGACCACCCAGAACGCGTGCTGCACGCCAAACTCGTAGGCGACCAAGACACTGATCCCGAGTCCCAGGGCACCGCGGGCACTGTTGTGCAACCAGACCGAGTGAAGGTTCAGGTGAGAGCGAAGTCGCCTTTGGGCGGCGCGAAGTCGCGAATCACTGCCGCTCGCCTCGAGTCCCAGCAGTTGTTGCCACCACGCTCGACCTCGGGCCGAGACGAGCTGGACGGCGTCCTGACCCAGGTTTTCGACCGCGTCAGCGACCGCGTCGGCACGAAAACTCTGATCTAAGAACGTCATCAAGTCGCCGTCGTGGTCCTCGGACTTGCCGTCGCTCGCCGCGTCATAGCGATGAAGAGACCTGACTGCGGCGTCCTCCAGCGACGAGCGCGTCTCGCGCAGTCTCGCTAGCGAGGCCTGCAGCGCACTTACCTCCGCGCGTTCCGACTTCAGCGCCACGGTCACCTCGTTGAGCACGTCGGAGCACCTGGCAATGAGCGCTCGTACCTCGTCGCCGAAGTCATCGAGGTGAGAGACGTTCCCGGTGAAGAGCAGATCAAGCTCCAACGTCCACTCAATGACCTTGATCAGTCGCCGCGCGCTCGCGCTCAGGCCTGCCGGCCGAAAGGGGGCGGTGAAGAATGCCTGGCGCATGGCCTCGGTCGCTGTCGCCGCGTCCGCGTACTCGTCTTTCACCGCGGTATTCGAGGGCGCGTCGAGTGGGCGCATCTCAGCGACTGTCTTAAGATACCGGGCAATCTTGTCCACCGCGCTTGAGGTGACGTTCACGAACGGTTCAGTGGCGGGAGCCGGCAAGATCAGTGCGATCGCGACAAGCGAGAGCGCGCCAGCGATGGACCAACCGAGCATCCGGTCAGGAATCGACGAGACCGGACCTTTGAAAGCCACCGGCAGAAGGAAACTGATCAGCAGGGCACTCGTCGTGCCCGCGAACGACGAACTCACGACGCCCGTCATCAACACACAAAAGCTCAGCACGATGGTGGAAGCGACAGCGAGCCAGAGAACTTGAGAGCAGAGGGTCCCGAGAATCACAAAGATCAAGGTCATGAGGATCAAGCTCACGTGCTGTTCGTATCGCTGGCGCTTCGGTCCGAGAAACTCCACGTAGACCAGGAAAACGATCGTGCCAAACACGAGGAAGAACCCGGCGATGGGATTATGCGCGACCTCAAAGAAGAACGCGAAGCCACCAGCGGCAACGATGGTGACGCGAAGAGCCCGGCGCACGCTCAAAATAGGCAGAGCGCGAAAGAATGCAATCACCTTTTCCACGCATCACCCCCCAGGCGTGCTTACGACATCCTGACTACGACCCCGACTCCACGTCGCTTTCGATGCGAAGCCCAAGACCGAGAGCGTACCCATCAAGATAGAGAGCGCTGTCACGCTGGCGAGGATGGCGGTCAGCCAACTCGTAGAAGCGTGGCGAGTGGTCAACCTCCTGAAGGTGAGCCAGCTCGTGGACTAAGACCGCGTCAATCACCCACTCGGGGCACTGGCGCAGTCGACTCGACACCCGAATCTCCTTCGAACCGGGCGAACACGAGGCCCAACGGGCTTGCTGGTTGGTGACCCAGCGCACCGACGAGGGTATGATGCCGTCGTTGTAGAGTTCGGCCAAAACCCGGGCGCGCTCCTCCAGCGCGCCGTCTCCCCCGGCGTTCTGGGGACGCTGGGTCAGCAGTCGCTCGACCAACTCGTCAACAAAGGCCCGGCGCTCGCGGCCCCGCACGCGCGCGGGAATCTGAACGATGATGCGGCTGCCCGACCAGTGCGCGTTACCTGTCTTCTTGCGGCGCGTCGACGCGCGGATCTCGACCTCCGGTCGATCGAAGCGCGGGGGTTCGATAGTGATCTGGGTGTCGCTCGACGAGCCTTTGGACATTAGAGGATGATGTTTACCAGCCGAGGCGGTCGTGAGACCACCCGCGTCGGCGTCGCGCCGTTCAGCGCCGCGACGACGTCTTCATTCGCCAGGGCCACGGCCGTCGCCTCCTCCTCACTCGTTGACGGAGGAATCGAGACCCGAGCCTTGATCTTGCCGTTCACCTGCACCACCATGGTGACTTCCTCTTCGGCGACCAGCGTGGGATCGGCGATCGGCCAGGGCGTTGCGTGCACGCTCGGACGCTCGGGATACCTCTGCTCCCATAACTCCGCGGTGATGTGCGGCGTCATGGGCGCGAGCAACATCGCCATCGTGTCAGTGGCCTCGGTGAAGACGGCGCGAGAGATTCCCTGGTCGCTGCGCGCAGCCTTAGACACGGTGTTGAGGAGTTCCATCACCGCCGCCACGGCGGTGTTGTAGCTCCAACGAGTGAAGTCACTGGTCACGCGGGCGATCGTACGATGCGTGGCTCGGCGCACCTCGAGGTCGCTCGCGTCATCCTTCTCACGAAACGTGACGTCATAGCCGTTCCAGAGGCGATAGAAGCGGTCGATAAAGCGACCGCACCCGTCAATGACGTCATTCGTCTGATCTGTCCAGTCCAGATCGTCACCGGGAGGTCCCGCAAAAAGGTGAAAGAGTCGTAACCCGTCTGCTCCAACGGTGGCGTAAAACTCCTCGGGCGCGATGAGGTTGCCCTTGGACTTGGACATCTTGGAACCGTCGAGGCGAATCATGCCCTGGGTGAAGAGCCGCTGGAAGGGTTCGCGAGGCAAGCCCGGCGCGAGGCCGAGGTCGTCCAGGGCCTTGAGGTAGAAGCGCGCGTACAAGAGATGGAGTATTGCGTGTTCGATACCGCCGATGTATTGGTTCACCGGCATCCACTTCGCCGCCTGGGCGGGATCGAACATCATGGTTGGCGTGAAGGGATCGGTAAAGCGCAAGAAGTACCACGACGAGTCCGTGAACGTGTCGAGCGTGTCAGTCTCGCGACGAGCGGGCTTGCCGCACACCGGACATGTCGTCATCAAAAATCCTTCGTGCGTCGCGAGTGGCGACCGGCCCGAAAGGCCGAGTGTGACGTCGTCGGGAGCGAGAACGGGTAGCTGCTCAACGGGAACGGGAACGATTCCGTCGTCGTCGCAGTAGACGACAGGAATGGGACAGCCCCAGAAACGCTGGCGGGAGACCAACCAGTCACGCAGGCGATAGTTCACCTTGGCGACGCCGTTGGCGTGCTCGACGAGATACTCGACGGCCTTGGTTTTCGCCCCGTCGACATTGAGACCATCGAGAAAACCTGAGTTCACGTGCGGCCCGTCTCCGCTGTACGCGTGACCTTCGAAGCCCTTGGGTCGCTGGACCGTCTCAATCACCGGGAGACCGTGCTCCATCGCAAAGGCGAAGTCGCGTTCGTCCTCGCCCGGCACGGCCATGATCGCACCCGTGCCGTAGTTGCCCAGGACGTAGTCGGCCACGTAGACCGGCACGTTCTCCTTGGTAAAGGGATTGACAACAAAACTACCGGTGAAGGCGCCGCGCTTATCGGCGCCCGCCCCGGTCTGGGACGTCGTCGTGCGATCAATCTCACTCAGCGACGTGGCGCGCTCCACGATCTCCTCAACGTGGGCGCGCTCGTCGTCGGTCGTAAGCAGAGGCAACATGGGGTGTTCGGGTGCGACCACCGCGTAGGTCACGCCAAAGCCGGTGTCCGGTCGCGTCGTAAAGACGCGCAGAGCCTGGGTCGGGTCGACGACGAAGGGCAGATCGAACTCCACTCCTTCGCTACGCCCAATCCAGTTGCGCTGCTGCAGTTTGACCCGCTCGGGCCACTCCAGGTCGTCCAGGCTCGTCAAGAGCTCCTCGGCGTAGTCCGTGATGCGGAAGTACCACTGCTCGAGCGAACGGCGCTCGACGATATCGCCTGAGCGATCACAGGTGCCGTCGGCGTGCACCTGCTCGTTGGCGAGAACGGTCTGGCACCCGGGGCACCAGTTGACCATGCCCTCAGCCCGATACGCCAGTCCGGCCTTGAGGAAGGCGAGGAAGATGAACTGAGACCACTTGATGAACTCGGGGTCGTGGCTATAGACCTCGCGTCGCCAGTCGTAGACGGCCCCCAGTCGACGCACCGACGTCTTGAGCTCGTGCATCCGAGCTTCGGTGAAGGGCCGCGGGTGTGCGCCCGCCTTGATGGCCGCGTTCTCCGCGGGGAGACCAAAGGAGTCAAAGCCGTAGGGCGAGAGCACCGCCTTGCCGAGCATGGTCTGGTAGCGCACCACTAAGTCGCCGAAAACGTAGTTGCGTACGTGGCCCTGGTGGGCATATCCCGAGGGATAGGGGTACATGCACACGGCGTAGTACCGCTCGCGGGGATCGTCGTTGTCGACTTCGTACGTGCCCTCGTCCAGCCAGCGCGCCTGCCACTTCTCCTCAATAGCGACGACGTCAAAGGGCCGGTTCATTAGGACATTCTAGGGAAAATTCGCCCTAACCTCTTCGCGAGGAGGTCCGATGACAGACCCAACGTACGTACTCGTTCACGGAGGTTGGGGAGGCGCGTGGGTCTGGCGAGACCTCGGCGCAGAGCTGACCCGTCGAGAAGTTCTTTGGGCCGCGGTCGATCTCCCATCGTCCACGCACGGTGCGCACCCCAACACGTTTCTCGCCGACGACGCGCGCGAAGTCGCCGCGGTCGCGAACGCCGAGGGACCGGTCGTCCTCGTGGGTCACAGTTACGGCGGGGCCGTTCTCTGTGAGGCAGCCCAAGACGTGACTCATCTCCAGCGGCTGGTGTACATCGCCGCCCTCGTCCCGCTGCTGGGCGAAAGCGCGAAGGAGACCACCCGAGAGGTGCAGACTCGCACCGTTCTCGACGAGGCAATTCAAGTTGAGGGGGACTTTTTCACTCTCGATCCAACCCTCGCGAAGAAGGCGCTCTATCAGGATTGCGCAGACGAAACGGCCGCCTGGGCGGTGACTCAACTCAGCGCACAGACCATCGCGAGCCTTCGAAGTCCGCGAAGTTCTTTTGATGTCGACGTCCCCTCGTACTACGTGCGCTGCACGCTCGATAATGCAGTTGACCTCAGCGTCCAAGAGCTCATGGCGGCGCGCTGTAGTGAGTTCGCCACGCTCAAGAGCGGTCACTCCCCCATGTTCTCTATGCCCGCCGCGTTATGCGATCTCATCCTCGCTGCCTAGCGATCGGGCCTTGTAACTAAAGGGTCACAACACTGATGGCGTGTGACGAATTCCCCACGCCAATCGAGTTGTACGCCCGCAGGCGAAAGTCGAACCGACGGCCGGGCCTGAGGTGACGAACGACGTATTGATGGTGCGCGCTCAAGGTCACGTGTCGCCATACTCCCCGGATCATGCAGTCGTACCCGAGGATGACCGATCCTCGATCATGCGGCAGCACCGTCACGGTGATCGTGACGGTCTCCTTCGTAGTCGATCGCCCCCGAATGACCGGCGCCGAAGGCCACTGACTGACCGGCGGACTGATAACGCTGGGTGACCACTGGGCATACAGAATCGCACTTCCGGCCACGAGGTAGGGCGACGTTAGCTTCGATCCGCCTGTTGGGGCCGTAAACCATCCGTCAAAGATTGATCCGGCGAGGCTCGGGGCCGCGGGCAATGTAATAGACGAGTTGTTCTTTGCACCAACTGGAGCTACGGAACTCCCTCCGTCGCTATCAAACGAAATGACGTCGCTTGGTACGGCGCGGGCCGAGATAGAAAACGACTGCTGAACTTGAGGCGCCGGTGCCCAGGCAGAGTCACCCGCCTGGTTCGCGTCGACTACACAGGTTCCCTGTTCGATGAACGTAACGACACCGCTGTTCATCGAACAGTCACTCGTGGCAGTGGGATCGATCGAGAATGTGTCGGAGAGGCCCGAGGTTGACGTGGCTGATGGCGTGTACGATTCGCCAACGGTGGGCGTTGTGGGAGCAGCGCCGAAGATGCTCGACTCACACTCTTCGGCCGTGAGAACAATCTCACCGTTGGTCGCAACAGTGGGACTTGGCGTCCACGCAGACACATTCGAAGGCGAATATCCGCCGATGGCGTACGTCGATCCGCCGCCACCGGCAGAGACTTGACCACCACCGCCCCCTCCGAAGTAGCCGCCGCCGCCTCCACCGCCCTCTTGCCCAGGGATTGTCGCGCTGCCATCCCCACCTTGGTTGGACCCTCCGTCTGCACCATTCGTACTCGCGTCTCCATCCGAGCCGCCGGCACCGCCTTGACTGAGCGAACCTCCGCCTCCCGGCGAGTCCAGTCCCTCGTTTCCGCCGTTTGAACCTGGTGTGTTCGCGCCCATCCCGCCTGACCCGCCGTCAGCGACAAATGGCGGAGCGTCGTATTCGCTATCGCCGCCGCCACCGCCTCCCGCGACAATCAGTATCGCACCCGAGAGTATCGACACGACACTTTCGCCTCCGCCGCCTCCTCCGGTGGCGACTCCGATCGAACTCACTCCTCCGCTGCCGCCACCGCCAGAACCACCGGAGCCGCCCGAGGCGCCATCGCTCCCTCCTGCGCCCACACTGACCGAGAGAGTTTGGACTCCAGAAACCGGAGCAAGAATCGAGAGGCTTCCGCCGGCCCCACCAACTCCGCCGTAGTCCGTGCTACCGCTATCGCTTCCGCTGTATCCGCTCCCGCCGGCTCCGCCCAAGGCGTTGATCAGGAGCCCGCACGTGTTGGACGGGGTTTGGTACGACGAATCGACAGAACCCGACTCCTGAAATACTTGGGGTACGCCAAATTCGAGGGTCGTTGCCCCTGCCGGTGACTCCACCCAGACCGCGCTCAG
>JBEKYI010000054.1:0-9231 GCA_049511155.1 Acidimicrobiales bacterium
AAAGTATCCGGCGCCGACCTCGCGTTGGTGACGAGTCGCCGAGTAGCCGTCACTCTCGGCGGCGAACTCGCGCTCCTGCAACTTGACGTACGCGCTCATGCCACTCTGGGCGTAGCCGTGGGCCAGTTGGAACATGGACTCATTGAGCGCGTGCCAACCGGCCAAGGTGACGAACTGGAAGGCGTATCCCATCGCCCCGAGCTCGCGCTGAAAGCTGGCAATCGTGTCGTCGTCGAGGTGCTTGCGCCAGTTAAAGGACGGCGAGCAGTTGTAGGCCAAGAGCTTGTCCGGGTATTCCTCGTGAATCCGGTCGGCGAAGAGTCGCGCCTCGGCCAGATCGGGCGTCGAAGTCTCGCACCAGATGAGGTCCGAGTACGGGGCGTAGGCCAGGGCTCGCATGACAGCTTGTTCGATGCCCGGGCGCACGTAGTAGAACCCCTCGGGCGAGCGCTCGTCGGTCAGGAACTGCTGGTCTCGAGGATCAACGTCACTGGTGAGCAGGTTCGCGCCCAGCGAGTCCGTGCGAGCGACGATCAACGTTGGCACTCCAGCGATGTCAGCTGCCAGGCGAGCCGCGATCAGAGTACGAATGTGCTGACCCGTCGGAATCAACACCTTGCCGCCCATGTGGCCGCACTTCTTCTCCGAGGACAACTGGTCTTCGAAGTGCACACCCGCGGCTCCCGCTTCGATCATCGACTTCATCAACTCGAACACGTTGAGTGGACCGCCAAAACCGGCCTCGGCGTCGGCCACAATGGGCACCAACCACTCGCGCGGCTCGTCGGCACTACCCGCCGCTAGCGCTTCGCCCCATTCGATCTGGTCGGCTCGGCGCAGTGCGTTGTTGATGCGACGAACTACGGCCGGCACGCTGTTGGCGGCGTACAGGCTCTGGTCGGGGTAGACCTGCTCGGAGAGATTCGCGTCGGCCGCCACCTGCCAGCCCGACAGGTAGATCGCCTTCAGGCCGGCCTTCACCATTTCCACCGCCTGGCCTCCGGTCATCGCGCCCAACGCGTTCACGTAGGGCTCGTTGTGGATTAGATCCCAGAGCCGCTCGGCGCCCCGTCTCGCGAGGCTGTGCTCGACGCTCACGGATCCACGCAGACGGATGACGTCGGCGGCGTCGTATCCGCGCTCGATGCCGGCCCATCGCGGGTCGGTCGCCCACTCGTGTTCCAGGGCGGCGATCTCGATGTCGTAGATAGTCGTCACGTCAGGTTCTCCTTGTTTGTTGTTCAGTCGAGGATGTCGTAGGCCGGCAGGGTCAAAAAGGTGGCGAACTCCTCGCCGAGGGCGACTTCTTCGAAGATGGCCCGAGCAGTCCGAACGAGCCGTGGGGCCACTCCTTCGGCGATGAGTTGGGTCTCGGTGATATCGAGGAGATCGCGGACCAGCGTCTCGGTGATGGTTTTGCCACCCACGCTCAACGTGATCCCGTGGCGCACCCACTGCCAGACCTGGGCGCGACTGATCTCGGCCGTGGCCGCGTCCTCCATGAGGTCGTTGATCGCGGCCGCGCCGACGCCCGACAGCCAGGAGACTATGTAGCGAACCCCGACGTCGATGTTGGTGCGCAGGCCCGCTGGGGTCACGCCGTGTTCGGGGTACTCAATGCCGAGCAGCTCCGTGGCCTCAACCTGCACTTCCGAACGAAGTCGGCTCAACTGGTTCGCGTTGTCGCCCAGCACGAGGTCGAACTCGGACTGCGCGACCGGCACAAGGTCGGGATGGGCGACCCACGTGCCATCAAAGCCGTCTCCCGCCTCGCGTTGCTTGTCGTCTCTGACTTTGGCGAGCGCGGCTTCGGTCACGGCGGGCTTGTTGCGATTTGGGATGAAAGCAGACATCCCGCCGATCGCGTAGGCGCCCCGTCGATGACAGGTCTTGACGAGTAGTTCGGAGTAGGCGCGCATGAAAGGTGTGGTCATCGTCACCGAACTGCGCTCGCGCATCACGAAGGCCTTGTCGTTGTGGAACTTCTTGGAGATGCTGAAGATGTAGTCCCATCGTCCCGCGTTCAATCCAGTGATGTGATCGCGCAGCTCATAGATGATCTCGTCCATCTCGAAGGCGGCGGTGATCGTCTCGATCAGGACGGTGGCCCGGATCGCTCCATGCTCGATCCCCAAGGACTCTTCGCTAAAGCTCATGACCTCGTCCCACAGTCGCGCCTCGATGTGGCTTTCGAGCTTGGGCAAGTAGTAGTACGGCCCAAAGCCACGCTCCAGGGACGCCTTGGCGTTATGGAATGCGTAGAGGCCGAAATCGAAGAGACTGGCCGAGATCGGCTGATCGTCGATCAAGAAGTGCTTCTCGGGCAAGTGCCAACCGCGGGGACGCACCACCAGCGTGGCAAGCTCACTGTCGGGACGTAACCGATAAGTCTTCTCCGGTGTGGCGAACTCAATCTGTCCGCGCACCGCATCGATGAGGTTCAACTGACCCTCGATGACGTTGTGCCACGTTGGTGAGTTGGAGTCCTCAAAGTCCGCCATGAAGACCTTGGCCCCCGAGTTGAGCGCGTTGATCATCATCTTGCGCTCCACCGGTCCCGTGATCTCGACTCGTCGATCCTTCAGGCCCGCGGGCGCTGTCCTCACGCGCCACTCGCCCTCACGAATGTCGAGGGTCTCGGTGAGAAAGTCGGGTCGTTCGCCGGCGTCAAATCGAGCCTGACGTCTGCTTCGTTCGGCCAACAGTTCGGCGCGCATGCCCTGGAATCGGTCGTGCAACGCCACGATGAAGTCGACCGCCCACGGTGTCAAGACCGTGTCAACCCCGTGATGCGGCTCTATCGAGAGATTCCTAGTAACGAACATAAATAGGATTCTTTCCCAGTTTCGAGGGGCAGAACAAATGAAGAAACGCATTACTTGTCACTTAAGGGGATATGTGCGAAAATATCCGGCATGAGTGTTGCAGAACCGCTGGACTCGTTCGTCTTCGGCCAGCGCTTGCGCCACCTGCGCAAACGTGCGGGTCTTACCCTCGGCCAGTTAGCCAAGGCAGTGGGTTCGTCGCCCTCGTATCTCTCGCAACTCGAAAACGGTCACCGCGAACCGCGACTCTCCACGGTCAATCAGCTCGCCGCGGCGTTGGACTGTCGACCGGCCGAACTCTTGAGCGCCGCCGCGCCCAATCGGCGCGCCGAACTCGAAGTGGCGCTCGCGCACATTCAAGACGACCCGGCCTATCGCGAACTGGGGCTTCCCTACCTCAAGGCGTCTCCACGCCTCGACGCCGCTGCACTCGAGCACGTCGTGGCGCTCTATCACCGTGTGCGAGAACTCTCCGACGGCGTGCCACTGAGCGACGCGCCGCCCGTGGCGCGTCACACGACGAGTGGCGCGCGAGCCGCCAACGCCGCGTTGCGCGACGAGATGCGACGTCGCGACAACTACTTCGAAGAGATCGAACAGGTGGCCACTGCCGCGCTGGACGCAGTGGGCTACTCCGGTCCGGGTGCGGTCTCCGAACGACAACTGACGGACGCGGCAGCGTACTTCGGCTACACCATCTCGCGCGTGCAAGGTATGCCCCGCTCGGCTCGCTCCATCACCGATACCGAGCACCAGATCATCTATGTGCCCCAGAGAAACGCCACCGGCGGAACACGATCGTCGCGATCGGTCATCGCCCAGACCCTCGGTCACTTCGCCTTGGGTCACGACGCTCCGGGTGACTTTGAAACCTACGTGCGCCAACGCGTCGAAGCGAACTACTTCGCTGGTGCACTGCTCGCCCCCGAGCGCGCCGTCGTCGCCGTACTGGGTGAAGCAAAGCGCAACGAGGACATCGCCGTCGAGGACCTCGGCGAACTGTTCTACGTGTCCTACGAGATGGCGGCGCATCGCTTGACCAACCTCATCACGCGACACTTCGGTATCCCCGTGCACTTCCAACGTTCCGATCCCGAGGGTCTGCTGTGGAAGGCCTACGAGAACGACGGCGTGCTGCTGCCCGCCGCAGTGGATGGAACGATCGAGGGCCAGAGGCTGTGCCGCTGGTGGAGCTCGCGTCAAGCCTTCGCCTCGGAGGACTCCTACGAGCATCACTACCAGCGCACCGAAACCTCGGCGGGCACGTTCTGGTGCACGACCCACATCGACCTCGATCGCGATCGGGGCGATGCGATCACCATCGGTACGATCGACGCCATGTCGCACTGGTTCCGAGGCTCGGCCACCATGCGCCGAGCGGTCTCGACCTGTCCCGATCCCGACTGTTGTCACCGACCCAACGTCGAAGCCCGCGATCGCTGGGAGAGATCGACGTGGCCCTCAGCGCGCGACCACAGCAGTTTCGTGTCCGGTCTGCCGACCGACACCGTCGTCTTCAACCCCTATCCAGGGGTCGATCTCATCGACGTCTATTCGTTCTTAGACCGTCAAGTCGAACGAGACGCCTAGGTCTCTCTGGGTTGCGATCACCTCAAGCGGTAGCGCACGACCGTTCGCTGTCCGTGGGCGAACACGATCGTGAACCGGTAGATACCGGCGTGGCTGCCGCGAGCGATGATCACGTGCAGCGTTAGGTCACGACCGTTGTCGTGGATCACGACCGCACTGGTCCCCACGAGATCGCTCACCACGAGGGGACGACCGTAGAAACCCGAGCCGACCACCACCGCGTTCATCGTTCGACCGATCAAGAGCGACCGATCGAGTCGTACGGCCTTCGGTGCGGGAGCCAGCACCGTGATCGTGGTCGCCAGTGAGGTCGCCTGAGCGTACGTGCCATCGGCGGCCTTGGTGGCCACCACCACACAGGTACCGGCCTTGGAACTGGTGAGAACGTTTCCCTGCACCGAACAGTTGGCGGTGCCCGCGGAGGTAACCGTGTAACTGATCGCACCGGTGCCGGAGCCTCCCGAGGTCGCCAGGGAGAGCGGGTGGCCGAAGTCCATGGAGGTGGTCACGATGGCAATTGCGCCCTGACTCTTGGGATTACCGGTTCCGATGGTGATTGACTGCTTGACCTCGGACGCGCCGGCGAAAGCGCCGTTGCCCGCGTCGTTGAAGTCGATGACGCACACCCCATTGTTGTTGAAGGTCACAACGCCGCTGGCGAGCGAACAGCCGGTCGACTGGCTATTGAGCGTGATCGAGACCTTGTCACCGGACGTGGCCGACGCGCTCGGGGTGTAGGTCTCATGAATCGTCCCCGCGGCGGGCGGAGTCGAGGGGTAAATCGTGTTGTACTGGTACACCTTGATCGAGCGCTGGACTTGGCTCGCCGCGGCGAAGGCACCGTTGCCCGGATCATTGAGATTGACCACGCACTCCCCCGATCCCTTGAACTCAATCCATCCATAGTTGAGGTAACAGCCAGCGGAGTCCTTGGCAAGGCTCATGACCACCTTGTCACCCGACGTCGCGCTCAGGCCCGGGGCGTAGGCACCACCATTGCTGGCGGCCTTCGGAAAGGTGCTGGTGGTGATCGTGTTGCTCGAGTAGACCTTGATGCTCTGTTGAACCTGGGCGGCGGCGGCGTAGGTGCTGTTGCCGGGATCGTTGAAGTCGACGACGCAGGTTCCGGCCCCGGTAAAGGTGACTTTGCCGTCGCTCAGCGAGCATCCCGTCGAACTTTTGTCAAGCGTGATCGCCACCGTGTCACCCGAGCTGGCCGACGCAGTCGGGCTATAGGTGCCGTGTGTGCTGCCCGCGTGGGGTGCGGCACTCGCGCTGATGGTGTTGGACGTCGTCCCGGTAGCGAACGCGGGCGAGGCGATCAGTCCGGAGGCACCCAAAATGACCGCCGCGCAGGCGACCGCGCGGGAAATGTTCACGCGAGACGAAGAAACCGTCCTTCGCTTCGCAAAAGTGGTGATGTGTCTCATGTGGCCCATCTTCTTTCGGTACTAGGGCACAGTGACCGTCAGACACAGAGATCACAGGGGACCCACAAACTCGACGATTTATCAAGACTCCACAGGCGTTTCGCCCCTTTGGAGCGTCCGACCGCGCTCAGGTTCCCAGGCGACTCTCAGACTCGCGACTCAGGGACCCACGGCCGTTGACGACCGAAGGCGAGTTAGGTTAGCCTAAACTAAATGCCAATGGAAGTCCCTCGACCAGACGTCTATCGGTCGGGACAAGCCCACGTGGTGGACGAGTTTTCGTGATCCTCTGGGCGCCCCATCCATCACGTAGCCCCTCTAATCAGGGATCACTCAGATGACGACGATTCAGTCCCCCGTCGAAGGCCGTCTCGCGGCTCCCCGACGCCGACGCCCCCGATCCAAAACGCTCGTTCTGCTCAGCGCGATCGTCATCGGTGCCCTCTCACTTCCCCTCATCTTCCTGCTTCTGGAGGCATCAGACGCCGGTGCGTCGACCGTGTGGCACCTCATCTGGCGAAGCCTCACCGCCACGTTGCTCTGGAACACGGTGCGGCTCACTGTCGTCGTCACGATCCTCTGCGCGATCATCGGCACATTGTGCGCGTACTGCGTCGAGCGCACCGATCTACCAGGACGGCATATCTGGGCGGTCCTCGTCGTCATCCCCTTCGCTATGCCCGACTTCGTTGTCTCGTTTGGCTGGTCGTCGCTCTTCACCTGGATCTCTGGTTTTCGCGGTGCGGTCGTCGTGATGACCTTGGCGGTCTATCCGCTCGTGTACTTGCCCGTCGCGGCGAGTTTTCGTGGAGCGGACACCAGCCAGGAGGAGATCGCGCGCGGTCTCGGCGCGTCGCGTCTCGGGGTCTTCTTTCGCATAACCCTCGCACAAGCTCGTCGCTCGATTCTCGGCGGGTGCCTGCTCGTCTCGCTGGTGATACTCGCTGAGTACGGCGCCTTCGAGATCCTCGGGTACCGCACCTTTACCACCGAGATCTTCTCGGAGTTCTCGATCGGTTTCGACACCTCGTCGGCCTGCGCACTCTCGCTGGTGATCGTGGTCATCTCGATCGCGGTGATGGTGGGAGAAGGAGCGATGGGCGGCGCTCGGCGCACGTCGCGTAGCGGCCGGGGCGTCGCTCCCATGCGAACTCGCGTGACGTTAGGCCGCTCGCGACTTCCCGTCCTCGTTCTCTTCAGCGCTCTCGTCCTGGCCGCGCTCGGCGTGCCGATCGGCTCGGCCATCTATTGGATGTTTGAGGGTGGGGCCGACTCGATCTCCGGCGTCTCGCTGGGTTCGGCCGCGCTGTACACCGCCCTCTACAGCGCCGGGGCCGCCCTGCTGGCGACGCTCATGGCCCTGCCGGTGGCACTTCTCGTGGTGCGCTACCCGACGAAGTGGACGCGAGCCTTTACTCGCTCGACCTTTCTTCTCCTGGCCATGCCGGGACTCGTCATCGCGCTCGCTCTGTCGTACTTCTCGGAACAGCACGCCGACTCCTTTGGCTACGAGACCGCCCCGATGTTGATACTGGCGTATGCCCTGATGTTTTTTCCTTTGGCGCTCGTGGGCGTGCGCGCCTCAGTGAGTCAGGCACCGATCACACTCGAAGAAGTCGCCGGATCGCTCGGCGTGCCTCGCGGCCAGGTTCTTCGCCGTGTGACGCTGCCCTTGATCGGTCCGGGGCTGGCGGCGGCGTTCTGCCTGGTCTTCCTCAGCTGTGTCACGGAGCTCACGGCCACGCTGATCCTCATTCCGACGGGCGTTCAGACCCTCGCCACGCAGTTCTGGGCGTATCAGCAGAACCTCTCCTACGGCCAAGCGGCGCCCTTCGCCTTGGTCATCATCCTCATCGCCGCCGTGCCGGCGTACCTATTGGGTCGGTTCTTCGATCGACTGCCCCACCGAGCCCTCGCGACCCCAGTCCCTAACGTGGCCCCATGAGCGAACTGGATATCTCGGGCCTCGTCAAGTCCTTTCGGACCCAGGAAGTGCTCTGCGGTCTCGACCTCGTAGTCGATGAGGGCTCGTTCGTCTCGATTCTCGGCCCCTCGGGCAGTGGCAAAACCACACTCTTGCGCATCATCGCGGGCTTTGAGCGAGCCGACGCTGGCAGCGTGCGCTTGCACGGTGAGATCGTCGATGACCCAACGCACTTCGTCGATTCGCGCAAACGGCACATCGGCTACGTGCCCCAGGACGGGAATCTCTTTCCCCACTTGTCGGTAAAGATGAACGTCGGCTTTGGGCTTCCAAAGGGTGAACGCAACGGGAAGCGCGTCAACGAGCTACTCGAGATGGTGGGTCTGGGGGACCTCGCCGAGCGCTACCCGCACCAACTCTCGGGCGGCCAGCAACAGCGCGTCGCCTTGGCGCGCGGACTCGCCATCAACCCCGACCTGGTGCTGCTCGATGAGCCGTTCTCGTCACTTGACGCGAGTCTGCGCGCGAGCGTGCGCCACGACGTCCGTCACATCCTCAAAGACGCGGGCACCACGGCGATCCTGGTCACCCACGACCAGGACGAAGCGCTGTCACTCGCCGACAAGGTGGCCGTCATTCGAGACGGGCGCATCAGCCAATGCGACGCGCCGGCCACGCTGTACGCGAAGCCGGCGACGCCCGCCCTCGCGCGAGAGTTCGGCAACGTCAACTTCGTACAGGGGACCGCACGGGGACTCGAGGTGGACACGGACATCGGACGCTTCGCGCTCGAGGACGTCGCGTCGATCCCCGATCTGCACGACGGCGCGCGACTACTCGTACTGATTCGGCCCGAACAGATCATCCTCACCGCCGACGGCTCGGCCCGCGCCCGCGTGCTCGACACCGAGTTCTACGGACACGACGCCATCATCAAGTTGCGCGCCAATGGTGATCGCGAGCTCACCTTGCACGCGCGCACCTCGCACGCCATCGACCTGCCCGCGCGCGATAGCGACGTCGGCATCTCGGTGCGCGGGGGTGTGGTCGCGTGGAACGACGAGTCGAGCGACTGAGACAAATCTGAGAGTTTGATGTGAAGGGCGTTCGCATCGTCCATCCCCAAGTGATTTCGCGCAATCGGCGACGCCCGCGAGGGCGAGTCGACCAGACGTGGCCTTCGGTCCTCTCTTAGCGTGGGAGCACCGGCACTTCGGTGTCGCCTGAACCCCCACCCACTGCCAAAAGGGAGACTCAATGAACAACCCGAACGGACGACGTCGCGTACGCGGCGCGAGAACACATTGGACACCGCTGTTCGCGCTCGGCGCGTCGATCGCGCTCATGGCCGCAGCGGCTCTTTCGATTACGACCGACGTTTCGGCGGCCACCGTGCAGCCGCTGACCTCGCCGACACTGCCCTGCAACGTGTCGGTGGTCTCCGGAGGTGGCCAAGTGGTCC
>JBEKYI010000055.1:0-9145 GCA_049511155.1 Acidimicrobiales bacterium
TCCGCGAACCGACTGGGCCTCGCGATCATTGTCGCTGCGGTCGCCGTGGTGTGCGTGGCCCTCGTGGGAGCGATTGTCGCTCGACAACTCACCAAGGTCCCCGAAAACCTCATGAAGATGTCAGTCGGCGTCATGCTGATCAGTTTTGGCACGTTCTGGACGGGCGAAGGTCTGCACGTTCGCTGGCCCGGCGGTGACACGATGTTGCTCGTTCTCGTGGCGATCTACGCCGTCGTGGTCACGGTTCTGAGCCACTGGTCACCCAACGCCCCAGCCCTCGAAGCGAGGCGCGCATGAAGAAGGTGCTGGACTGGGTCACCGCGGGGATCGTCGCCTTCGGGCGGTTTTGGTGGGACTTCCTCGTCGGCGACACGCCCGAAATCACCATCGTGGTCCTTCTCGTCATCGGCATCGTGGCGCTCGCGCGCGACTTCGCCCAGCTCAACGGTCTCGCCGACGTGGCTCTCCCGGTACTGGTGGTTGCCGGGCTGACGCTCTCACTGGTGCGCGCGCGGCGTCGTATAAAGGGCTAGTCCTCCGTCCGAAGAAATTGCGCTCGCAGTTGAGCCATCCGTGACACGCTGTCACATGGACATGCGACGCCACGCCGACTCCTGGCTGGCCGCGTGGAACTCTCACGACCTCGACGCGATCATGTCCTGCTACTCCCCGGACGTGGACTTTGTCGCGCCCACCGTCGTCCAGAGATGGGGTCGAGAAGACGGGCGTCTGCACGGCAAGGTCGAGCTCCGTCGCCATTTTGAACGTGGGCTGGTTCTGGCACCTCACCTGACCTTTACCGAGGTGACGTTCCTGAGCAGCCCGGTCGGGTACGCACTGTTGTACCTACGGGAAAACAACAACCGTGTGCTTGATGTCGTTGAGCTCAACGCTGATGGCCAGGCAGCCAGAGTCCGAGTTTTCTATGACGGCCCGCAGCCATGAGGTGCTGAATGCATGCGCCAGCGTTACGCGAGTAGTCCGTCCCAAAGGCAGTTGCGCTCACGCAGAACCTCGGCGAGGACGCGCGGACGGTCACTGATGAGTCCATCGACGCCGAGGTCCACCAAGCGGCGCATCTCGTCGACGTCGTTGATAGTCCACACGTGCACTGCAACACCCGCGTTGTGGGCAGCCGCTACGAATGACTCGGTGACGACGTCGATCGCCCCATAGCGCGCGGGTACCTGAAAGGCCGCGACCGGTGGTACAGCCGGGACGCTCTCGAGCGAAAAGAAGAAACCCGCAGTTTCGTCCGTAGCGGCCGACGTGGGCACGCCCGGCGCGTATCGCCGAAAGCTCTGTATCGCCACGTCGTGGAACGAGGCGACGATCACGCGACCCTGTAGATCCCAACGAGCGATCTCAGTAGCCAGTAGTTCCTCGTAGGGCTCAACGTGGGGCGACGTGCCCTTGATGTCCAAGTTCAACAGCACTCCGGGAAAGGCGCTCGCCACCTCGCCCAGGGTGGCCACTCCGTAGCGCCGATCCAACGGCGCACGCCCGCGCCACCGATACTCCTCGTCGGGACGCCCGGGTGTGACGACGTCGCCGTCGATCCACCAGTAGGCGTTATCGACCTGGCGCAGTTCGGCCAGGGTCATGTCAGCGATCACCCCCCGCTGGTTCGTGGTGCGATCGATCGTCGCGTCGTGACACACAACAAGGTGGCGGTCCTTGGTCGCGTGCACGTCGAGCTCGATGCCGCTGGCCCCGACATCGAGCGCGTGCTCGATTGCGGCCAGCGTCGAGGAGGGACCTTCGAACGAACCGCCCTGGTGCGCGTAGGCGATGACTCTGCGCGCGAGCCACTCGCTCACTGGGTCGCGGGGACCTTTGCGGGCAGGCCGTAGGGGTAGAGCTTGACGCGCATCCGATGCTCGAGGTAGAAGGCCAGGCCCGGCACGAACCCGGCAAAGAGCATGATCGCGATGTAGTAAATGGGAAGGCGAAACTTCAACGTCAAGTTAAAGCACATGATCATGTAGATCGGATAAAGGATGATGCCGTGTCCGATGCCCACCACATCGACAAAGAGGTGAATGTGGTCCCAGAATTTGAGGTCGACCGTGTGCAGGAAGAGTGTCACGAACAGGACTAACAGGGTCGTACCCGTGATGTAGGACATCGCCCGGTACCGGCGAAACGTCGCCTCCACTAATGGCCCCAGAGGCGCTTCTTGGGCGTTTGGGAGAGTTGCGCGAGGTGGTCGTTGTACGCCGCCAGCGACGGGTCCTCTCCTTCAACCTCGGCGGCTCGTTCGCGGGCGGCCTGCGCCTCGGCGCGCATGCGCTCTTCGTATTCGCGACGAGCCTTCTCTTTGTGCTCCGAGACCTTCTCCATGTTCAACATCGAGTACCAGCCGACGATCCCAAGTATGCCGATCAGGGGCCACTCGATCGAATAGAGGTAACTGAGTGCGTTGCCCTGGATGGCCCGACCCACCTGCCACCAGGCAGCCAGAGCGCACAGGGTGATCCACAAGATCAAGGCCACATGAAGTCCGATTGCTCGAAGTGAAAAATACTTTCGACGCACCAGGTCATCCTACTGAGAGTTTTTTCAGGCCCAGGAACCGCCCGTAATATGGAGAGGTGCCCTCCATGATGAACCCGCCGTTCTCTTGGCATCATCTCAACCACTGGGACATCGCGGCACTTCCCATGATCTTGCTGGTGGGCGCGGGAGCCCTCTACTACTGGGGCGTCAAACGGAGCCCCACTCCCTGGGCCCGATCGCGCTCGATCTGCTTTGCCGCGGGCCTGGTGGTTACTTTCCTCGCGACCCAGACGTTCATCGGCTTCTACGACATGGAGTACTTCAGCGACCACATGGTCCAGCACCTCATGCTGATCATGGTGGCGGCCCCGCTCTTCGCCCTGAGTGCCCCGCTCGACCTCGCCTACCAGAGCGGGACTGACGCGATTCGTCATTTTCTCGATGGGCGCTTCATGACAACCCTCACCCATCCCCTGGTTGGATTCGCGTTGTACTTCGCCTTCATTCCCGTGACGCACCTCACGGGGTTCATGAACCTCATGATGGCGCACATGTGGATTCACCACCTCGAGCAGATCGCCTTCCTCGTGGTCGGTTACCTCTTCTTTCGCCCGGCCTTCGGCCTCGAGCGCGGCGACAAGTTGCACCCGGGGCTACGCCTCGTCTACGTGATGGCCGCTGTTCCTGTGGACACCTTCACCGGTCTGGTGCTGTCCATGTCCTCGCACGTCCCGTACTCCAACTACGCGATGATGGCGCCGTCGGGAACGAGCCCCGCGTGGCAGCTCTCCAACATCAAGTTGGGAGGGGGCATCATGTGGATCGGTGGTGACGCTCTCATGCTGTTGGCCCTTATTCCCATGGCCTTCGCGTGGGTGCGCTGGGAGACCGTGCGCACCAAGGAGCTCGACGCCATCCTCGACGCCCAGGGCATCTAGTTAGAGCAGCCCGGCCTCGATGCCGAGAAGTTCCAAGTCGTTCTCCGGGCGCGCGCCCAGGTGGGTGATGATCTCGCCCGCGCACAACGATCCGAGTTCCGCCGCCTCGACAGGATCCGCACCCAGGGCCAGACCGTAGAGGAAGCCCGAGGCGAACATATCGCCCGCGCCGTTCTGATCGATGACGTCGGCGACTTCGGCGGCGGGGACGTGGACCACCCCCGAGACCGTCGCCACCTCGGCGCCGTGAGGTCCGCGCGTAACGACCGCGAGCACGCCGATCTCGTCGAGTGCCTCGAAGGCCTGCTCCAGTCGCTCATACTGAAACAGTGAAAGTATCTCGGCCTCGTTGGCAAGGAGCACATCAACGTCACCGGTGACGAGGTCGAGGAAGTCGCGGCGATGGCGATTCACACAAAACATGTCCGACAGCGAAAGTGCGACCATGGAGTCGGCCTCGTGGGCGAAGTTCACGACCTTGCGAATCGACTCCTTGGCGGGCGGGAGGTCAAAGAGATACCCCTCGACGTATGTGATCTCCGATCGGGTAATGAGATCTCCGTGAATATCCTCAGTGGTCAGGCGATTTGATGCGCCGAGGTACGTCGCCATCGTGCGCTGGGCGTCGGGAGTAATAAAGACGTGACAGCGCCCGGTCGCCCCCTCGTCCGCCCGGGCCACGGCGAGGTCGAGTTCCACGCCGAGGGACTCCAGGTCGTGGCGAAAGCGCTCACCGAACTCGTCGTCGGCGACCTTGCCGATGTACCCGCACGTCCCCCCGAGGGCCGCGATCCCGGCGATGGAGTTGGCGACCGATCCGCCCGACATCTGGACGGTTGATCCCATGGCTGCGATGAAGCGCTCGAGCTGATCCACCTCGATGAGTTCCATGGCCGATTTCACGAGGCCGAGCGATGCGTACACCTCAGTCACGTCCTCGGTGATGATGTCGAGCATGGCGTTGCCAATGCCGGTTACGGCGAGCCGATTGGGGCCGGGCTTTTGGCGTAACGAGACGGGCGTCGGGGTAGAACTCACCCGTCGAGGATAGGCGAAATCGTTCTAGGGTGGTGCGTTATGAGCCCTTCAACAAACCCCTATCGTCTCGCCCGAACTGTCGTTCCCTCGGCGTACCGGATCTTCCTCACCCCCGACCTTGAGAAGTTCACCTTCGCCGGTCGCGTCGAGATCGATATCGACATCAAGGAGAGTGTCGAGCGCTTTACCTTGAACGCGCTCGATCTCGAACTGGGTGCCGCCACCGTGAGCAGTGACGGCACGAGTTATCGCTCCCTGGAGCACACCATGGACGAGACCTACCAGACGGCCACCTTCGTCTTTGACCGCGAACTGCCCACCGGTCCCGCCATCCTCGAGATTGCCTTTGACGGCTTCCTCAACGACAAGTTGGTCGGTTTTTACCGCTCCACCTACACCGACGTGCATGGCGTCGATCACGTCATCGCCACCACCCAGTTCGAGAACACCGACGCGCGTCGCGCCTTTCCCTGTTGGGATGAGCCGGCGTTCAAGGCCACATTCCAGGTCAACTTGACCGTCCCGAGCGAACTGAAGACCTACTCCAACTCGCCCGTCCAGTCCGACGTCGACCTCGGCAATGGCCAGCGCACGGTGAGCTTCCGTCCGACCATGATCATGTCGAGTTACCTCGTGGCCTTCGTGGTGGGCGCCTTCGAGGAGAGCGAGACGATCGACGTCGATGGGATACCCCTTCGCGTCATCACCCCCATCGGCAAAGTGCATCTCAGTGAGCTCGCCCTCGAGGCGGGTGCCTTCGCGCTGCGCTTCTTCGGCCACTACTTCGACATTCGCTACCCGGGTGAGAAGTTGGACATGATCGCCATCCCCGACTTCCTCCAAGGGGCCATGGAGAATCTCGGCCTGGTGACGTACCGTGAGAATGCGTTGCTCGTGGACCCCGCGACGGCTTCTCATCTGGAGATCGCGCGCGTCGCCGAGGTCGTGCACCACGAGCTCGCTCATATGTGGTTCGGCGACCTGGTGACGATGGAGTGGTGGGAGGGGATCTGGCTCAATGAGGCCTTCGCCACCTTCATGCAACTCATCTGCACCAATGCGTTTCGCCCCGAGTGGCGTACTTGGGTCAGCCAAGTCCCATTCCGCGACTTGGCACTTCAGGTCGATGGCCTCAACCGCACCCGTCCCATCGAGTACGAGGTCATCTCGCCCGACGACACCCAAGGCATGTTCGACGTCCTGACGTACGAAAAAGGTGGATCGGTGCTGCGCATGCTCGAGCAGTATCTTGGCGAGGAGGTTTTTCGAGACGGCATCCGCCTCTACCTGCGTAAGCACAGTTACGCCAACGCCAAGACGACCGACCTGTGGGACGCGCTGGAGGAGAACTCCGGTGTGCCCGTGCGCAACGTCATGGACACCTGGATCCTGCAAGGTGGCGTTCCCTTGGTGACCCTCGCGGGCACGACGGTCACCCAGCAGCCCTTCCATTACCTCGCGAAGACCAAGGACAGTGCGATTGGTGAGCACTGGTTGGTCCCACTGATGACCCGTTCGCTGAACGGGGGTGAGCCCTCGCGCCACCTGCTGGATGACGCACCGCTCAGCGTCACCGACGCCGCGCCCATCCTGCTCAACGCGGGAGGCTCGGGAGTCTTTCGTTCGCGCTACGCGAGCAACGAAACCGCGGCGATCGCGGCACGGCTCGGCGACCTCACGGAAATGGAGCGAGCCACGGTCTTCTCCGATGCCCTGGCCGCCCTGCTCGCCAACGCGATTACGTGGCGTGACTTTCTCACGTTGGCACAGGGTCTTACCGACCAGAACGAGCCCACCCCCTGGGAGACCGTGGCGGCCGGGATCGACATGGTGTACCGAGCGCTCAACAGCGAGCAACGTGTTGTTTTGCGCGACCAGGTACGCGCACTCTTCGCCCCGCAGTTGGAGCGACTTGGCTGGGACGCCACCGACGAGGAGGGCGAACTCACTCCGCAGTTACGCGCTGTTGTCATCTCGACGCTCGGCGTGGTGGGCGAGGATGAGAACGTACGCGCCGAAGCCGTCAAGCGATTTGAGGCCGACGAAATGGACGGCGATCTCGCCCGAGCGATCCTGCGCGTCGTGGCGGTCCAGGATCGGCCCGGCGACTATGAGACGTTCCTCGAGCGCTATCGCGCCGCGCCGACCCCTCAGGAGGAGATGCGCTACATGTTGGGTCTGGCCAGTTTCCGCGACCCCGAAGTCTCAATCGACGCGGTCAAGCGCAACTTGAGCGAGTTTCGCAGCCAAGACGTGCCCCTCACATTGCCGCCGCTGTTGGCGAATGTTGACAACGGGCCAGCCGTCTGGCGCTACGTGAGTGAGCACTGGGATGAGGTGCTCGACAAGGTTCCCGTTCAGCACATGTCGCGCATGGCGTCTGGCGCGCCGACGTACGTGAACGACCCCGCCTTCGCCGATGAGGTTGAGGCCTTCCACGACGCGCATCCCGTTATGGGTGGCTACCCGGCGACCGCCCCCCAGCACATGGAACGGATGCGAGTCGGACTGGCCTTCGCCGAAGTGATTCGTCAGCAGTTCTAACCTCCCCATGAACGTCGGGGCGTTTTTCGGCATCTTCGCCGTGATGTTCCTTTTGGAGCTGCCCGATAAGACCATGATCGCCACCATCGTCATGAGCACGCGGTCGCGCTCGTCGTCGATCGTGACGGGTGCGTCGCTGGCCTTCATCACCCAGATGGGAATCGCGGTGGGTGCGGGCGGTCTACTGACCTTGTTGCCCGTTCACGTGAAGGACATCATCGTGGCGGTTCTCTTTCTGGGCGGCGCGGCCTATCTGCTCCTCTCCAATGAGGAGCGGGCCGCCGAAAGTGGTGCGCGCGAAGCACAGCGCGAACAGTCCTCGACGCGCGTGAAAGAGATCGTCACCGCCTACACGGTGATTTTTCTCGCGGAGTTTGGCGACCTCACCCAGATCCAGGCGGCGAACTTCACCATCAAGACCCACGCACCCCTCGAAGTCTTTCTCGCGTCGTCCCTCGCGTTGATCGGTGTCTCGTTCATCGGGGCCTACGGCGGAGCCCTCCTCCAGCGCGTGGTGCCGTTGCGCTGGATCCGACGCGGTGGAGGTCTGATCTTTCTCGGCCTGGGCATCTACACGCTCGTCAACCTGGCCACCTCGTGGAACTGAATCGACGCGACGAGCTCCTCGCACGAGCGGACGCCGCGCTGGGCTTCATGCCGCGCGCCGAGGGTCTAGCGCTCTTTAGCTACGCGAAGTCAGCCGGTGAGCGCACACCCGAGGGGACCTGGCTCGAGGTGGGCGCCTGGTGCGGCAAGTCGGCGCTCTATCTCGGTGCGGCGGCCGAAGAGACTAACTGCGTGCTCTACTCGCTCGATCATCATCACGGCAGCGAAGAGAATCAAAAGGGCTGGGAGCACTTCGACGAGACCTTGGTCGACCCGGCCGACGGACGGCTCAACACCCTGCCCTTCTGGCAACGCGCCATTGCCGAGGCGACCTTGGAATCCACGGTGATCGGACTGGTCGGGCCATCGGTCACCGTGGCCGAACACTTCGCCCAACCGCTCGACCTGCTCTTCATCGACGGTGGGCACGCCCACGACGTCGCCTGGGCCGACTTCGAACACTGGGCGCCCAAGGTCGTCACGGGCGGTTTGCTCCTGATCCACGACGTCTTTGAGGATCCGCGCGACGGCGGACGACCGCCCTACGAGATCTACCTCGCCGCGCGCGAACGGGACTTCAGCGACGTGGGTGCCGAAGGGTCACTACGCGTGCTCGCTCGTCGTTAGAGCAACGGGCAGCCCGGCTCGGCCAGATCCAAGGGCTCGGGCAGCTCACCGTGGCGAAAGAGTCCGGCCGCGCGCGACGACGACGTGAGGGCGTCGGCGGCGAGCAAGACAGCGGCCGCGGTGTACGAGGTGACCTCGCGATGCGGGAACGTGACGCGATCGGGGTACGCAATCCCCGTCCAGTACGCCCCGTCGTCGCGGCGATGCAGGTTCGTGCAGCGAAACAGCTCCAGCGCCTGACTGGTGAGGCCAAGGGCGTCGAGCGCGAGCACGCACTCGGCCGTCTCGGCGGCGGTGACCCAGTCGTTGGTCGAGACGCAGCGCACGCCCAGACCCTCCATGACGTGGCGTTCGTAGCCGTCCTCGACCCGACGCTCGCCCCTCGCCTCGCGCAGAGCGCCCGAAAAGATCGGGTAGTACCAGTCCATCGCGAACTCGTTCTTGGGTGCGAAGGCGCCGGGGTGGTGCGAAACCGCGTGGCCCAAGCGTCCACTCGCCAATTCCCACTCGGGTCGAGCATGGTCCAGTCGCTCAGCGAGGGCCACGGCGCAGCGCAGTGAGTGAAAGATCGACGAGGAACCCGTCAACAGCGCGTAGTGCTCGGGACGGCCCTGGGCGTCGAGGGACCAGCGAATCGTGCCGTCCTCGAGTTGCCAGCGCAGCACGAAGGTGATGGCCCGCTCCACCATCGGCCACATCGACGCCGCGAAGTCGACGTCGCCGGTCGCCAGCACATAGTGGTACAGACCGGTTGCCACGTACGCACACACGTTGGTATCCAGACGCGCGTCCTTGACCCGGTCACCGATGTAGTAGTTGAACCAACTCCCGTCGCCGAGCTGCTCGCGCGCCAACCAGCGATAGGCGGCCCGCGCGTGCTCCAGATGGCCCGA
>JBEKYI010000056.1:0-9139 GCA_049511155.1 Acidimicrobiales bacterium
CTCGTGCGTACCCACTGGAGCACGACGAGCTACCAAAACAAACTGACCTTCGACCCGGTCTCTACCAGTCTGGTCGGCGTGATCTTCGCTCAGTTCGCCGTCGGGGTCATCGGCGCTCTGTTCATCACCAGCGAATACTCCTCGGGCTCGATGCGCACGACGCTCACCGCCGTGCCCAAGAGAATTGAACTCACCCTTGGGAAACTGGCAGTCTTGATGGCCTCCGTTCTGGTCGTGGGAGAAGTCGCCAGCTTCGGTTCGTTTCTCCTCGGCCAGGCGATCTTCTCGGGCGTCGTACCCACAGCCTCGCTCTCGAACGGCCCCACGTTGCGGGCCGTCATTTTCGCCGGCATCTATCTGACTTTGCTCGCGACGATCGCCTTCGGACTAGGGCTCATCATTCGCCATAGCGCCGCGTGCATCAGCGTCTTCGTCGGCATCCTGTTGGTCCTGCCATTGATCTTTGCGTTCCTGCCCCAGAGTTGGCGAAATGCGGGAATGAAGTTCCTGCCCGGGGAGATGGGACATTCGATGGTCTCGCCCCAGCCGGTCACCAATGACTTTTCAGCCTGGACGGCTCTGATTCTTCTGATCGTGTACGGCATCGTGCTCGTGACCGTCGGCACCACGCTCTTCAATCGTCGCGACGCGTAGACCTCACGCGTCGATGAGCACCTCTTCGACTTGCTCGTGACGAGCCGGTAAATAGGACAGGACCAAGACGGCCGCAATGGCAGCGGCCCCTGCTGCGACGTAGCACCCGCGGTGCAGACCGGCCATGAACGCGCTCGTCACGCGATCATCAAGGCCCGCTCGCAGCGCGGGGGGAAAGTGCGACACCGTCACTTGGGCGGCGTGGGTCGAACTCGCGGCCACGTTTAACTCTGCCGGCGTGAGCCCGTGTCCAACGAAGCGGCTGAGAGCGGAACGCACACCGGGACCAAAGAGCGATGAGAACACGGACCCGACGACGGCCACGCCCATGGTTCCAGCCAACTCTCGCGTCGTTTCATTCACTGCTGCGCCCGCGCCAACCTGTTCGGGTCGCAGCGTGCTCATGAGTGCGGCCGTCGAGGGCGCGTTCACCAGCGAGAAGCCCAAGGCAAGGATCATCATCATCGCGATCACCGGTCCGAAGTATGCGGCGTGAGCCGCGATCGATCCGCCCCATACCAGAGCACCACCCATGACGAAGAGTCCTCCCGCGACGACGTTTCGAGTTCCCAGACGTAGTGCGGCCACTGCCCCGAGAGGCGTCGTCACCATCACGACGGCCGCAAAGGGCAGGGTGTGGACACCGGCGGACAGCGCGGTGTAGCCCCGAATGAGCTGGAAGTACTGGGTGATGAGGAAGATAAAGCCAAAGAGGGCGAAGTAGTTCGTGGCGACCGCGCCCGCCGCGGCCGAGAACATGCGATTCGTGAAGATCCGCACGTCTAGGAGTGGGCCAACGCGGCGCATTTCGTAAAGAACGAAACCGATCAGGGTAACGAACGCGGCCGCGAACATCGCGAGCGTCATCACGCTGTGCCAACCCCACGATGGTCCTTCGATAATTGAGAGGGTTAGACACGTAACGCCGACGGTGCCCAGGACGAGTCCGGCGAAATCCAGGCGCCGTCGCACCGGACTCTTCGACTCAGGAACGACAAAGTTCGACGCAAGCACCGCGATGAAGACCAGCGGTGCGTTGATCAAAAAGATCGACCCAAACCAGAAGTGGACGAGCAAGAGTCCGCCCACCACGGGACCGATGGCGATCGCGACACCGCTGGCGGCTCCCCAGATACCGAAGGCCTTCGCCCGCTCGTTGAGGTCGTCGAAGGCCACGGTGAGCGTCGAGAGCGTGGCGGGAAAGATGAACGCGGCCGACGCGCCCATGAGGGAACGAGCGACCAACAGGGTGGGCACACTGTTCGAAAAGGCGGCAAGCAGCGAGAACGCCCCAAAACCGGTGAGGGCGATCTGCATGACCCGCTTTCGGCCGAGGCGATCGGACATCCCACCCCCGGCCAACAGCAGGCCCGCGAAGGGCAGTGAGTACGCGTCGACGATCCACTGGAGTGATGAGTTCGAAGCATGAAGGTCGCGCGAGATCACCGGAAGTGCGACATTCACGATTGTGTTATCAATGACCACGATCAGAACGACCAGACAGAGCACCGAGAGGATCCACCAGCGTCGATCGTGAGTTGAGGTAGGCATTTTGAACCCCTATAGAACGATGTTCCATTACAGTAGTACAATGTTCTATACTTGTCAATGATGCCAAATAGCCGAACTCCTTCCCTGCTGATTGCGCCCGAAGTATTGAACGCGGCGGTGGCGATCCTCGATGATGAGGGGCTCGATGGATTCACCGTACGGGCGATCGCCAAGCGCGCCAACGTTGCGCCGATGGCGATCTACAACCACTTCGGCGGGGTAAACGGCGTCATCGAGGAGCTCTGGAACCGTGGCTTCGAAATGCTGCGCGTTGCGATCACCCGCCACAGTGGAGACGTCGAAGGTGATTTCCTCAGCGCGGGACTGGCGTACCGTCGCTTCGCCCTCGAGAACCGCGGCCTCTATCGCATCATGTTTCTTCAGACGTTTCGGAACTTCGAGCCCTCCCCCGCCAGCGCTCAGGTTGCCGCTCGAACCTTTCAAGCACTGGTCGCCATCGTGGAGCGTTGTCAGGCGGCGGGACTATTCGTTCATTCACGTCCGAGTG
The DNA here is from genome assembly GCA_049511155.1 of Acidimicrobiales bacterium. Classification (GTDB taxonomy): domain Bacteria; phylum Actinomycetota; class Acidimicrobiia; order Acidimicrobiales; family RAAP-2; genus RAAP-2. The sequence continues at coordinate 2,714 of JBEKYI010000056.1, forward strand.
ACGCTGCCCAGGTCATCTGGGCGTCGTGTCATGGTTACGTCTCCCTCGACATGCACAGCGTCAATTTCGCTTCGGATGCGGACGACGCCTACTTGATGCTTCTCGAGACGCTACGCCGGGGCCTGCGATAGTTCGAGGCGACGTTCGCTCGGCCATCGCCCCTTACGATCGGGGCTGAGCAACATATCGGTGAGATCGTGACGAAGGTGCTCCTGGCGCCAGAGCAGTTGCTCCCGCGTTGCCTCAAGGACCCGCTCGAGATCGTCGCACTCCGTGCGCCACGTGGGATCGTCAACGAGATCGAAACACTTCATCGAGCCGTCGCCGAATTGGACGAAGGCAATGTCATCGCCGACTGACACCGCGAGGTTGCGCCGCGCCAAGGTGGCCCTTTCCGGGTTGGCCCCGACATTCAGCAGCATGTAGCGACTGTCCCACTCATAGTGCGCGGCGCGTCGCCACGCAACGTCTTCGCCCCGCATCAGTGGCGCCAGGGACACGCCGTCACTCTGTACTGGCTGTTCGACGCCGAGGGCGTCAGAAAGAGTCGCGAGCAGGTCGACGTTCTCAGTGAAGTTGGTGATTACGTGCCCTCCCTCAGTCCGGGGATCTCGCCAGATGCCAACGATGTGGTAGCTCTGAGGAAAGTAACCCATCTTTTCGAGCAACCCATGATCCCCAAGTTGCTCTCCGTGGTCCGACGTAATGACGACCAGGGTGTCGTCCCACTCGCCGCGCTCTTCAATCTTCGCCACGACACGAGCGAGTTGACTATCCACTTCGCTGATCATGCCGAAGTACTGCGCTTTGAGTCGACGCATATCACCCTCGTCGTGCGGCGCTGCCACCTGCGACCAGCCGAGCGCCGCCTTGTGGAGTGGATGACGATGGGTCGGATCAGTGGGCGCGATGGGCAACTCGACGTCCGCCGGGTCGTACATCCGCGCGAACTCCCCCGCCGCCGCATAGGGCGGATGAGGACGCAGATAGCTCAGGTGAGCGAACCAACCCGACTCCTGATACTCGAGCCACTCCAAGAATCGAGTGGTGAGAAAACCGCTCAATGAGTCGTCGGCCGGACGATTGGGCTCACCTTCGCACAGACCGCGCCATCCGTTGGGCACGTCGTACCCCTTCTCGCGCAAGTACTGGACCCAGCCCGCCTGACTCTCGGGCAGGTAGAGGCCCACCGAGAAGCCGGGCAAGATCCCGTCGTAGTAACTGAGGCGTGGATCGTCGTCGCCATTCGCGATCGCCGGGTCAAGCCCTTGATCGGTGTAGCCAAAGAGCGTCGGATCGTATCCCGCTCGCCGGGCAACGTATGCGAGATTGTCGAATCCTCGCGCGAGCGGTGTGCCATTCGCCACCACGCGATTGTTCATCTGGTACATGCCCGTATAGAGGGCCGCGCGGCCTGGCGCGCAGGGCGCAGCCTGGGAGTAATGACGTGAGAGTCGCACACCTTCCTTGGCCACACGGTCCAAGGTCGGAGTTTGCACCATTACGTGACCTGCCGCGCCGTAAGAGTCGCCACGGAACTGATCAAGCGTAATGAAGAGGACGTTCACGCGGCTGCGCCGACGACACGCCTGAGGTGCGCGGCGATGTCGTCCACGATGGCGAGGGCCTCGGGCACGACGCCACCCATCTCGAGAAAACCGTGGACCATTCCTTCGGCTTCGAGGAGCTCGACAGACACGTGAAAGTGCTCGAGGAGTCCGGCGTACGCGACGCCTTCGTCGCGCAGTGGATCGCACTCGGCCACCACGATGATCGCCGGGGCGACGCCCGTGAGATCATTGGCCAGCAGAGGGGTGACGCGAGGATCAGTGTGGTCGCCGAACTCGCCGAGGTACTGGCCGTAGTCGTAGCGCAACGATTCGATATCCAGGAGATAGCCCTTGCCGTAGCGATGGGCCGAGTCCGTGACGAGCTCGGGTCCCAACGTGGGATAGATAAGGACCTGCGCGGCGAGATCGATCGCCTCGTCACGCACCAGCGTCGAGGCCGCCGTGACGAGGTTGGCCCCGGCCGAATCCCCCATCCCCACGAGTCGCGCGTCAGGCGTAGCGAACTCGCTGCGATGTGTGGCCACGTGGCGCAAGGTCTCCACCGCATCATCGAGGCCAGCCGGAAACGGATGTTCGGGGGCGAGGCGGTACTCGATAGCGAGGAATCTCGTGTGGGTGTCGTGAGCGAGTCGTCGGCACAGCCAGTCGTGGGTCTCGAGGTCCCCCATCACAAAGTCACCGCCGTGAAAGTACACGACCAGGGCCTTTTGATCGTCGATCTCGGGAACGTATAAGCGAGCGCGAAGCGTGCGGCCGTCGAGGGGAAGCGTGGTGTCGATCGCCTCGACGTCAAGCGGAATGTCGCCTCGAAACCTCAGCGCCTCTTCCCGGAAGTTCTGACGACGCTGGTCAGGCGAGACCTCGAGCGGTGAGGGTTCGGGACTCTCACGCGCGGCGCGCAGATACGGTTCGAACTCAGAGTGGATCACGACGCCTCCCGCCCACACATTAGGCACCGTGACACGCTCATCGGCACCTTGAACTCACCGTCACGGTGACACTCTCGTGACTGAGACTCGGTCTGAAAGTGCCGAGATTTCCCTTAACCGCCATTAGGTTCGTGGCCGGGAGTTCGATAATCATGGGTGAGACCGAGATGCCTCACGAGCAGTTGATTGCCAAGGTATTAAGCGGCGGGCAAACCGGGGCTGACCGCGCGGCCCTGGACTTCGCCATCGAACATGGTGTGGCGTACGGCGGCTGGGTGCCGCGTGACGGATGGGCCGACGATCTGCGCGAACCGCCGGGGCTCCTGGCCCTGTACCCCCATTTCGTGCCCACACAATCTGCCGACGTCGCAGTGCGAACGTCACTCAACGTGCGAGATGCGAATGCGACCGCCGTGTTTGCGCCGACCTCGGTGCCCTCGAGAGGCGTGGATCAGACACTGGACATCGCCAACGTGCTCAAGCGACCGCTCCTCGTTCTCGATCCGCACTCCCCCCAGGCTCGCGAGAACCTAGCCGAGTTCTTTTCCGGTCTGAAAGCCGGGACTGTCTTGAACGTCGCGGGGTCAAGAGAGAGCGAAGCGCCCGGCCTCTACAAAGCCGTCAGGTCCTTACTAGACGCAACTCTCAGATTCTTCATCACGTCATGACGTCCACCCGTTAGCGGAGCATCGACCAAAAATTGGCGCGTGTGCGAGTGGCCCAACCATGAGCCTCTTGGAGCGGACGACCGGGCTCGAACCGGCGACCTCGACCTTGGCAAGGTCGCGCTCTACCAACTGAGCTACGTCCGCGAGGTATATCGAGTGTAGCCGACGACTCCTCGACGTCCAAGCGAAGGCTACGCCGGAGTCGACGCGATCAGTGCGGCGGATTCTTCACTGATCAAGGCACTCAAGCGCTGCATGTCAGCGATTCGCTCCGCACATCCGAGCAGACCGAACTCCAAATTCTCCTCAAATCCCAACACCGTGACGTTGAGCGAGATCGGACCAAGGAGAGGTCCATAGGGCGCGGCCGACAGAACGCGTCGACCGCTCAGCCACAGAGCGACGGGTGGACCAGGAACGGAGGAGATCATGACGTTCGCCATCGGGAGACGATCGAAGAGACCGAATGTGGTGAGGAGTTTGCCACCCAGGGAGAGCAGGGTTGGGCCGAGAACTCGAGGGACGTCTTGGAATATCCGGGCTCGGCGAAGGCGCTGTTCGGCAACCGTCTTCGACGAATCGCCAGAGATCGCGCGCAGTCGCTCCTCTCGGTCCTCCAGGTCGACGTGGAGGGACACCAGCATGCCCGAGATTTGATTCCCCAGATCAGCCGTATCACCGGAACGAACGTTGATGGGTACAAAGGCGATGAGGTCATCGGTAAGGGTCTCGTCTCGCTCGTCGAGGAGTCTCTTTAGGGCTCCCCCGACGCTCGCCAGCACGAAGTCGGTCACGCTCGCTCCACGAGCCTTCGCCGCGCGCTTGACGTCAGCCAAGGGGACTCGGGTACGCAGGAATATTTTTTCGATCCCGGCCGCTCCGTTGAGCGACGTGCGTTCGGCCTCGAAGATCGACGGCTGATCGGGCGTCGCGTGTCGCCGTCCGTGCACCGCGACCACACTCGCTAGAGCGCGCACGATCTCATAGAATCGACCGCCCCACGACGCGAGACCCTCGAGAAACAGAGACGGCTGTTCGCGCAGACGAGCCAGCCCTTGGCGGAGCAGACCGAGCGACGTCGTTACGGTGGGCTCCTCCTCGTCGACGTCCACCCGTTCCTGAGGCGCGCGAACCTCAGGAGAGATGTCGAAGAAGTTGGCAATCGTCTCGGCGAATGACACTCCATCAGCCAGGGCGTGGTGCATCTTGACAACCAAAACCGCGCGATTGTCATCGGTGCCCTCGATGACCAATAGCTGCCACGAGGGGCGCTGAGGTGACAGGCTTCGCGAGAGGAAGTCCGACACGAGTTCGTCAAGTTGGCGGGCACTGCCGGGTTCAGGGAGGGCCACCCGCAGAACGTGACGGTCGAGATCGAAACGGTCGTCTTCGACGAGGATGGGCCAGGTCATGTCGAAGGGGGCTCGTACGACTCGCTGAGTCAAGACCGGAATTTCGTGAATGCGATCGGCGATCACGGACTTGATCTCCTCAAATCGGGTGGCCGGGTCCTCCTCGCGAGGTTCGAGTTCGATCACGGCGCCGATGTTCATCGAGGTGCCGGGGTTCTCCAGCAGGATGAAGGCGCTGTCGAGGGGGTCGAGGAACTTGGTCATCGACCGGAGCTACCGAATCCACCCTCACCGCGCGTGGCCTCGGGCAGTTCGTCGACCACCGTAAAGGCGCTGCGGCCCACCGCCATTACGACCAGTTGGGCGATTCGATCGCCCTTGGCGACCTCGTAATCGTGCTCGGGGTCGAGGTTCACGAGAGCGACTTTCACCTCACCGCGATAGCCGGGATCGATGAGGCCCGGCGCATTCGCGCAGGTCACGCCGTGACGTGACGCGAGTCCGCTACGGGGCAACACGAACCCGCCGTGACCCTCGGGGATCGCGACCGCCAGACCAGTCGGCACCATCGCACGTCCACCGCCAGCGCGAAGCACGCACGACTCCACTGCCACCAGATCGCATCCCGCGTCGCCTTCGTTGGCGAAAAACGGGATGACCGCGTCTGGGTGAAGTCGCTTCGTGAGAATTTCCATAGCGGGAAGGCTACACAGACCCTCTGGCACCGATTAAGTAGTGTCGTCTCGTGCTCGCGTGGATGGACCTTGAAATGACCGGACTCGAGCCGGAGCGCCATGTGATCGTCGAGATCGCCACGCTGCTCACCGACGACCACCTCAATATCGTGGCCGAGGGTCCCGACCTCGTGATTCACGCCACTCCCGAGCAACTCGCGGAGATGGGCGACTACGTGACCGCGATGCACACTAAGTCGGGCCTCCTACCCGCCATCGTCGCCTCTACCATCACCGTCGAGGAGGCTCAGCGTCAGACGCTGGAGTTTCTCAAGTCTCATATCGGCGAGGCACGATCGATACCGCTCTGCGGGAATTCCATCGGCACGGACCGTCGGTTTCTTCAGCAGTACATGCCCGAGCTCGAAGCGTTCTTCCATTATCGCAACGTCGACGTATCCACTATCAAGGAGTTGGCGAAACGCTGGTACCCCGGCTCACTGGCGGGCCAACCCGAGAAGGACTCGGCGCACCGCGCCCTCGATGACATCAAGGAGTCGATCAACGAGCTCGTGCACTACCGCGACACTCTGTTTCAACCGATCGAAACGACCACCTAACTCGCGATGAGCGACCACGCCATCAGCCTCCAAGAAGCCGACGCGCTCTTAACCGCGCCGGGACAGATGTTTGAGACCGAGCGCGCGGTCGTCAAAGGCATCGAGATGACGGTGTGGAAGAACGCCCCCTCGAGCCTGCGCCAGATGCTCGATGCATCGCGGAGTCACGGCGATCTCGAGTTCTTGGTCTACGAGGATCAGCGCTACACATTCCGTGAGCACTACGCAATCGTGGCCACACTCGCTCACCGGCTCACCGAGTACATCAAGAAAGGCGATCGAGTGGCGATCGCGTCACGCAATCTGCCCCAGTGGTCAATGGCGTTCTGGTCCGCCGCCGCCATTGGCGCCATCGTCACGCCGCTCAATGCGTGGTGGACAACCGATGAGCTCGCCTACGGACTTCGCGATTCTGAGTCGTCCCTGCTGTTCGTCGACGGCGAGCGGCTCGATCGCATCTACGGGCTGATCGATGATCTGCCCGCTCTTCGGGCCATTGTCGTCCTCGGCGACCCGGCCCGGCCCGTCGAGTTGCGTCGCCACGATCGCGTCCCCATCGTCACCTTTGACGAGTTCCTCGGTGAGATCGACCGCGACGCACCGCCCGACGTG
>JBEKYI010000057.1:0-8969 GCA_049511155.1 Acidimicrobiales bacterium
GGTCCCTTCGCCAACCGTCGCCCTCACCGCTGACGTACCAGCGCTGTCTTTTCCCTGCACGTACCTCGGTGAGAGACTGGGCTCGTGCAATCGACCTGGGTGGTGGGCTCGCTCGACGCCCTCGCTGAGTTGCTCGTGACACGCGACGACCCGAAGATCACGAGCAAAACGACCGTTGTTCTTCTTCCCACTGCCGCCGCGTTCATCGGGGCAACCCAGGCCGCCATCGAACTGGCTAGTGCGTTTGAGGCTCGCGATGCCCGCGTCGAGGCGCTCATGTTGACCGATCGCTCCTCGAGCGACGAGCCCATGTTCGTTCAGCGGGTGGCTGACGCGGACGTGGTCGTCCTCTCGGACGGCTCGGCGCTGCACGCGAGGAGCGTCTGGCTCGATACGGCCGTTGGCGAGGCGATTCGCAACGCCGAGACTCTGATCGCGGTGGGACCGGCGGCGTCGGTTTTGGGTGACACCATGATTGACCCCCGAGGTGGCGCTCCCACGTCGGGGCTTGGCTATCGAACCGGACTGGTGATCACGGGGCCGGAGAACCACGAGCAACTCGCGCGCACACGCGTACTGCTCGGCGAGCGAGACGTTCTGGCGGTACTCGAGCCAAGTGGCGTCTTGCACCACGATGGAGCGAACTGGCGAAGGGTGAGCGGCGACGTCGTTGCCACTCGCGGGGAGAATCTCGTCGAGCTCTAGCTCTCGGTGATGGTCACCGACTCGATCACGACATTTTCGCGCGGCTTGCCCGAGGGGGTGCCGACGTCGTTGATGACACTCACGACATCCAGACCCTTGACGACTTTGCCGAAGAGTGAATAGAGCGGAGGAAGTCGAACGCCGTCGGGGCCCGAGATGATGAAGAACTGCGATCCGTTGGTGTGCGGTCCGGCGTTGGCCATCGCGAGCGATCCCAGCTCGTAGCGACCGGCCTTGGGCAGTTCGTCATTAAAGCGGTACCCAGGTCCACCAGAGCCGGACCCCGTCGGGTCTCCTCCCTGGAGCACGAAGCCCGGAATGATCCGGTGGAACACGATGCCGTCGAAGTAGTGCCACCGCGCAAGAAAGACGAAGCTGTTGACCGCTTGGGGCGCGGCGTGCGGATCAAGCAGTATCTCCATGGTGCCCTTGGAGGTCACCATGGAGGCCGTGTAGGTCTTCTCAGGGTCGATGAATAACTCGGGCACCGCGTCGAACTTCTGACGCTGGGGACTCGAGCCGTCGGCGTTGGGCAACTCAGTGGTCATAGTTACTTGGTCACTTTCAGGAGGTCGATGACGAACACGAGTGTGTCGTTCTTGGCAATGCCGGTACCCGGGGACGTGTCGCCGTAGCCCAGCGACGGCGGGATCACGAGCTCGCGTCGACCACCCACGCGCATACCCACCACACCGTCGAAGAATCCTGGAATGACCGCCGAATCGGTCAAGTCGGTGGAGAACGGAGAGGACGTCCACGATGACTGGACCACCTTGCGCGTCGAGTACGTGGCCAGCACGTACTGCAACTCGACGGTGTCGTTCTGTTCAGCGACAGCACCCTTGCCGGTAATGAGGTTGTCGAGCTCCATCACCTTGGGCGGGGCGCCCGCGGGAACCGTAACCGTAGGCGCCTTGCCGAACACGCCCGCCGGAGAGGGATCAGTGACGGGAGCGAAGGATGCGGGCACCGCGACGGTGGTGGTAGTCGTGGGTGGCGTCGTGGTCGTCGTGGTGCTGGTCGACGTGGTCGTGGTGGTTGTGGTGCTGTTTCCCGTGAACACGGCCGCTCCGATGCCGATCACGATGGCCGCGGCAATGACCACAATGACGCCGCGACGAATGCCCTTGCGACGCTTCTCGTGGCGCTGTTGACGCTCGATCTTCTCGCGTCGGGCCGCCTTCTGCCGCTCTCTCTTGGAAGTTGCCATGGGTTCGACATTAGTAGGGCCCCCAGAGCGTCTCGGGAGCCCAACTATCCTTGATGTGCATGTCGCTCATCGTCCAGAAGTACGGAGGGACCTCAGTGGGCGACGCCGAGCGCATTCGCGCGGTCGCCGCTCACGTGGCCCGCACCCGACGTGACGGTCACGAGGTCGTGGTGGTGGTGTCGGCGATGGGTCAGTTCACCGACGAGTTGATCTCGCTGGCCGAGCAGATCTCACCCAATAATCCCGCGCGCGAGATGGACATGTTATTGACGTCGGGCGAACGGATTTCCATGGCGCTCGTCTCGATGGCGCTCGCCACCGAGGGGGTGCAGTCGGCGTCCTTTACCGGGAGTCAGGCGGGCATCATCACCGATACCAGCCACCGGCGCGCCAAGATTCTCGAAATGCGTCCGGATCGGATCCGCGCCGCGCTCGACGACGGACTCGTGCCCGTCGTGGCCGGATTCCAGGGCGTGTCCACCGAACGCGACATCACGACCCTCGGGCGAGGGGGATCCGACGTCACCGCCGTCGCCCTGGCCGCCGCTCTCAAGGCGGACGCCTGTGAGATCTACACCGACGTGCCGGGGGTCTTTTCCGCGGATCCGCGGGTCGTGGCCAAGGCTCGCCAACTAGCCAAGGTCTCCTTCGATGAGATGCTGGAGATCGCCGCCACGGGCGGACGGGTATTGATGTTGCGCTCGGTGGAGTTTGCGCGTCGCTACAACGTGCCCTTGCACGTGCGCTCGAGCTTTACCTGGGAACCAGGAACGTGGATCGTTGAGGAGGACCCCACCATGGAAGAGGCCATCGTTTCGGCCATCACCGACGACACCTCGGAGGCCAAGATCACCGTGGGCGGCGTGCCCGACCGTCCCGGCGTCGCAGCCACGCTGTTTCGCGAGTTGGCCGACAACAACATCAACATCGACATGATCGTGCAGAACACGTCGGCCCACAACGTCACCGACATCTCCTTCACGGTCGCCAAGACCGACCTTGACGCGGCGATGAGCGCGTGTCAGAAGGTGCAAGACGAGATCGGCGCGGCCACCTTGACGAGCGACGATCAGATTGGACGCGTCACCGTCGTGGGAGCGGGAATGAAGTCGAGTCCCGGGGTGACTGCCCTCATGTTCGAGACGCTCTCGAACAACGGCATCAACATCGAGATGATTTCGACCAGTTCGATTCGCATCTCGTGCGTCCTACACGCGGACCACGTGGCCGACGCTGTACGGCATCTGCACTCGGCGTTCGGCCTCGACGCCGAGTGACCTAAACTTTCGCCATGAGAGTCGCCATCGTCGGAGCCACCGGTCAAGTCGGGACCGTGATGCGCGCGATCCTGCTCGAACGTGACTTTCCCGTTGACGAGATTCGCTTCTTTGCCTCCGCCCGGTCGGCGGGATCGACCATCGAGTGGCGAGGCCAGCCGGTCATCGTTGAGGACGCCGCGACGGCCGATTTCTCGGGCATCGACATTGCGCTGTCCTCATCGGGGGCCACGTCGTCGCGGGCGTTGAGTCCTCGCCTGGCTGAAGCTGGGGCCATCGTGATCGACAACTCCTCGGCCTTTCGCATGGATCCCGACGTGCCCCTGGTCGTGCCCGAGGTGAACTCTCACGCGCTCATCACGATTCCCAGGGGAATTGTGGCCAACCCCAACTGCACGACGATGGTGGCGATGCCGGTACTCAAGCCCCTGCACCTGGCGGCGGGCCTCGAATCGATGGTGGCCTCGACGTACCAAGCAGTCAGCGGGTCGGGTCGCGACGGCGTCACCGAACTGGCGGAGCAACTCGAGAAGCACCAGGACCACGACCCGAGGATCCTCGCCTTCAACGGGCGCGCGTTCCCGATCGACGAAGGCGTCAAGTTTCCCGCGACCATCGCGCACAACGTGCTGCCGATCGCGGGTGCGATCGTGGACGACGGGTCCCTCGAGACCAACGAGGAGCAGAAGCTGCGCGACGAGAGCCGCAAGATTCTCGAGATTGCGAACCTCAAGGTGAGCGCGACCTGTGTTCGCGTACCCGTCTTTAGTGGTCACTCGCTCGCGCTGACCCTTAGTTTCGAACGCGAGATGACCCCCGAGCGGGCGACCGAGATCTTGGCGAAGGCTCGTGGCGTGGTCGTTCATCCCATGCCGAGCCCGCGGTTGGTCACCGGCGAGGACCCCACCTACGTCGGGCGCATTCGTCGTGCTGAGACCTCGCCGCACGGTCTCTCGCTCTTCGTCAGCGGCGACAACTTACGCAAGGGTGCGGCGCTCAACGCGGTTCAGATTGCCGAGGCGATCCTCGAACTGCGCTAGTCGGCGCCGTCGCGGCCGACCTGTCGGCGCGCCAAGTTCACGCAGTGGTCGCCGAAGCGCTCGTAGAACCGCGCGATGAGGGCTACTTCGACGGCGACTGGAACACTCATCGAACCCGACGTCAACTCAGCGGTGAGCGAGACGTGCAGATCGTCGAGCTCGTCATCGATGTCTTCGATGAAGCCGGCCGATCCGTTCTTTCCGTCGATGATGATGTCGGTTGCCTCGCGCCAGATCGTCGAGGCGACTTCACCCATTCGTTCGATCAGGCCACGCGAGCGCGGGCTCATCTCACTGCCCAGTCCTCGTGCGGCGCGGCGAGCGACGTGTTCGGCGAGGTCGCCGTTGCGCTCGATCTCGGGCAGGATGCGTAACAGGATCAACAGGTCACGGCGTCCCTGGACGTCCAGCGGCGCGGTCTCTAAGAGGCGTTCTTCGACGGTGGACACCAGCTGGTCGACGATGTCGTCGATGATGATGTCCTGTTCGACGACGCGCTTGGCTAGTTCGCGGTCGTTGGCGAGCAGGGCGTGAGTGGCCCCGGCGATCGCCTCGCCGACCAGGGCAAAGGTCCGCACGATCTGAGGATGCAGTTCCTCGCTCAGGCGCACCAGCGGCAGGTCGGATTCATCCTCAGCGCGAGATGAGCGAAAGAGACGATTCACGTTTCGAAGGTTACTCCCAGGTCACATCGGCTCTCTAGGGTGAAAAGTGAGAAACGAAGGGGGCGACGTGGTCGCAGTTTTGAGTGCGGTGATCGGCCTCGTGGTGGGGGCCGGCGTGGCGTGGACGATCGCCCAGCGCCGTTCGTACGCGACGAGTGAGTCCGACCGCCAGGTCCGAACGGAGCTGGCCGTGCGCAACTCAGAGCTCCAGAGTGCACGTCAGGATCTCGAGCGTCTGCGCAAGGAGCATCAGATTCAGGTCGAAAATCTCGGCGTCGTGTTTGAGAGCCTGTCGAATCGCGTACTCAAAGAGACGGTCGAGGGCTTCAATCAGACTCAGGAGCAGTTGATGCGCGAGCGCGAGACCAGTCTGGATCGCACGCTGCAACCGTTGGCCGAGTCGCTGGAAGAGTACAAGCGCAAACTGGCCGAGTTCGACAAGCAACACGTGGGAGTGCTGGGCGAGGTGAAGAACAGCGCCGAGGAGTTATTGCGCGAACAACGTCGCGCCCAAGACGAGACCCGACGCCTCAATCAGTTGCTCGGGCGCAGCGATCACCGAGGCCGGTGGGGAGAGATTCAACTGGCCAACGTGCTCGACGCGTCGGGACTGCGTGAGGGCATCGACTATGAGCTCCAGGTCACCGCCACCAGCGACTCGGGAAGTGCGCAGCGTCCGGACTGCGTGGTGAACGTCACCCAGGGCGTGCACGTCGCGGTGGACGCCAAGTTTCCCTTCGACGCGTTCGAGCAGGCTCTCGCGTCGTCGGAGCCCGACGAGCGACGCGCCCTTGAGGTGAAGCACGCCAAGGACCTACGCGCCCACATCAAGACGTTGCGTTCGAAGAGCTACTGGGAGGTTGTGTCGCCGGCCCCGGAGTTTGTGGTCTGCTTCGTGCCCAGCGACGAAGCGGTGAGCGTAGCGCTCGACGCCGACTCCGAGCTGCTCGGCTACGCCGCCAATGAGCGGGTGCTGATCGCAGGTCCGACGAATCTGTTGTCGCTGCTGTGGTCGGTGGCGATGGTGGTGCGGCGCCAACAGTTCGCCCACAACGCCGAAGAGATCCTCAAGGGCGCCCAAGACATCTTCGATCGGATCAGCAAAGTTGCCGAACCGGTCGTCGCGATGGGCAAGGCGCTGAACACACAGATCGAGGCCTACAACCAGATGGTCGCATCCTTCGAATCGCGCCTCATCGTGAGTGCGAGGAACATGAAAAGCCTCGGCGCGGCCAGTCACGCCAAGGATCTTCCGGACTTGCGACCCGTGGAACGACTGACCGCGAGTATCGATGAGACCAAGTGGGGACTAGAACCGCCGCCGCAGTTGGACCTGGGGTACAACTCAGATGTTCCGGCGCTCGACGACGATGAGGAAGAGATCTAAAAATCACTGACGAGTAAGTTTTGTCAGCGTGGCTCGGACTCGCGCGCAACGTCGTCGCCAAACGCTGCTTCTCTCGGTGGCCATTGTTCTGACGCTGATCGTGGCCGTGTTCGCCCACGACGTCAATCACGCGGCTCACAATGCCTCGGGGGCGCGTCGCAGTGAGGATCTGAGCTTTGCGGCCTTGAGCAACGCGCTCATCGGCCAGGAGAACGAGTTCGACGGCCACCTCGCGAGTCTCCTCAACCAAGCCGGTACCCTGCCACGCGTCGTGTTCGCCGCTCGCCTCTACCAGCTCAACGATGCCCTGGCCGGATGGAGCGAGGACGCTCAACTGCTGCGTCACCCGGGTCTGGCGCACAACATCAACCTGTCGATCGGGACGCTGACTAACGAACGAGTAGCGGCGTATCAGACGATGCTCGGCGACGTTGCGCGGTCTCTCGAACTGCCCTGGACGACCAAGCCGAACGAGCCGGTGGCGAATCCCGGGGCTACCTTGATTGCGTCGAGCGAGCAGTGGAACTTCGATCGATTCGCTCTGCGCAAGGAGCCCGGTCACGTGCGCCTCGATGCAACGAGCGTGGCGAGCGCCAAGTACTTCCTCGCTCACGGGGTGAGTCTCGTAACTCGCTCGGCGTCGCTCGAACTCGTGCGCGCGATCTCCATCGACGCCGTGCGCGTCGATCCTTCCGCGTTTCCCTCGGCGAGCGGGCTCATGGTGCTGCCGCCCGTGCGCAGCGTGCAGCTCGGCGTCTCGGTACTGAACGCCAGCTACGACGATCAACCGGTCACCCTCAGCGTGCGTGTGACACCACTGAACGGTCTCGGCCAGGCGTTTTCCCAGACCATGACGGCCACCCTCGGTCCTGACGCCGCTTACGCCTTCGTACCCCACGCACTGGTGACGTCGCCGAGCGAGCGCGCCACCTTGGTGATACGCGTCCTCGGGGTTCGCGCGGCGGTGGGCAAAGTGTCCGAAGAGCACTTTCGACTCGAGATGTCGCCGTCGGGAAACTGAGGCCCCGATTCACTTACTGGCGAGTTAGCGTACGATGGGCACGCCCCCTAGTTGTGAAGTGAGGACCTGTGACGCAGTCCATTACCGTGACCGACAATCGCTCCGGTGAGAGCAGGGAAATTCCCATTGTTGATGGTGGCGTGGCCGCGAGTGAGTGGTCCAAACTGCTCCCCGGAATCTGGTTTTATGACCCTGGATTCATGACCACGGCACTCACCGAGTCCTCGATCACCTATATCGACGGCGACGCGGGCATCCTGCGCTATCGCGGTTACCCGATCGAGCAGCTCGCCGAGCAGTCGACCTACCTCGAAGTGGCGTACCTGTTGCTGCACGGTGAACTGCCCAACGCGGAGCAGGCGGCGGCCTGGGAGAAGGAGATCACGTATCACACCTTCATCCACGAGAACGTCCGCAAGCGCTTCCTCGAAGGTTTCAACTACGACGCACACCCCATGGGCATGCTCGTCTCGGCGATCGCCGCCCTCTCGACGTACTACAAGGAAGCCAAGGACCTCACGGACCCCGAAGTGCTCCAAAAGCAGATTGTGCGCCTGATTGCCAAGATGCCGACATTGGCCGCCGCGGCGCATCGCTTCAGCGTGGGCCAACCCTTCGTGTACCCGGACAACACCTTGACCTACCCCCAGAACTTCCTCTCGATGATGTGGAAGGTCGCCGAGCCGCGCTACGAACCCGACCCGATCCTGGCCAAGGCCCTCGACGTCCTCTTTATCTTGCACGCCGACCACGAGCAGAACTGTGGCACGACGGCCATGCGCGTGGCCGGCTCGTCGCACGCCGACCCGTACTCCTCCGCCGCCGCTGCGACGGCCGCGCTGTACGGGCCGCTGCACGGTGGCGCGAACGAAGCCGTGATCAAGATGCTCACGCGCATCGGTTCCATGGAGAACGTGCCCGCCTTCGTCGAAGAAGTGAAGACACAAAAGAAGACGCTGCTCGACGGTTTCGGCCATCGCGTCTACAAGACCTACGACCCGCGCGCCACCATCGTGAAGAATCTCGCCGACCAGGTCTTCACGGTCACCGGCAAGAACCCGTTGCTCGACATCGCACTCAAGCTCGAAGAGGTCGCCCTGTCCGATGAGTACTTCATCTCGCGCAAGCTCTACCCGAACGTGGACTTCTACTCCGGGCTCATCTACCAGGCCATGGGTTTTCCCACCGAGATGTTCACCGTGCTCTTCGCCATTCCGCGTACGGCCGGTTGGCTGTCGCACTACCAAGAGCAGCTGGCCCAAGGTGCCAAGATCGCTCGACCGCGCCAGCTCTACGTAGGCGCCGGCGAGCGCAAGTTCGTGCCAATGTCCGAGCGCGTCTAGCGCGGGCTCAGCAGTCGGGTCAGGGCCTCTTGGACCATGGACACCTTGAGTTGACCATCTCGCGAGAAGAGGAATCCTCGCGCTAGTCCTCGGCCGCCGTAGGCGATCGGCGACTCGGCTTCGTAGAGCAGCCACTCATCGGCGCGCAGGTCGTGATGGAACCACATGCAGTGATCGAGGCTCGCCCCCATGAAGGTGCCGTCGTCCCAGTTGGCGGAGTGCGGGCGCAAGATGGCGTCCATGAGCGTCATGTCGCTGGCGTACGTGACCACGCACGCGTGGAGCAACGGATCATCGGGCAACGTGCCGTCGGCGCGAATC
>JBEKYI010000058.1:0-8508 GCA_049511155.1 Acidimicrobiales bacterium
ATGACGGTCATCACCGATCTCTTTCTCGGTCGCACGGTGTCGCCGACTAGCGATCTTTTAGATATTGAGTGAAGAAGTCGATGATCCGACGGCGCGCGTCGCTCGCTGAGGCCTCGTCCGCGTGCACACCAATCAGTCGACCCGCGACCGCGATGAACAGGGCGGGCTTGCCCACGTGCTCGTTCAGGAATCCGTGACCGGCCCGGGGATACACCTTGAAGTCGTGGGGGACGTTGTTCACCTCCAAGGCGTTCTCCAGACGAGCAGCGTGTTTGAGGAGTCGGCGATCCTTGCCCCCGTAACTGGCGACCACCGGACAGGCCCCGGCGAGCACGCTCACCACGTCGCTGGGCACGTCAGCGTAGTTAACCCCCGAGACGCCGTAGCGATCATCCGCCGCCAGCAAGAGTGAGAATGCCCCACCGATGCAATAGCCGTTCACCCCGACGTGTCCGCTGCAGCGCTCGTCGCTGACGAGGCGCGCACGAGCCGCGTCAATGGCATCGAACGTCGGGCCGCGCTGGGCCCGAAAATCCACCACGATGGATCGAAGGCAGGCGACCGCGTTGCCCCGAGAGTAGAGATCTGGGCCGAGGGCGAGAAAACCTTCGCGCGCGAACCAGTCGCACTGCGCTCGAAGATCGGGCGTCAGACCGAAGATGTCGTGAATGACCACGACACCCGGCCACGGGCCGTCTCCAGAGGGAGCTGCGAGGTAACCACGCAGCTCCCGTGAGCCCAAGGGAAAGGAGATGTCGGGAACAATTCCTCCTCAAATGTCCTGCGTCCCTGATAGTAGGGGTCTCACGCCGGTCGCATCGGAGTGGCGGGCCGCTACTTTAGTTGTATGCCGAAAGCAAGTTCTGCGGAGAGCCCCCGTGTGGTGAACCTCTCGCAAGACCAACTCAAGCGCGTGGCCTCGAGCATGTCCATCCTCTCGCGCGCCTTTACGTCGGCGCGCCCGCACGAAATCCTCCTCCAGGAAGCCGGCGTGCGACTAGATCGCGCGGGCTCGGCCCTGTTGTTCAAACTGCGCTCGCTAGGTGAATCCGCGCGCGTTAGCGATCTGGCGGAGTTGCTCGACGTCGACACCCCGGCCGTGACGCGCAAGGTCCAGCAACTCGAACGTCTCGGCTTTGTGGCCACGGCGCGTGAAGCCGACGACAAGCGGGCTAAGCGCATCACTCTCACGAAATCGGGGGAGAAGACCATCGATCGCATCATGCTGGCCGTTAATCATCGCTTCGCTCGCCTCTTTGAGGGGTGGAGCGAAGAAGAGGTGGCGAGCTTTTCGGTGTCCCTCGACAAATTCGCTCAGGCAATACGCAATGAAATGGAGAATGAACGTGACTGATGATCTCGCCGCGGCGGTCGCCGCCCCCGAAGAACACGAGTTCACCAAGGAGGAGCACCGTCGCATCCTGACGATCCTCGGAGCGTTGATGCTCGGCATGTTCTTGGCGGCCTTGGACCAGACCATCGTCGCGACGGCGCTGCCCACCATCGCTGGCGACCTGCACGGTCTCAATCATCTTTCGTGGGTCGTCACCGCCTACCTCATTACCTCGACGATCACCTTGCCGCTGTGGGGCAAGTACGGCGACCTGTACGGACGAAAGAAGTTCTTCCAGATCGCGGTCGTGATCTTCCTCATCGGCTCGATGCTCTCGGGCGTCTCGCAGAACATGCTCGAACTCATCTTGTTCCGCGCCGTGCAGGGTGCGGGCGCCGGTGGATTGATGGTTGGTTCGCAGGCGATCATCGGCGACGTCATTCCGCCTCGCCAACGTGGTCGCTACATGGGGTACTTCGGCGCGGTCTTCGGGCTCTCGAGCATCTTGGGCCCACTCGCGGGCGGCTTCTTCACCCAGCACCTCTCATGGCGCTGGATCTTCTACATCAACGTCCCCATCGGCATCGTTGCCCTGTTCATCATCGCCGCGGTCCTGCACATTCCGGTCAACCGCAAGCACCACCGGGTCGACTGGTGGGGCACGATGTTCCTCTCGGCCGGCGTGGTCGGCTGGATTCTCGCCACCACTCTGGGCGGCACACCGGGTTGGGCCTGGGGGTCAGCAGCGATCGTGCTCATGATGATCCTGAGCACCGTCTCACTGGGGATCTTCTGCTACGTCGAGACCAGGGCGGCCGAGCCGATTATCCCGCTGGGCCTCTTTCGTAACCGGACGTTCTCTGCCGCGTCCGGGGTGAGCTTCGGAATCGGTTTTACGATGTTTGGTTCCATCGTGTACTTGCCGTTGTACCTGCAGGTCGTCCACGGCGCCACGCCCACGTCATCGGGTCTCGAACTGCTTCCCATGGTGGGTGGCATGCTCATTACCTTTGTCATCAGTGGACGACTCGTTTCGCGCACCGGCCGATACAAGATCTTCCCCATCGTTGGTCTGGCCATCACCACGCTCGGCCTGATCTTGTTGGCGATGCTCGGCCCGCATACGTCCTACGCCACCGCCGCCGTCGACATGTTTGTCGTGGGCTTTGGTCTTGGTCTGGTGATGCAGGTGCTCGTCGTAGCCGTCCAGAACTCCGTACCGCACTCGCAGCTTGGAACGGCGACCGCAACGGCGACCTTCTTTCGAACGATCGGTGGTGCCTTCGGCGTGGCCATCTTGGGCGCCGTGTTCAACACGGGGCTTCTCAGCAACCTGCGCAAGGCGGCGGGTCCGGCAGTCTTGAAGGCCATTGGCGGCAATAACATCTTCTTGAATCCGGCCGAGATTCATACGCTGCCGCCCAGTGAACGCAGCCTGATCGTCACCGCGTTCAGCCATACATTGCAGACGGTCTTCATTGTGGCGATCCCCTTCGCGGTCGCGTCCTTCATCGTCTGCTTCTTCCTCAAGGAGATCCCACTGCGCAACCGAGCGAACGTGAGCCTGGCGGACAACGCCGCCGCGGAGATACCGAGCCTCTAGATCGCTCCGCGCGGGCTCAGTGCGTTTGTAGGCTCCGACGGTGAGCGCTGCGCAGGGTCACACTGAGTCGTTGACCCCTTCTTCGAGGTGGGGCCGCGGCGAGATCGCACTCGCACTGGTCGGCTTTGTCGGTCTGTGTATCGCAGTCTTGGTGAAAGCGCCGCGGCTACTCGAGCCCGATGACTACGCCTATCGCGCCTCCATCGTGGCCCTCTCCCACGGCCATCTACTACTCACGAACGCCCAGTACCTGAGTCTCTATTCGCAACTGTCGAGCCACGGCCAGCCAGGGATCTATCAGTGGGTGCATCTGGCCAGCGGCAAGTGGATCAGCCAGAAGAACCCCGGCTATCCGTTCTTCGCGGTGCCCTTTCAACTCGTTCACGCGCTGCGCATTGCCCCGCTTTTCTACGGCGCCCTGGCGTGTGGCGGTCTCTTCTATGGCGCGCGGCGCTGGCTGGGGCCCTGGGGCGGCGCGTACGCCGTCGTTCTGTACTGCAGCGCCGGGGACGCACTCATCTTCGCCTGGCGATCGACCATGCCGACCTTCACGGACATGTCACTCATCGCCGCGGCTGCGGGCCTTCTTCTCGGAGTTCTCTTGTCGAGCGATAGTCCCCCAACTCGCCGACTCGTGCTCGGTCTGCTCGCGTTTCTCGCGCTGGATGGAGCGACCTTCATCCGCTATACCGATGTCGTCCTGCTCGTCGCGGCCCTCGCCTGTGTCCTCGTTCTCGCACGAGCGTGCGCGCTGAGTCGAGCGATGATCGTAAGCTGGCTTGCCGTCGTTGCGCTCTTCGCGATTGGCGACGCGGCCCTCAATCACTATCTCTACGGGGGCTACCTCAAGAGCGGATACGGTCCCGGTCTCGTTTCCTTCGGCACCAGCGCGATCGCGCCCAACGTCGAGCGACTGCCCTGGCCCTTGCTCCAAGGCGTTCCGATGATCGCCCTCGCGTTGGGCGCCCTCGTGTGGATCGTTGTTCGACTTGTGCGCGCCCGAAGTACGGCGACGTGGTTTCGCGCGCGCATCGACGCGGTCGTGGCGCTGGTCCTCGCAGTGGCGTGGGGGGCGCTCTGGGCGCTCTACGCGGCCTATACCTGGACCGTCGGACAGACGTTGGGTCACGTGATCGCGATTCACGTCGTGCGCTTCTACATGCCCACGCTCGGTCTCACGGCGTTACTGGCGGCGTGGCTGCTGACCCGCGTGCCGCGATGGGTCGCGGCGGCGGCGCTGGTGACGGCCGCCGCTCTCGGCGTCTGGCTCTACGTGTCGCCGAGCAGCGACGTCGTGGTGCACGCACGTCCCCGCATCTCGACCCCCGCAGCCAGCGAGTCGTCGCTCGCTCACATGGTGGCGACAGACATAGCTAACTAGCGAGACGCGGTGGCCACGCTGGGCGACGTTCGGGCACTGTGTGACTTGGTGAACCAGTTGCGAAGGGCGTAGTCCAGCGACAGTCGGCCGGTGCCCATGAGCGCTACGACGGCGGCGAGTCCCGCCAGGGCCACGTTGAGTTGGTAGCCAATGTCGCCGGGAACGACGGGATTGCCCACGATTCCTTGGGTAAAGGTCACTGTGATCATGGCCATGACCATGTCACCAACGAGTGCGGCGCCGGCCAAACGACCAAAGACACCCAGTCCGATCGCGGCACCTCCGAAGCACTCGATGGTCCCACCCAACAACGCGAAGAAGGTTCCCGGGCGCAGGTGGGCATAGTTCGCATAGAAAACGGCCTCGCTATGCAGTCCCGCTCCCCCGAACGCACCAAAGAGGGTGCCCGCCCCGTGGTACACGAAAATCCACGCGAGACACACCCTCGCCACGAGGAGAGCGAGATCGCGCGCAGCGAGCGACTGTGCGCTCGCGCGCACCTGTTCGTAGCGCCCCAGTATTCGACTCATCCCGCCGGTTGCCATCAGCCGTCCGTCTTTGAATGAACCGCGAAGGGCTGAGCCAGTTGAGCCAAGACGACCTTGGGCATGGCGAGGACCGAGGAAGCCTGCTCTACCGGAACCGGGCGCCCGTAGATTCCCGTTGCGACGGGTGTGCCCGTCGGGAACGCCGCGCGGTGAATGAGCTGATCCCAACCCACCAAGACGAAGCCGAAGTTCACGGTGCCACGCTCGTCAATGAATTCTGCGGAGTGGTGTAGCCGGTGATAGGCCGGGCTCACGAAGACCCGACCGAGCGGGCCAAAAGTCCAACGCAGGTTGGCGTGGGGCAGAGTCACCAGACAGCTGTACGCCACGATCGCCACGGCCGGCACCGTGCCGCTCGCGCCCAGAATGAGCGCAGGAAAGAGCGAGGGCAGGTACGAGGCGTGAACGAGGGGGTGCGTTCGAAAGGTCGTGAGCACCGTCAAATCCTCTTGGGAGTGGTGCAAGGCGTGCAGTCGCCAGAGAGTGAGCGAGCGATGATTCGCCACGTGCGCCCCCCAGTTCATTGCGTCGATGCCGATCAGGATCAGTCCCGAAACGATCACTTGTGAACCGAGCGGGAGTCGACCTAACACAAGAAAGCTCGCGTGCTGAGTGATCTCCTGGGAGAAGCCCGTTTCGACCAAGGTGAGTAACGGGAGCACCACGACCGCAAAGATCCCCAGATACGCGGCGTCGACGACTTGCGCTCTCGAGAACAGCGGACGTGGCACTGCGGGCCAGAAGCGCTCGGCGATCAGTATCACCGCGATGAAGACGACCAGCGCTGGTCCGACCGTTCGACCACGAGCTGACGACAGTGCAGCAGCCACGCTGCCCTCGCTCGCCAGGACGTGATAGCCCACGACGCCCAGCCAGGTGGTCACCGCACCCAGAAAGAGCACGCCGTACCACGCTTTGGTGGGACCAGCCTCCTTAAAGAGAACGAATCGTCCGAGCGCGCGAAGTCGCTCGGTGACGCCCTTGGTCGAGACATCCGGCGACGGGCGCCCGACACGGCCCTGAAAGGCGTAGTTCGAGTTGACCTCCGTCATGGCTAGTACGCGATCGGTGAGGTCGTGGTGGAACCGCTACCTGACTTCTTCTTCGGAGGCGTCAAGGGACTCTTGGGGTTGATCGACCACCACTGCCCCCACGTGTCCTTCACGTTGCCGGTAACGTCGCCGGCCTTTTCGTCTCCCGCGAAGCGATACAGGGGGATGCCTTCGTAGGTGACTTGTTTGGCGCCGCCACTACGCGTGAACGATCCGAGGTGACTCACCCCCACGCCGACGGGCGCGGACTGACCCGGCGCTAACACCACCGGTATCCAGGTCTTAGCGCACTGTCCGGTGCAGACACTCTTGTTCTTCGAGTCTTTGGTTAGGCGGTACACCGTGTCGCCGTCCTTCAAGGTGAGGGTGGGTCCCCACGTCTTGTTCTGCGACACGATGATGGTGGTGGGCGAGGACGACGCGCCACTCACGAGTGGCAAGGCGGCAACTCCGAGGAGCGTCGATGCGCCTACGGCGACGGCCATGAACTTCGATGACTGTTTCATTTCGATGCCTCTTTCTCTGCGTGGCTCGGGGATGTGGCGCACGTCTCTCTAGGTATACCGAGGAGCGGACGATTTGTTCATGGGGAGTTCGCCATGTTTTTCAAATACCCGTGAACATCGAGTGGAACGCCGAGGTATACGTCAGTGCGATGACACTTCGCGATCGCATTCCCACAGGAGAACAACCCCATGAATCCTTTGTCAGAACTGAGTCGTCGTAAATCGACGTCACGAACAGCGCGCCTCGCGGTCATCGCTGTAGCGGCCAGTGCCCTGGGGGCGACAGCCGTCGCGACTCTGTCGAGTGCCGCTGCACCGACGATCGAGTCCGCCAGCGTGCCCCACTTTTCGGGCGTGCTGGTGAATCAGTCTTCACGCTCGCTCTACGTCTTGAGTGACGAACGCGGCGCAAAGCTCCACTGCACCAGCTCGTGCCTCTCGTCGTGGCTGCCTCTCGAAGTCTCCATCTCGACCAAGACGGTGTCACTCGGCGCCGGGGTGAAGGGAAAGATCGGCTTCGTCGCACGAGGCAAGTCGAAGAAGCAGGTGACCTTCAACTCGTATCCGCTCTACACCTTCGTGGGCGACACCGGTGCTCGCCAGTCCCACGGTGAGGGCATCCAAGCCTTCGGCGGCACCTGGACCCTCGTGCGATCGGCGGCCACGACCGCTGCCGCGACCCCGTTTGCGGCCAGCGCCACACCCCCGTCTACCCCGACGCCTGCTCCCCCCACCACGACCACGAACCCTCCCACCACGACCACGACCACGCCGGGCGGCGGAGGGGGCATCGCCTACTAATGACGCGGCGACCCGATCAGCGAACGAGCCTTCGTGGATCGTGGGTGCCTCACGAGTTTCGTCGTGACTAGCGTCCCTCGCACGAACGGTGGTCAAATGAGTTCGATGCAATCGCGCGCCGCCGGCGACACCGAAGCCGCCGACGAGGCCGGACTGCGTGAGGCGTTCTTGGCCCACGGCGGCGAGCTCTTCGGATTCGCCCGCCGATCGCTCAACTCCAAGGAGTACGCCGAGGACGCCGTTCAAGAGACGTTCTCGCGGGCGTGGCGCTCTCGGTCTCGGTTCGATCCATCGCTCGGCTCGCTGCGCACCTGGTTGTTCGCGATCGAACGACGAGTCATCCTCGACCTCAGCGCCAAGCGGATGAAGGACAGTACGTTCCCCCTGGACACCACCCAAGAACCTCTCGGGGAGGACCACGTTGAACGCGCCATGATGGGCTGGCAGATGGAGTCGGCGCTGGCCCGACTGGATCCCGAACATCGCATGGTCGTCACCGAGCTGTACTTCAACGGACGCAGCGGTCGCGAGGTTGCCGAGCTCTTCGGTTTACCTGAGGGCACGGTGCGCAGCCGCGCGTTCTATGCGCTACGGATGTTGCGCATCCTGCTCGAGGAGTCGGGATGGGACCAATGAGCGACGACACCTGCGAGCAGTGGCGTGAAGCCCTCGCGATGCACCTGTTGGGTGACCAGCCGGTCGCAGAGATGACCGGCCTGTTGGCGCACCTGGATGGTTGCGCCGACTGTCAAGCCATCGCGAGTGAGATGACCGAGACAGCGGCCATGTTGAAGTTTGTCGACCCCTCGTCAATCGAGCCGACCGCGTCGGTCCCCCCGGACCTCACGGCGCGAGTGCTCGGCGAGCTGCACGACGTCGGCGTGTCCCGCCACCGCCGACGTCGTGCAGTGGTAGTGCTCGGCGGCTTCGTCGGAGCCCTCGCGGCGGCCCTCATTCTGGTGACCGTGTTCTCGACGTCGCCCTCGTCGAACCCCACGGAGCGGTCCCTTGCTCTGGGCGGCACACCGAGCGTGACCGCCAGCGCGCTGCTGGTCGCCCAGCCGTGGGGAACATCGCTGCAGCTTCGCGAGAGTGGTCTACCCGGCGGTCAGGTCTACACGGTCTCGATGGAGACCAAGAACGGCCGGTGGTGGACCGCGGGAACGTATCGACCGACCAAGGGCCAAGCGGTCTTTGCGACGATGGCGTGCGCGGTGTCGTTACACAAGATCACCGGGGTGCGCGTGGTCAATAGTTCCGGCGCCACGGTGCTCATGAGTTCGC
>JBEKYI010000059.1:0-8461 GCA_049511155.1 Acidimicrobiales bacterium
ATCACGCCGCGTTCGCCACCTGGGGCCAGTACCGGCATGACCAAACGTGGCTGCAAGAAGACCTCGTTGCTCACGCCCAGACGCGCCAACAGTGCGCGATAGGCGCTGCAACAACCGAGAAAGACGTGCTGCCCATTGTCGAAGGAGTATCCGTCGCGTTCGATTGAGGTCGTTAGGCCTCCGAGGTGTGGACGACGCTCGAGCAGGGTCACGGCGACACCGGCGTCCGCGAGTGTCAAGGCGGCACTGATCCCGGCGAGTCCGCCACCGACCACCACGACCTTCGAGGCGCTCACGATCGGGCGGCCCAGAGACTCTGCAGTGCCACGGCAATTTTCTCGGACGTGGGCACCGACACGCGGCCGCGGGTGACGGCCATTGGATTGTTCTCAATGCGCTGGAGCAAATGGCGATAGATCCCCGAGAGTGCACCCACGCACGCGCGGCCACGGCCGTGAAGGAGCGGCAGCAACTGAAGTCCTTCGTCGAACCAGCGATCGGCTCGGCCACACTCGTAGGCGACGACTCGCGCCGTGGCGCTGTCCGGCCCGGAGAGGTCGATCGCACAGCTCACTCGTTCGGCGTCGGCGCGAGGAATATAGACACGACCGCGTTCGCGATCTTCGACGACGTCGCGCACGATGTTGGTGAGCTGTAGGGCAACGCCGAGGGAGTCGGCGAGTGGGATTGCGCGTTCGGGATCGTCGGAGCCCACCACGGCCAAGGTCAGTCGCCCGACGGACCCGGCGACGTTGCGGCAGTACTTCACCAAGTCGTCGATGGTCTCGTAATGCGTGTCATGAAGGTCCATCTCGCAGCCGTCAATGATCTCGCCAAAACAGTCCATGGGCAACGAGTAGCGAGCGGCGGCGTCAAGCACGGCGATGAGCACGGGGTCGTTCGTCGACGGATCGATGGGATCGATGTCCTTGCGCAACAGGGTGAGCGCGGCGAGCTTCTCGTCAGTTGACCCGTCGCCGTCACCGATGTCGTCGATTCGACGAGCGAGGGCGTAGACGGCGGACATGGCGCGCCGCTCGGGCTCATGGAGGAGTCGTATGCCGTACGCAAAGTTCTTGGCTTCCGTGCGCGTGATGCGTTCGCACCAGTCATACGCGGCCTCGACGTTCACGCCGCACCGCGAATCTGAGGTATCAGCGCGTGCAGCACATGGGTCGCAAGATCGCGCTTGCTGGGTCGACAGTGAACTGCGAGAACGTCGTAGGACGCTGCATCCAGCGCGTCAATGACGGCGAGGCCCCCACCCACGAACCCGTCGACCGCGATTCGAGGTCGCCAGGGGAGAGACGGCGCCAGAGGAGATCCTTCGACGAGCAGGACCCGGGCGCGATCAGCCTCGTGGGCCACCACGCGGCGCAGGGCCGGGCTCGCCGAGGGGGCCAGAAGCTCCTCGGCGCGGCAATCGAATCGACTGAGATCCGCGAGGGGAAGATAGATGCGCCCTGCGCGGGCGTCTTCGCCGATGTCCTGGAGATGTTCGACGACCTGGAGTGCGATGCAGATCTTGTCCGAGAGTTCGATGCGCTCTGGCGTTAAGGCGCCAAACACGGCGAGTACGAGGTGGCCGATCGGCGCGGCCGACAGCATGCAGTACCCCACCAGGTCGTCGAAGGTGTCGTATCGGGTGACACTCTGATCAACACGGTTGGCTTCGATGAGTGCGCGAAAAGGGGCGGGGCTGAGCCCGAGGCTCTCGATCATGGGCGTCAGTCGCTGGAAGACCGGGTGGATTGCTTCGCCGCGAAAGGCGAGGTCCAGTTCGTCGTCGAGCCAGTCGAGCAGGGCCAGGCGATCCCCGTCGGCCTCGTCACCGATGTCGTCGGTCAGTCGGGCAAAGCCGTAGATCGCCATGAGATGCTCTCGCTCCCGGCGGGGCAGAAGTCGCGAGGCCACCGGAAAGTTCTCCTGTCGCGATCTAGCGGCGAAGTGGTCACTTCCGGTTCGAAAATTACTTATCGTCTGCGTCAATTTGCTTGACACCAGCGGCGACTCCCTTTGCGCTACTTCTACCAAGCAAACCTATCAGTCGTCATTTGTTTTCCCTCTGACGACGAGTCATGCGACCTGGCATTTCAACACCCGCGGGTGAACGAGCAACGAGACCTAGTCCTCCCAGGGAAACGGCATCGAAGCGCTCAGGTAGTCACCGCGCGGGGCGAGTGGCACGACCGGAGGAAACTCGGGCTCATCGTTCAACAGACGCGACAGCGCTTTGGCGAGGCCGCTCGCATCGAGTCCGATCTCGGCCAGGAGAGCGTCGGGTTTGTTGTGATCGAGGAACGCGCGTGGCACGCCCAGAATGCGGGTCGTGGGAACGCTCAGCGCGAGATCCTGGGCGCGCTCGCGCACCGCGGACACCATCAGGGTGCCGGCGCCGCCGTGACGGGTCCCGTCTTCAATGGTGATGATGCGCTGATGGCGCACGGCGTCGTCGATCATGTCCGGGTCGGGTGGCAGGACGCGTACGTCATAGAGCGTGACGCGCGACGACTCCTCGCCCAACAGTGAGAGGGCCTCGTACGCCGCCGGGGCCATCTTGCCGACCGCCAGGACACACAACGACCCGTCGCCGCGCGTGACTTCTCGCGCGTGCAGCCCGACCCCCGTCTGTCCGTCGAAGGGCTTGGGCAGGGTCTTGGGAAAGCGCAACGCCGCCGGACCGTCCAGGGACAGCGCATCGGCCAGCATGCCGGGGATCTCGTTGGCGGATGATGGGGCGAAGATCGTCATGTTCGGAATCGCCAGGCACAGAGCCATGTCGAGGAGCCCGTGGTGGCTCGGCCCATCGTCTCCGGTGATACCTGAACGATCAAAGACGAACACGACGGGAAGATTAAGGAGACCGACGTCTAGATTCGCTTGGTCGAAGGCCCGTGAGAAGAACGTCGAGTAGAGGGCGACCACCGGCTTGAGCCCGCCCATGGCCATCCCCGCCGCCGCGGTGACCGCGTGTTGCTCGGCGATACCGACGTCGAAGAATCGCGTGGGATAGCGCTCTTGGAAGCGAGCCAACCCCGTCGGTTCGGCCATCGCGGCCGTGATCGCCACAATCCGATCGTCGAGGTCGGCCAGGGTGATGAGCGAGTTGGCAAAGGCAGCGGTGAAGGACTCGGGCGCGGGACCATCGTCGGTCGTGACCGCACGCAACTTGAAGTCGTGCATCTTGAGCTTGTCGGCCGTGGCCGGCTCGTACCCGCGACCCTTCTCGGTGAGAATGTGCACCACGATGGGACCGTCCCACAGAGCCGCGTTACGCAGCGTCGTCTCGAGGGACTCAATGTTGTGCCCATCGATGGGTCCGACGTAGCGAACGCCCAGGTCCTCGAAGAAGGTGCCGGGGGTCACCAGGTCTCTCACCGCCGAGGTCATACCGTGCAGTCCGGCGAGTCCGGCGCGGCCCGCGCGGGGAAGGTGAGGGGCGAGGTGGCGCACGCCTTCGCGAACGCTGACGTACGTGCGATTGAGACGCAGGGACGTCAGTGACTCCGAGAGCTTCGAGACAGTCGGCGCGTAGCTACGTCCGTTGTCGTTGAGCACAATCACGACGCGTTGATTCGAGTGCCCGAGGTTGTTGAGCGCCTCGTAGGCCATTCCCCCGGTGAGCGATCCGTCGCCAACCACGGCCACGACATGACGCTTGCCGCCGCGCCCGGCGAGTTCGCCGCGGTGCTCCAATGCGATCGCGAGACCGTGTGCGTACGAAAGAGCCGTCGAGGCGTGACTCGACTCGATCCAATCGTGCGGGCTCTCGGCGCGATTCGGGTAGCCCGAGAGGCCACCGCGCTGGCGCAGGCTCGCGAACTCCTCTTTGCGACCGGTGATCAGTTTGTGGGTGTAGGCCTGGTGGCCCGTGTCCCACAGCAAGATGTCCTCGGGGGAGTGGAACACGCGGTGCAGGGCCAAGGTGAGTTCGACCACGCCGAGGTTCGATCCAAGGTGCCCGCCGGTCGTCGTCACAGTAGAGATAATGAGATCGCGGATCTCCTGGGCGAGAGCCTGGAGTTGTTGGTGCGTGAGTCCCTGCAGGTCCTCGGGGCGCTTGATGGCGTCGAGAGTCATCGTCGAAGCCTACCGGCGACCCCGAAATCCCTCAGAGAATTGGGCGCGGAGAGTTAAACCGCGCGGTGCGCGTGGCGCCGCGCGTAGCGGCCCCGGCCCGCGAGAATGTGCCGATCGGGGTTCTCGTCGTAGACGTCGACGAACGACGTCGAAACGCACAGGCTGATCGCGCCCGCGACCAGAACTACGAGCGAGACGACCTCCAGGGTGACCGCGATAGCTCCGCCGCGCAACTGTTCGTGAAAGAGAGCGGACCCGAGGATGATCGAGACGATCGGGTTGGTGAGGATGAGCGCGGACTGAGAGATGGCGAGCGACCCCGCACGAAAAGCGTGCTGCATCACCACAAAGGACGTGAGGCCGATGAAGGCCAGGGTGTACAGCTGCCACGAGATCAGCGCGCGAATCCAGTCGCTCATCAGCACCGCCGTGAGTGACTTGGTCACCACCGCCAGAAACGCAAAGCCGACCGACGCGCCAGCCCCGAGGAACAGCGCGCGCCACCAGTCCGGACCGCGTGAACCCAAGGCGATCAAGGTGGTAGCGAGGGCGGCAATAGCAATACTGGTGATGATCCATCGTGCGGCGTGCGGTGAACTCGTCCCCGGTGAGGGTGAGGCGACCACCAGAAAGGTGACCAGCCCGAGGACGGCCACGAGAACCGAGGCGATGTCGCGTGCTCGCCACGGCGTGGCGTACCAGAACCACAGGATCCCGACGACCGCCAGGAGCTCACTCACCATCAGAGGCTGAACCACGACGACGGACCCCAGATGCAGTGCGATGGACTGGATCAAGTAGCCCAGCGTCATCACGACAAAGCCCACGATCCAGATGCGGCGCCGGACCATCTGGTGAATCAGGCCGGTGGGGTGTGTCTCGCCCGGGGTCGCCTCTACGCCTAAGCGCTGACAGACGCTCGCGAGCGCGTACAGGCACGACGCCAGAAGAGCGAGAAAGACGACCACGAACTAGAGACTACGGGGCTGACCAAGCACGTTGCGGGGCCGATTGGCGAGCCTCTCAGAACCGGGACGTAGATTGAGAGAAGCACAAGGAGGGTGATGTCGTTCAATCTGTCGGAGATTCTTGCCGAACACGATGGCGAGAACTTCCAACTTCACTCCAAGTACATGAATCCTCAACTGGCCAAGGTCGTCAAGACCCTGGGCTTTGACCGCTTCTACGTGCGAGGCGAGGGTTGTTATCTTTACGACGAAGAGGGCGCCAAGTACCTCGACCTTCTAAGCGGTTTTGGTGTCTTTGCCCTCGGCCGGAGCCACCCGGTCGTGCGCGACGCACTGCATCAGGCTCTCGACGCCGACCTGCCCAACATGGTCCAGATGGACTGTGCGTTGCTGCCCGGGCTGCTGGCCGAACAGTTGGTCACCCGTAGCCCCGAGCAAATCGAGCGCGTCTACTTCTGCAACTCGGGTGCCGAAGCGGTTGAAGCCGCCATCAAGTTCGCGCGGGCATCGACCGCTCGCCAGCGCATTGCGTACCACGCCCACGCCTACCACGGCCTCACCATGGGAGCTCTCGCACTGAACGGTTCCCCGGAGTTCAAGAAGCCCTTTGGCGAGATGCTGCCCGGGGCGATTGAGATTCCTTTCGGTGACGTCGACGCGCTACGGACTGAACTGCGTCGCGGTGACGTGGCGGCGTTCATCGTCGAGCCGATTCAGGGCAAGGGGGTCTACGAACTGGAAGGCGACGTCTGGCGCTCGTTGGAGACGGCGTGCCGCGAGTCAGGCACTCTGTTCATCTGCGACGAGGTTCAAACCGGTATCGGACGCACGGGCAGGTTCTACGCTTTCGAGCACTTCGGTCTTCGACCCGACATCGTGACGGTGTCCAAAGCGCTGTCGGGAGGCTACGTGCCGGTCGGTGCGATGCTCACGAGCGACAAGATCTTTCGCAGCGTCTACAGCTCGATGGATCACGCAATGGTGCACTCGACGACTTTTAAGGGCAATCAGCTGGCCATGGTGGCGGGGCTGGCGACCTTGCAGGTCTTCGACGACGAGGGAATCGTCGAGCACGCTGCTTCGATGGGCGACGTGTGGCGAAAGAAGCTCGGCGAGCTCGGCGAGCGCCACGAGTACGTTAAGGAGATTCGCGGACGCGGCCAGATGATCGGCATCGAGTTCGGGGTGCCGACGAGTCCCGCCCTCAAACGTCGCTGGCGCGCCATTGAGTCCGCGCGCACCGCCCTCTTTACTCAGTCTCTTGTCGTGCCGCTCTTCCAAAAGCACCGCATTTTGACCCAGGTGGCGGCCGACAACGTCAACATCATCAAACTGCTCCCTGCACTGATCGCTGGCGAAGAAGAGATTGACCTGTTCGTGAGTGCCTTGGATGAACTCTTGAGCGACACCGAGAAGAGCAGCGCGTGGATCTTCGGATTTGGGGCGGCCATGGTCAAGGGAATCACCAAGCGCACCCGGTCGTCGTCGACTACGAGCCGAGCTCCGTCTAGCGCTTCGTGAGGTCGTGGTCCGCGACGAATCCGCTGGTGCTGCGGCTCGTCGCCGTGGTCGCCTTTGTCGCTCTCGTCCTCGTGTTCGTGGTCTTTCGGCCCTCGCCGACCAAGGGTTCGATGGTGGGAGTGCTCACGACCAGGGCGTACGGGCCGGTCCTGGTGGTCAAGGGTGGACCGTTGGCTGGGTTCCCGCTCTACGAGTTCAGTGGAGACGTACGCGGGCATTCGACGTGCGGCACGACCAGGACTCGCGGGTATGACCTGGACCCCGCTGGGGCGCAGGAGATGACCTGCACCGGCCCGATGAGCGACATGATCAACGACGTCACGTCAGATGACTGGCCCGCGCTGACGTCGTCGGTGAAGCCGGTCGCCGAAAAGGGCGTGAGCCAAAAGTTGTTGGGCACGGTCTATCGCCGAGGAGTCGGTCGACAGGTGACGTACGCCGGTCACCCTTTGTATCTGTTCGATCCATCCTCGGCTCCGTTCAAGCCGCTGGGGGAGGACTACCTGGAGACCGTGGCGCCGCTCGCCCCGTGGCACGGGTACTGGACGCTGGTCTCCGCCGCGAACGGCAACAGTGATACCGGCTCAGCCTTGATGGAAGTAGGAGTGATTCACACGGGCGAGCACGTGCTAGCCGTTGAGGGCGACCCCAATATCAACCCGCTCGCGGTGACGGTGTACACGTTCACCAAGGGGACGTGTGCGTCGTGTGCCCCCGAGTGGACGCCGGTCCTTACGACTGGGACGCCTCTGGTGCGCGGAGTCGCTGCGAGCTCGATTGGTACGCGGCGGCTCGCCGATGGCTCGCTGCAGGTGACCTACGACCACCGACCGCTCTACGAGTACTCAAGAGAGAAGGTCTTTCTCGATCGCAACGGCTCACTGGCGGCCGCGGGCACCGCGGCGAACGGAAACGGTCGGCGCACCCACGGGGGAACTTTCTCGGTGGTGCGACTCTCGTCGTAGTTAGGACCTCGTGATCTCGACGACGGGGATCACTCGGGTGGTCTTCTCTTGATACTCGCCAAATCCCGGGAACCTCTCGACCTGCACGGAATAGACGCGATCGCGTTCATCGCGGGCCAGCGGGGTCGCCGTGGCGCCAAACACTTCGTCGCCCAGTTCGACGGTGACGTGGGGATCGGCGACGAGATTGTGGTACCAGTCAGGGTTGGTGTCGGCACCCGCCTTGGAGGCGAACACATAGACGTGCCCGTCGAGCTCGAGATACATCATGGGGTTCACGCGCTCGGCGCCGCTCTTGGCGCCGGTCGTGTGTAGCAGCAACATGGGTGCGCCCGCAAAATTGCCGCCGAGTTGGCCGCGGTTGGCGCGGAACTCCTCGATGACCCCGCTGTTGTAGTCGTTGACATTGCTCACGATGCCTCCTTGGTCGCTCTAACTTCACAGTACTCACGGCGTCACCCGGCCATCTCGGACTCGGTGCCCGTGATCTCGCCCGAGAGACCTACTCTCAGAGCATGTGTCGAAACATCACCACCCTGCGCGGGCTCGAACCTCCCGCAACCCTGGAAGAGATCCGCGCGGCTGCACGCCAGTACGTTCGCAAGGTCAGCGGAGTCACCACGGTGTCTGCGCGAACGAGCGAGGCGTTTGAAGAAGCCGTCGAGAGTGTCGCTCAGGCAACAGTGCACCTACTGGCGGGCTTACCCGCGCGACAACAGCCGCCGACAACCGTGCCACCACTGCGCCGACTGGGTGCCTCGCGCGAGCGATAGCGCCCCGGCTTCAACGGTCGCCTCAACCGTTGGTTACTACGATGGCCCCAGTGTCCGCGACCCAAGTCCTGTTTCTGGCGTTCAGCAACCGCGATGATGCGGTCGAGTTGGCCCACGAGGCGACGGACCAGTTGGCGCACGACGGGATCACCTC
>JBEKYI010000060.1:0-8328 GCA_049511155.1 Acidimicrobiales bacterium
GTAGGCGTTGTCGAACATGGTGATGGGATCGGGCCGATCCATCGCGAGCACGTCTTCACGCAGCTTGAGCGCCTTCTCGTCGGCCTCGGCCGCCACTTCGTCAAACTGGGCGGTCTTCACCGAGTACTCGCGAACGAGCAAAGCCTTGACGCGCTCGATCGGGTCACGGTGCTTCCACACCTCGACCTCGGCGTCGATGCGATAGCGAGTGGGATCATCCGATGTCGTGTGCGCGCCCAGACGATAGGTGTAGGCCTCGATCAACGTGGGTCCCCCGCCGTAGCGCGCCGAGTCCAGGGCGCGCTTGGTGACTTCGTAGACCGCGACCACGTCGTTGCCGTCCACGCGCACGCCGGGAAACCCGAAACCGGGCGCACGGTGGTAGAGCGGAATCTTGGACTGGATCGACATGGGCGTCGAGATGCCCCATTGGTTGTTCTGGAGGAAGAAGACGATCGGTACGTTAAAGGACGAAGCCCACACGAAGGCCTCGAGCACGTCGCCCTGGCTGGAGGCGCCATCGCCAAAGAATGTGATGACCGCGTCCTCGGCGCCGTCGCGCTGGACCCCCATGCCGTATCCCACGGCGTTGAGGACCTGGTTTCCGAGCACGATGGTGGGTACCGAGTGGTGGTACTTCTGGGCGTCCCAGCCGCCATTGGACGTGGCCCGAAACATACGCAGCATGTCCTCGGGCGGCACCCCGCGACACCAGGCGATGCCGTGCTCGCGGTAGGTAGGAAAGCTGAAGTCGTTGGGCTGCATGGCGCGGCCCGCGCCGATCTGGGCGGCCTCCTGACCCTGGATCGGTGCCCACAGGGCGAGCTGGCCCTGGCGCTGGAGAGAGGTCGACTCGGCATCGAGTCGGCGGATAATGACCATGTCGCGGTACATGTTGAAGATCGCTTCGCCGCTCAGGGTTGACTCGTACTGCGGGTTTGCTACCCGCTCGCCTTCAGGCGTCACTAACTGGATCAGTTCTTCGCCGATCATCACCACTCCTTGGCCAACCCCCGACGTTTTACTTTATCCCCGTACCATTAATAGGTGCCCCGGCTGCTCGTTGACATCACGCCGTTGCGCACGAGCAAGGACTTTCGCCTCCTCTTCATCGGCCAACTGGTCTCACTACTCGGCAGTAACTTAACCCTCGTCGCCGTCGCGTACGAGGTCTACCAACTCACCGGGTCCTCGCTGTGGGTCGGCGTAGTGAGCTTCATTCAGCTGCCGCTCCTCATTATCGGAGCGCTGTGGGGCGGCGGACTCGGAGATCGCTTCGACCGACGGACCTTGCTCTTGGTCGCGACCTCGTTTCTCGGGCTCATCAGCCTTGCTCTTGGTCTGAACGCCGTACAAGCCCACCCCAACTTCGTGATTCTGGTGACCTTGCCCGCCCTCGCGGCATTTTTTTCGGGTCTCACGGGCCCCCTGCGCACCGCGGTCATCCCCACCCTGGTCAGGCCCGAGGAGCTCACGGCGGCCTACGCGGTCTTTCAGATCATCATGAACGGCGCCACCGTGGTGGGACCGGGGCTGGCGGGTGTAATCATCGCCACCACCAATGTGTCGTGGTGCTTCTTCATCGATGGCATCACGTTCTTCGCCCTCGTTTTGGCGACGTTCTTCATGTCGGCGATGAAGCCGCCGGTCGTGCACACCGACGCCAGGATCTTTCGAGCAATCGGTCAGGGTTTTCGCTACGTGCGCCAGAACGCCGTCGTTCAGGCGGTGTATCTCGTGGACCTCAACGCCATGGTCTTTGGCCTACCGCGCGCGCTCTTTCCGGCCGTGACCAAGCACATCTACCACGGCGGACCCGAGATCCTCGGCCTGCTCTACGCTGCGCCCGGCATCGGTGCGCTCGTGATGGCGATCTTCACTGGCTGGCTGGACCGCATCCAGCGTCGAGGACGCCTCGTCGTGCTCGTCGTGTTGTCGTGGGGTGTGGCGATGGCCCTCTTCGGCCTCATCCATCTGCTCTGGATCGGCGTCATCTGCCTTGGGGTGGCGGGCGCCATGGACGTGATCTCAACGGTGCTGCGCAACACCATCTTGCAGACCTCCATCACCGACGAGTACCGCAGCCGACTCTCGGCCAT
This sequence comes from Acidimicrobiales bacterium, assembly GCA_049511155.1. Taxonomy (GTDB): domain Bacteria; phylum Actinomycetota; class Acidimicrobiia; order Acidimicrobiales; family RAAP-2; genus RAAP-2. The sequence continues at coordinate 2,100 of JBEKYI010000060.1, forward strand.
CCAGAACGCCGTCGTCACCGGAGGTCCGCGCCTGGGCGACCTCGAGTCCGGCACCGTGGCCAACTTCACCTCGACCGAGTTCTCGATCGTCTCGGGAGGCATCATGTGCGTGCTCGGGGTCCTCGCCCTCATCCGCTGGCGACCCAGCTTCTGGCGCGAGCGCATTGGCGCGTCGAACTAGCCAGCGCTCACCGGCAGAGATCGACGCTGCTTCTTGGTGACGGTGGCCAACTGCCCACAGGCGGCCGCGATCGAACGACCTCGCGTGTTGCGCACCGTCGCGTTCACGCCCTGCGCGACGAGAGCGTCGCGAAACTCACGCACGCGCTGCGTGCTCGATCCTCGTACCAAGTAACCGGGTGTGGGGTTGAGCGGAATGAGGTTGACGTGCGCGCCCAGTGAGAGGGCGTAGTCGGCCAGCTCGCTAACGGCGGTGTCCGTGTCGTTGACGCCGTCGATGAGCGCCCACTCGAAGCTGATGCGCCGTCCGGTCTGCTCGATCCACGTTCGACACGCCTCGTGAAGTCGCTCGAGCGGGTAGCGACGATTCAGCGGGACAAGTTCATTACGCGTGTCGTCGTTGGCCGCGTGCAGCGACACAGCCAGAGTGATCGGCAATCCTTCCTGCGCCAGTCGCTCGATGGCCGGGGCCACGCCCACTGTCGACACCGTGAGGTGGCGCGCCGAGAGACCGCGATACTCGTTGAGTCGTCGCACGACACCCACCGTGGTGGCGTAGTTGGCCAGAGGTTCACCCATGCCCATGAACACCACGTTCGACAGCCGCGCGGGGGCGGCAGCGCGGGTGGCGAACATGACCTGTTCCACGACTTGGCCCACGCTCAATTGGCCGGAGTAACCGGCCTGGCCGGTCGCACAGAACGTGCAGCCCATCGCGCACCCAGCCTGAGAGGAGATACAGACCGTCACCCGATCGTCGTAGTGCATCAGCACCGTCTCAATCGTCTCGCCGTCCTCGAGGGCGAAGACCCATTTGCGCGTTACCCCGTGATCACTCTCAACATCGTTCACCACACGCAACGACTCGGGGAAATGCTGGCGAAGGTCGGCGCGTAACGACTTCGGGATCGTTGTGATCTCCTCGAGCCCCAAAGCGTCACTCCACAAGCCGTGCCAGAGCTGTTCGAGTCGATACGCCGGCTCGCCCGATAAGTATGACGTCAACTCTTCTTTCGAGTACTCATAGATCGACGCCACCTCGTTACGTTACGGGAGTCGGTGGTCAGTGAATGCGGTGTTGCATCTAGGCATCTCACAGGGAACTCTTACTTGCGTCTTGCTCGATCCTCGCTAAGGCTTTTAGGAGCGGGTTCAAACTGTGATCACCGTCGAAAGGAGAACCGCAATGTTTGCTGCAAGCTTTGGAGCCTTACTCGTCATCCTCGCCGTGTGCGTCGGGGTAGGTCTGCCTTTGTTGGCCCTGCACTTTCAACAGCGGGAGGTCCACGAACGGCAACTGAAAGTAGAAATTGACCGCATGCACGAGGTCGTCGATGACTATGCATCGACGGTCGATGCCTATCGCGTCGTCACCCAGCTCGAGCCCGAGGAGGTCGGCTCCCCCCTCGAGTCGGCGTCGCGCTAGGCACCGGTGGGGCCGGGAGACCGGCCCCACCGGCCCCCCGCCCCTTTCCAACTTTGAGACATGGCCGCTGTCTGCTTGACTCGTGGGGGGCTTCGCGAGGGCGAAGCGGAACAGGAGCATCGTGGAGTTAGCGAATACGTCGGCCGTGGTCACCGGCGGTGCCTCGGGTCTGGGCGAGGCGACCGCTCGGGCCCTCGCCGAGCGCGCCGTCAAGGTGGTTGTTGCCGACCTCAACGACGACGCCGGAGCGCGCATCGCACAGGAGATCGGTGGCACGTATGTCCACTGCGACGTCACCAACACCGATCAGGTCATCGAGGCGATCGAGGCGGCCAAAGCCATCGCACCACTTTGGAGCGCCGTTAACTGCGCGGGCATCGGGTGGCCCGAGCGCACCATCGGCAAAGACGGCGAGTACGCCTCGGCCCACAACCTCGACGTCTATCGCAAAGTCATCGAGATCAACTTGATCGGCACGTTCAACGTGTGTCGCCTGGCCGCGACGGCCATGGGCCACAACGCACCCGACGAAGACGGGTGCCGTGGTGCGATCGTTAATACCGCCTCGGTCGCGGCCGAAGACGGGCAGATCGGCCAGGCCGCCTACTCGTCCTCCAAGGGGGGCATCGTGGGACTCACCTTGCCGCTGGCGCGCGACCTCGCGGTCATCGGCGTGCGAGCCAACTGCATCCTGCCGGGACTCATCGACACCCCGATCTACGGTACGGGCGAAGCGTCCGAGGAGTTCAAGGCCCGTCTGGGTACCGGGGTGCTGTTCCCCAAGCGCTTGGGGTACGCGTCGGAGTTCGCTTCGCTGGCGATTGCGTTGCTCTCCAACAGCTACATGAACGCCGCGTCGGTCCGCATCGATGCCGGTATCCGCATGCAGCCAAAATAAAACAACATTCCGCGCCACGCCCAATAACGGCTTAGCCTGACTGTTGTGAGTTGGGTGGATCTCATCATCATCGTTCTGGTGATACTGGCGGCCCTGCGGGGCTTTGCCGCCGGAGCCATCACTCAGATCGCCATGTTCATCGGCCTCGGCGTCGGTTTTTACGTCGGAGCATTGATCGCCCCGTCGCTGGCGGGTGACATCACCAAGGGCCACTGGCGCCCGGGTCTCGCGCTGATCATCGTCCTCGTTGCCATCATGCTCGGCGCCGTCATCGGAGGGATGCTGGGTCGACTGGTGAGCCGAGTGGTCAGCGTGTTGATGCTGGGCATCGTGGACCGCATCGCGGGTGTCGCGGTGAGTGTCGCCGCGGCCCTGGTGTTCTGTTGGCTCGCCGCGGGTCTGCTCGCTTCGGCCCCGGCCGCCTCCATCGATAGTGCCATCCAGAACTCCGCGATCCTCTCGGCCCTCGATCACGTGATGCCGCCTGTGCCTTCGGTCGAGTCACAGATTCAGTCGCTGTTCCGCAAGGCCGGCGTGCCCGCGATCTTCGCTGACGTCATCGCTCCCACGTTGCCCCAGCCGGTCCCACCCTCCACGCTGCCGCCGCCCGTGAGCAATCTGAGCGATCCGAGTGACGTCGTCAAGGTGTTCGCGAGCGGCGTGTGCGGCCAAGAGAGCGAGGGCACGGCTTTTTACGTCACGGGCAGCGAAGTCGTCACCAACGCGCACGTCGTGGCGGGACACACCAAGTTCACCGTCGGAGGCGCGCCCGCTGTGGTGGCTTTCTACGACCCTGACAACGACATCGCCGTTCTGCGCGTCAGCAAGAGCGGCACGCCGCTCAGCTTCCTCAGCGCGGAACCGTCGAACGACACCAAGATCCAGATCGTGGGCTTTCCGCTCAATGAGTCGCGCACGCGCTCTGATGGCTACTACGAGGGCGAGATCACCGCCGACAGCCGAAACTTCTACAACCAGGACCTGGCCGCCCGGACGATTCTCTCCCTGGAGGCCAACATCGAACCGGGCAACTCGGGCAGCCCCGTCTTGTTTAACGGCCAAGTGGCGGGCGTCGTCGAGTCGTACTCTCTCACCCAGTTGAGCACGGCGTACGCGATTCCCCTCAGCGTTGTCAAACAGGACATCGCGAACACACCGGCCACCGGCAGCGTCTCTACTCAGGGTTGCCTGAGCGACTGAGTGTCCACGCGTTCTGACGCGTGGCTGAATCCCCTTCCTTGCGCGACGCGCGCAGAATGGGAGCGATGAACTGGAAGCCGCTCATCGCCGGTGCCTTCGCCGCGGGCTTGAGTTTCCTGGCGCCCACGGCGTCAGCGTCAAGCTCACCGCCCGCTGCGTCGGCCACCCAGCCGTGTGGCGTTTCGTCGACGACTCCTAACTACACACACGTCGTGTGGATTCTCTTGGAGAACGAGGGCTACTCGGTCGTTGGCTCACCGAGTGCCCCGTACCTGAACGCGCTGGCCAATCGGTGCGGCCTGGCAACGAACTATTTGGCGATCTCTCACCCGAGTCTGCCCAACTACATCGCCCTCACGTCGGGATCGACCCATGGCATCACCGACGACGGCGAACCCGACGAACATCCCGTGAGCGGCCCGAGCATCTTTTCTCAGCTCGACGGAAACTGGCGGGGGCTCGATCAATCAATGCCCTCGAACTGCGACACCGTCACCACGGACTCGTACGCGGCGCGCCACAACCCTGCCGTGTACTACACCTCGCTGCGCTCGGCCTGCGCCCACGACGACGTTCCTCTGAGCATCCCCCTGGACCTCAGCACCAAATTCACCTTCATCACGCCCAACATCTGCGATGACATGCACAGTTGCCCAATCTCGATCGGCGATCGGTGGCTCTCGCAGATCGTGCCGTCGATCATTGCGAGCCCGGAGTACCGCTCGCACTCGCTCGTGCTCTTCATCACCTTCGACGAGAACGACACGGGACCGACAAATCGCGTGCCCACCTACGTTGTTGCCCCGTCGGTGCCCCGGGGTCTGCGCGTGTCAGCGCCGCTGAATCACTACTCGCTGCTGCGCGGCACCGAGTCGCTGTTGGGCCTCTCCTACCTCGGCGCGGCCGGCAGCGCGACCAACTTGCTCGCGCCCTTTCACCTCTAGGGACGTTTAGATCCCGCCGTTGTCAGCCACGTTGTCGAAGCGCGCGAACTCTCCGCGCCACGTGAGGTGCGCGGTGCGCGTGGGGCCGTTGCGGTTCTTGCCCACGATGATCTCGGCGTCGGCCTTCATGTCGTTGGTCACCTCTCCGTAGATCTCGGGACGGTAGAGGAACAACACGACGTCGGCGTCCTGCTCCAACGAACCCGACTCGCGCAGGTCCGACATCATCGGTCGCTTGTCGGCACGTTCTTCGAGCTTTCGCGAGAGCTGGCTGAGGGCCACGACCGGACACTCCAGCTCGCGCGCGAGGATCTTGAGCGACCGACTCATCTCGGAGACCTCGACCTGGCGGTTCTCGGCGCGACCCCGACTGGACATGAGCTGTAGGTAGTCGATGATGATGACGCCGAGGTCGCCGTTTTGTTGCTTGATGCGCCGCGCGCGGGCGCGCACGTCCATGATGGTAAGAGCCGGATTGTCGTCGATGAAGACCTTGGCCGACTGCAGGTACCCGAAGGCGTCGTGGGCGCGGTTCCAGTCGGCTTCGGAGAGGTCACCGGTGCGCAACTTGGACGAGTCGATGCGCGCGGTGGAGGCCAGGATGCGCTCGGCCAACTCCTGGCGACTCATCTCCAGGGAGAAGAACAGTGCGGGTCGATTCACCACCGCACCCACGTGGATCAAGATGCCCAGGGCGAAGGCGGTCTTGCCGGTCGCCGGGCGCGCGCCGACGATGGTCATCGAACTCTTCTGGAGTCCTTGGAGGATGCCGTCGAGCGAGCGGTAGCCCGTCTCAAGGCCGTTGAACTGACCGCGGGTTTCGCCTCGCAGTTCGAGGATGTCGGCCTCATTGAGCAGCAGCCGCTGCAACGGCGACACGGAGTCGACCTTGCGGTCATCGGCGATGGCGTTGATCTTGCGCTCGGCTTCGTCGATGAGACCGACCACGTCGTCGGTTGCCACGTAGGCGTCGTCGACGATCTCTCCGGCCACGGCAATGAGGCGACGCTGCTGGGCTTTCTCGCGCACCAGTTCGGCGTAGTGCAACGCGTTGGCCGCCGAGGGCGTGTTGAGCTGCAGGGCGGACAGCACCGCCAGTTCGACCGCGACGGCTCCGCGCTCTTGGAGTTTCGCCTGGACCGTCACGTAGTCCACGGGTTCGCCCGCGTGAGCGAGCGCGATGATCGCGCCGAAGATCTGTCCGTGGAGTGGACGGTAGAAGTCCTCGACCTGGACCGTCTCGTAGGCGACGCTCACCGCTTCGGGCGAGAGCAACATCGCACCAATCAACGACTCTTCAGCCTCGATGACGCTGGGTGGAACACGGCCGCTCGACGCGGCTCGTGGTCGCTCGGTATCAATCTGCGTCATAAGACTTCAACGCTTGTCGACGTGGGCTGCAGGTAACAAGACGGGCATGTTGAGGATTGGCGAAGGACATACTGGGGAAAGCCTGTGTGGAAAGTGACGACCGACACGTGACATAGCCTCGCAACGGTCTGTGACATGGGATTTCAGTCTGTTGAAATGAAGGACGCCGGGGATGAGCTCCCCGGCGACTCCAACATCAAATCCTGAAAA
>JBEKYI010000061.1:0-8130 GCA_049511155.1 Acidimicrobiales bacterium
TACTCCTGAGGAGGTCGCGTCCCTCGATGCAACGCAGACCTGAAGCGGCGAGTCAGAACCGGTCATGGGCGAGTCGATGACCTTTTACGTTGCCCGACTGCTCAGCACGCTGGGGCTGATTTCAACCAGCAAGTGCTTCATGAGTGGCTGGTCGCTTTGGGGGCTGTAGTCGCCGATGGGGCACAAGACGTTGAGCTCGGGCATGTAGCCCGCCGCCGAACCCGGGGAAATGTTGTACGTGATCGCTCGGTAGCCGTACACGCTGCGGCGAGTCCCGTCTTTCGCGATGCTGGTGATGTCGACGAGGTCGAACTCGCTCAGGCCGCGTTCGTCCATGTCGTGACGGCTCATGAAAACGAGCGTGCGGAGATTCTTTACCCCGCGGTAGCGGTCGTCGTTGGAGTAGATGGTGGTGTTCCATTGGTCGTGCGAGCGCATGGTGCCGAGCGTCAATCGACCGGCCGCTGGGACGGCGTTGGGCAGGGGAGCGGCGGAGAACTTGGCTCGATGCGAGTCCGTTGCGAAGACCCGTTCACGCGCGGGTTGGTCCAGACGGAACCCGTGAGGCTGACGAGCACGTTGGTTGAAGTTCTCAAAGCCCTCGAGAACCTTCTCCATGGTGTCGCGAATGAGGTCGTAGTTGTCGACGTAGCTTTGCCACGGTGTCGAACTCGTCGGCAGCGTTGCTTGAGCCATGCCGGCGATAATGGCTGGTTCAGACTTGAGGTGGGGTGAAGCCGGTTCCTTCATTCCGCGCGAGATGTGCACCATGCTCATGGAGTCCTCGACGGTCGTGCCCTGGAGACCGCTGCGCTGATGATCCTTCTCCGTACGCCCCAGGCACGGCAGGATCAATGCGTCACGTCCGTGCACCACGTGACTCCGGTTGAGTTTCGTACTGACGTGGACGGTGAGTTCGCATTTGCGCAATGCGGCAAAGGTGTAGTTGGTGTCCGGAGCCGCCAGGGCGAAGTTTCCACCCATCCCGACGAACACTTTGACTTTGCCCGCATGCATCGCGTCGATGGTGGCCACCGTGTTCAGGCCAAACTCTCGGGGCGGCTCAAAACCGCACACATCGCCCAGACGCCGGAGGAAGTTCTCGTTCGGGCGGTTGTTGATGCCGCACGTTCGATTTCCCTGAACGTTGCTGTGACCTCGAATCGGACAGGGACCGGCTCCCTGGCGACCGATATTGCCGCGCAACAACAGGAGGCTTACGATCTCGCGCACGGTGTCCACACCATGTTCCTGCTGGGTAATGCCCAGGCACCAACTGATGATGGTTTTACTGGCGTTCATGTACACCGTAGCGAGGTTTCGTATCTCGGTCTCACTGACCCCGGACTGTCGTTCCAGCTCTTTCCAGTCAGCTGACTCGCACAACTCTCGATATTGCTCAAACCCCGAGGTGTACTGAGATATGAACTCCTCGTCAATGGCCTTGGGGTCGGTGCGGGCCTTTTCGAGCACCGCCTTGGCGACGCCACGTAACAGGGCAAGATCACCCGCGATTCGCGGTTGAACGTTGAGTGTCCCGGTCTTGGTGGCCTTGCGCGTGGCCATGGAGAGGTATTCGTGGGGCACGATCGTCTCTCTGGACGCGGCTTCGATCAGGGGGTTGATATGCACGATCTGGGCGCCCCGGCGGTACGCCTGGGCGAGTGAGGTGAGCATGCGCGGCGCGTTGGAACCCGCATTGACTCCGAGCACGAAGATGGCGTCGGCGTGTTCCCAGTCCCGGATGTCGACGGTGCCCTTGCCTGTGCCGAGTGATGCTGTGAGCGCTCGACCGCTGGCCTCGTGGCACATATTGGAACAGTCAGGAAGATTGTTCGTGCCGAACTCTCGTACCCACAGTTGGTAGAGGAACGTGGCCTCATTGCCGAGCCGCCCGGATGTATAGAACGATGCTTCGTTCGGACTTGCCAACGCGCGCAGTCGCGAACCGACGAGCGCGAAGGCGTCGGCCCAGGTGATGGGAACGTAGTGATCGCTCGCAGGGTCATAGACCATGGGCTCGGTGAGGCGACCCTGATCCTCCAAATCGAAATCGCTCCACGTACAAAGATCGGTGACGGAGTGAGCGGCGAAGAAGTTCCGATCCACCCGCCGAGGCGTCATTTCCCATGTGGCGTGCTTGATGCCGTTCTCGCATAGGTCCAGGTGCAGACCGTTTGGGTCATCCGGCCATGCACATCCCGGGCAGTCGAAGCCGCCATCTTCGTGATTCATCGTGAACATGAGGCGAGTGCCGTCGACGGGTTCGCGCTCACGGATGAGCACGTGAGCCACGGAGCGCGCGGCACCCCAGCCAGCAGTCGGATGGACATAGTCCTTCTGACTGAACGGTCTGGTAGTACTCGGTCCGCGTCCGACGGCGTCGAGGCCGGGTGCGCCCCCCAGCATCGCTGCCTCAGCGTTCGTCGAATTCTCCCGAACTTGACTGGTGGCACTCTCGAACTGCGGATCGCTATCCGGTTGCTGATCAGCCATGGGTGCCTCCCATCGGCGCCCCACTCGCGTCGAGCCTGCGCCTGTAGCCGGGATGGTACACCTCGGTTTCAATGCGAGGCAATAACTCATTGATGCAATCAGTCCTTCTCGATGTCTCTCGTGGAGCCAGATGGGCAGCAAGTCGCCAAGGGCAGTGACGAGTGAATCAAGCGCGATGTACTCTTCTTTCGTTGACGCGTCGCGCCGGACGCGGAGAGGGGCGGATATGAGCGGTGTGCGGGTATTGGTCGGAACGCGAAAAGGGGCGTTCGTGCTTCGTGCGGATGGAACTCGCAAGAGCTGGGACGTCGACGGTCCCTTCTTTGGCGGGTGGGAGATCTTTCACGTGAAGGGTTCGCCAGTCGATCCCGATCGAATCTTCGCTTCGCAGTCCACGAGTTGGTTTGGGCAGCTGATACAGCGCTCTGACGACGGAGGTCGCACGTGGAACCCGGTGGGTAACCAGTTCGTCTACGACGGCGTGCCAGGCACGCATCAGTGGTACGACGGGACGCCCCACCCGTGGGAGTTCGCTCGGGTCTGGCACCTCGAGCCGTCCTTGAGTGACCCCGATACTGTGCTCGCGGGAGTGGAAGACGCGGCTCTGTTTCGCTCGACCGACGGCGGGCAGAGTTGGAGTGAGCTCTCAGGCCTGCGCGGTCACGACACCGGTTCGGCGTGGCAACCCGGGGCGGGCGGGATGTGCTTGCACACGATCATCGTGAGTCCCACGGACCCGCGTCGGATTTTCGTCGCTATCTCGTCAGCTGGCGCGTTTCGCAGTGACGATGAGGGCACGACGTGGCGTCCGATCAACCACGGACTGCACTCCGAGGGGTTGCCCGATGAAGACGCCGAGGTCGGGCACTGCGTGCACCGCATCGCGCTGCACCCGTCGAACCCGGACGTGATCTACATGCAAAAGCACTGGGACGTGATGCGCAGCGACAACGCGGGGGACTCGTGGAGCGAAGTGAGCGGCAACTTGCCCTCGGACTTTGGCTTTGCCATCGACGTGCACGCCCACGAACCGGAGACCGTCTACGTGGTGCCCATTACCAGCGACTCCGAGCACTTTCCGCCGGAGGGCAAACTGCGGGTCTACCGCAGCCGAACCGGCGGCAACGAGTGGGAGCCTCTCGCCAAGGGACTGCCCCAAGACCACTGTTACGTCGACGTCCTGCGCGACGCGATGGCCGTGGACAACCTTGAGGACTGTGGCGTGTACTTCGGCACCACCGGGGGCCAGGTCTACGCCTCGGCCGACTCCGGTGACTCGTGGGAGCCGATCGTTCGCGACCTTCCTGCCGTGCTGTCGGTCGAAGTCCAAACGTTGGCATGATTCGAGTCGTCCTCCCGGCCCACCTTAGAAATATCGCGAAGGTTTCGGGTGAGGTCGAAGTGGAGGTTGTGGGCACGCCTTCGCCCGCGAGCGTGATCGACGCTCTCGAGACTCGCTTCCCCGACCTCTTGGGCACGATTCGCGATCCGGCAACCCAACAACGACGCAAGTTCGTTCGGTTTTATGCGTGCGAGACGGATCTTTCGCTGGAACCGATCGACGTGGCGTTGCCCGAAGCCGTCGAGCGAGGCCAGGAGCCATTCATCGTGATCGGCGCAATGGCCGGGGGTTGAGCGACCCGCTCACGGCACATCACCTACGCTCGTCGCCGTGGATCTCTACGCCAAAGTTCTGATCGTCTCGGACTCGGTCGATCGGGGGGAGCGTGAGGATCTCGCGGGTCCACTCCTTGCGGCGCGACTCGAGGAGGCGGGCTTTGCGATGGCCGACTACCGGGTGACTTCCGACGGCGAGGAATCGGTTGAGACGAGCTTGCGTGAGATGAGCAGCGGGTTCGCCGGACTACTCGTCACCTCGGGTGGCACGGGTTTTTCGCGCCGCGATCTCACCCCAGAGGGAACCGCTCGCGTGCTCGAACGCGACGCGCCCGGACTGAGTGAGGCGATGCGCCTCGTGAATCCGCTGGGACGACTGTCGCGCGGGCGATCGGGGACCGTCGGCCAGTGCTTGATCCTCAACTGTCCCGGATCACCTCGCGGAGCGATCGAGTGCCTGGAGGCCGTGCTTGATGTCGTGCCGCACGCGCTCGAACTACTGAGTGACCCCGCCTCGCCTCACCCGCCCGACACCGGGGGCAGCACCGCAACTTCGTCGTCGTGATCGATCAGCGCCCCCGGCTCAGCGGGCTCGCCGTTCACCCAGACTCGACTGACCTCGAGGACCTTCTGAAACACCGGCCCATAGCGACGAACGGCCTCGTCCAGCACGGCGTCAAGGGAGTCAGCCTCGACGATGTCGACGCCGACGCCCGCCGCTTCTCGGGCTGGACCCAGTAAGACCAGTCGAGCCATCAGATAGCGTTCAACTGGTCCGCGTCGAGCACCATCCCCCGAACGACGTCACCCGTCTCGGCCCCGTCACCGTCGGGAAGGAGGATCAGGGCGTTGGACAAGGCGACTGCGTGGAGTAAGTGGGACCCGTGTCGCGCGATGCTTTCTACGTGGACCACGCCGTCGTCGTGGACCCGTGCGACAGCGTGAACGAGGTGGAGGCGTCCGTCGAGTTTCCGCGGCGCCGGGCAGTCGAGGACCATGTTGATGGTGAGTCGATCAAGAACGCGGTGTCCCCCCAGGCGACGCAGGGCCGGTCGCACGAAGGTCTCGAATCCCACCAAAGTGGACACCGGGTTGCCAGCTAGCCCGAAGATGGGAACGCCAGAGTCCTTCGTGCGGCCGAAGGCGAATGGTTTGCCCGGTTTCATCGCCACCTGCATCGAGCGGGCCTGATCGCCACAGAGTTCGATCAGAACCGATTTCACGAAATCGGCGTCGCCGACGCTCACCCCGCCCGTGGAGATAATCGCGTCGCACGACGCCGCGCCTTGTGTCAAGGTCTCGTTGATGTCGACAGACGAGTCGCCCACGATGCCGAGGTCGATTGCGTCGAATCCCGATGCGCGCACCGACGCGAGAAGCGAGGGACGGTTGGAGTCGCGGATCATGCCGGGCGTCAACGGGGAAGTCGTGTCGGAGAGTTCGTTGCCCGTCGACAACACGCCCACGATGGGCCGACGGTGGGCCATCACGCTTGAATATCCTTGGCTCGCGAGTACACCGAGCTGGGCGGGACCAAGCTCGTCTCCCGGTGACACCAACACCTGGTGGAGAGAGACATCCTCGCCTACCCGGCGAACCGCCTCCCCGAGGTTGACTTCACGCTGAATGACGACCGTCGCGCCGTCGGCGTCGAGGACGGTCGCCTCACGCAGACAGACGCTGTCGGCCCCGGTGGGTAGGGGAGCCCCTGTCATGATGCGCGCGGCCTCGCCCTCACCTACCGTCGTCGACGGGTTGTCACCGGCGAAGATCGCGCTGGTCACGACCAAGCGCCGAGAGCCGCCCTGGGTATCGGCGGCGCGCAGCGCAAAACCATCCATTGAGGAGTTGTCGAACCGAGGTGACGGCTCGCGAGCTCGAACCTCTTCGGCGCAGACGCAACCCAACGCCTCGGCGAGTGCGAGTTGGCGCGGATCGAGCGGTTCGAGGCCCCCGAGGACGAAGCGTCTCGCTTCGTCGATGGAGATCACGGACGTGGCACGTCGAGGAGAGGCGACGTCTCCTCACTCCACGCCGAGCCGCCTTCCCAAATCTCGCGCTTCCACATGGGAACGGACTCCTTCAGGGTATCGATGCAAAAGCGGGCCGCCTCGAAGGCGTCGCTGCGGTGAGGCGATGAGACGGCGACAACGACGGTCGGCTCGGAGAGCTCAGCTCGGCCAATCCGATGGTGAATCGCGACGGCTTCCAGGGAGGCCCAGCGTTTACGCGCCACGGTGACGATCTCGTTGATCCTCTGTTCCGCCAGCTTGGGGCTGGTCTCGTACTCCAGAGCGAGCACGTTGTCGCGGGCGCGAGAATGGTCTCGCACGATGCCGCTGAATGTGACAACAGCACCACAGTTAGGTCGCACGACCCAGGAAGACAACTCGTCGCTTGATAGCGGGTCTTCGCTCACCACTACCCACGTAGATTCCGACGGCGAGCTCATTGACGTCATTCTACGGTCGCGTCGAACGCCGACTCGGGGCCACGTTCCTCGACACGCCGCATACTCGCCCGTCGAATCGTACGGCCTGGCGCAAGACATCCGGTAACGCAAATACGTCCCAGAGGACTGTCGTATCGTGCAAGTACGTCGAAAGATCAGCGATGTTACTGTAAATGCATCCACGGCGAAGGAGGCAGTATGCGTCGACTAATGGCGATTACGGCGACAGCATTGATGGCGCTCGGCGCGATCTCGATCTCGCTGACCAGCGCGGGCGCGAGTCCGTCGACGAGGGCCAAGGCGTCTGGGACAGTCGACGTTCTGTACGCCGGCTCTTTTCTCGATCTCATGGAACAGCGGATCGACCCCGCGTTCCACAAGGCGACGGGCTACACGGTCAGCGGGTACTCCGCCGGCTCGACGGCCCTGGCCACGGAGATTTCGGGAGGCACCCAAGTAGGAGATGTCTTCATTAGTGCGTCGCCCGCGGTCAACGCGAGCCTCGAGGGGACCGCGAACGGCAACTGGGTGTCGACGTACAAGGAGTTCGGCTACTCGCCCCTGGTGCTCGGGTACAACCCCCAGTCGAAATTTGCCAAGGACCTCCAGACCAAGCCCTGGTACGAGGTGGTAGACCTTCCCGGGTTCCTGCTCGGTCGTACGGACCCCACGACAGACCCCAAGGGCGTGCTCGCCGTCGATGCGCTAACCGGGGTCGCACTCAGTTACGACCAACCGAACCTTGCACCCCTGGCATCATCGACGTCCAACGTCTTTGAAGAGACGGCCCTCGTCGGCGATCTGCAGGCGGGACAACTCGACGCGGGCTTCTTCTACGCGGTGGAGGCCGCCGCGGCGCACTTAAAGACGGTGCCGCTCGTCGGTACCCAACTCTCGGGCCAGTACACGGTGGCGATTCTCAATCGCGCGCCCCACCCGGCCGCGGCGAAGGCCTTCGTCGACTTCTTGCTCGGTCCCACGGGTCGCAAGATCTTGAAGGATAACGGAGTGACGCCAATCTCCCCGGCACTGTTCTTTCGCGCGTCCGCGAACTCGACGACGACGACTACCACAACCACGACGCCATGACCGCGAAGAGGACTCTGAAGAGTCCTCTCACGTGGCTCGGCGGATTGCTCGTCCTATATCTGGGCTATCCGATCGCAGGTTTCCTGGTGCGACTGGTCACCTCGCCCCAACGAGGATTTCACGCGCCCGGACTGTTTTCGGCGTTGTGGATCTCGGTCGCGGGAGCCACGATGTCACTCGCGCTTGTGACGCTCTGCGGCGTGCCGCTCGCCTACGTACTCGCTCGCTCGAAGGGTCGCCTGGCCGCCGTGGTCGGCGTGCTGGTCCAGATACCCTTGGCCCTGCCGCCTCTCATGAGCGGCATCATTTTGGTCTACATCATCGGCCCGTACACCTTCTTGGGTCAGCTCTTCGGCGAGCACCTCACCGACTCGATGATCGGCGTGGTGATAGCGATGTCGTTCGTCTCGGCTCCCTTTTTGGTCGTGGCCGCTCGCGCCGCCTTTAGCGGCGTCGACCAGGGGATGTTGGACGTC
>JBEKYI010000062.1:0-8125 GCA_049511155.1 Acidimicrobiales bacterium
AGGTAGTCGCGAATCTTCCAGTCCTCGATGACGAGGTCCTTGTAGCCGCGCTCCTTGAACCAGCGCGACTTCCAGTCCGTCGTGATGCCGAGACGGAAACCGTAGGGGTTTACCTTCTGACCCATTAGTTGGTCTCCTCCGTAGTGTCCTCAGACACCGAGTCGTCTTCGACGGCGAAGTCACTCGCCGCGTCTTGGTCTTCGGCCGCGATGGCCGCTTCGAGGCCCGGGGCCTCGGCCTCGGTGCCCGCCTCAAGGACCGTGTCGGCAATCACGTCGTCGGGAGTGATCTCCTCGACCACCGCGTTCTCCGCCGCGAGCGCTTCGGCTGCGTCCAACTCAGCCTGGGCTTCGTGGGCGGCTTCGCGTTTGTTGACGCTCGCCGTTTGGTCGGCGCGGCGACGCGAGGACGCCACGCGGCGCGAACGACTGGCCTGAGCCTGGGCATTGCGCGCGGTGCGCATGTGTTCGAGGCGCTCCTCGTCCATGCGCGAAACGATCACCGTGATGTGCGTCGAGCGCTTAAAGATCTTGCCGGCGCGTCCGCGCGCACGTGGGCTAAAACGCTTCATGGTAATGCCCTCATCGGCGAAGGCCGCCGAGACGTAGAGCTCGTCGGCCTGCATGCCGTCGTTGTTGACCGCATTGGCGACAGCCGACGCGAGGAGCTTGCCGATCACGTCAGCCGCCTCGCGGGTGGTACCCGCCAGAATCTCACGCGCCGTGTTGACGTCTTCGCCACGCACGATATTGAGCACGACGCGGGCTTTGCTCGCTGACATCTGATATCCGCGCAGGGTCGCGCGGGTCCCGGGACGTTCGTTGGTCTTGGCACCGGTCATTATCGACGCCCCGTCTTCTCTTGACCGGCGTGGAACTTAAAGGTGCGCGTGGGCGCGAACTCGCCCAGCTTGTGACCGACCATGGACTCATTCACGAAGACCGGCACGTGACGGCGTCCATCGTGCACCGCAAAGGTGTGACCGACCATGTCGGGGATCACCGTCGAACGACGGCTCCAGGTCTTGATGACCTTCTTCTCGTTGGCCGCGTTCATCGCGTCCACCTTCTTGAGGAGGTGAGCATCGATGAACGGACCCTTTTTCAGACTGCGTGACATACCTACCTCCGAGCGCCGCGTCCACGACGACGACGAATAATGAGCGAGTCTGACGGCTTGGGCAGACGCGTACGACCTTCGGGCTGACCCCAGGGTGAGACCGGGTGGCGACCACCGCTGGTCTTGCCTTCTCCACCACCGAGCGGGTGGTCGACCGGGTTCATCGCCACACCGCGGGTCTGGGGGCGAACGCCCTTCCAGCGGTTGCGACCGGCCTTACCGATCTTGATGAGTTCGTGCTCGGAGTTGCCCACGACGCCCAACGTGGCGCGACAGTCGATCGGCACACGGCGCATCTCGGTCGAGGGCAGGCGCAGAGTGGCGAATCCGCCATCCTTGGCCACGAGCTGGACGCTCATGCCCGCGCTGCGGGCCATCTTGCCGCCGCCACCGGGGCGCAACTCCACGTTGTGCACGGTCGAACCGGTGGGGATGTAGCGCATCGGCAACGAGTTGCCCGTGCGGATATCGGCCTTGGCGCCGGACTCGACAACGTCGCCGACCTTGAGACCTTGGGGCGCGAGGATGTAGCGCTTCTCGCCGTCCACGTAGTGCAGCAGTGCGATGCGACACGAGCGGTTGGGGTCGTACTCGATCGTGGCGACCTTGGCCGGGACGTGGTCCTTGTTGCGCCGGAAGTCGACGACGCGGTACTTCTGCTTGTGACCACCACCGCGGTGACGCGAGGTCTTGCGACCGTAGCTGTTGCGGCCGCCGGACTTGGGCTTGGGCTCGAGCAGCGACTTCTCCGGGGTGGTCGTCGTCAGGTCGGCGAAGTCCGAGACCGTCTGGAAACGGCGACCGGGACTCGTGGGTTTGCGGTGACGAAGGGCCATAACTGTCCTTAGTTCTCGAAGAGGTTGATCGTGTCACCGGCTTTGAGGGTGACGATGGCGCGCTTGGTGCCGGGCTTGGTCCCGCGCACGCCGGTACGGCGATTGCGAGTGTTCTTGCCCTTGCGGTTCAGCGTGTTGACGTTGGTGACCTTCACGTTGAAGGCCTGCTCGACGGCGTTGCGCACGTCGATCTTGGTGGCGCGAGGGTCCACGACGAAGACGTACGTGCCCACTTCCATCGAGGCGTAGGTCTTCTCCGAGACGACCGGGCGAATCAAGATGTTCATCGCGTCGCGCATCAGGCACTCTCCTTGGCGGTGGGCAGCGTGGCGTCGGTAAAGACCACCCAGTCGCTGTCGAGGACGTCGTAGGTGTTGAGCTCCCCGGCGTCGATGGTCTTGACGTTCATGAGGTTGCGAAAGGAGCGCAGCGCGGTTTCGTCGTCGCGCGCGAGCACTACCAAAATCTTGCCCTCGAGGCCGAGGGTCTCGAGCAGCGTGACGGCGTCCTTGGTCTTGGGCTCGCTCCACGTCGAAAAGCTGTCGAGAAGAACAATCTGCTCGAGCTGAGCGCGGTCCGAGAGGGCCGAGTGAAGCGCGAGGCGGATCATCTTCTTGGGCGTCTTTTGCTCGTAGCTACGAGGCTTGGGGCCGAGGGCGATGCCACCGCCCGGGTAGTGCGGGGCGCGAATGGTGCCCTGGCGCGCGCCGCCGGTGCCCTTCTGGCGGAAGGGCTTCTTGCCGCCACCACGGACCTCTTTGCGCGTCTTGGTGGACTGGGTGCCCGAACGCTTGGCGGCGAGCTGGGCCTTGACGACCTGGTGCATCACGGCCACGTTGGGCGTGACACCAAAGATCGACGGCTCAAGGGCCACCGTTCCCAGCACCGCACCCGAGAGCGACTTGCGCTCCACGGTGTGCTCGACGTAGGGGGCACGCTCCTTCTTCACGGGACCACGGAGAGTAAAGACGTCGCTCACCGGCTACCTCCAGCCTTCATCGGGTTCTTGACGCTGGTGCGCAGCACCACCACGCCGCCGCGCGGACCGGGCACGGCACCCTTGACGAGTACCAAGTGGCGCTCGACGTCGACGCCCACAATCTCGAGGTTGGTGGTCGTCACCTGACTGCCGCCCATGCGACCGGCCATCTTCGTGCCCCGAAAGACGCGTCCGGGAGTAGCACACGCGCCAATCGAACCCGGAGCTCGGTGATGCTTGTGGTTACCGTGGGCCGCCCCCTGGCCTGAGAAGTTGTGGCGCTTCATGCCACCGGCGAATCCCTTACCCTTCGAGACCGCCGTGGCGTCGATCATGTCGCCCTTTTCGAAGGAATCGGCCAGGATCTCCTGACCGATCGAGTAGCCGCTCACGTCATCGAGGCGCAGCTCGACGAGCTTCTTGCCCGGAGTTACGCCGGCCTTTTCGAAGTGGCCGAGTTCGGGCTTGGTCATGGTCGAGACGCGGCGCGTACCCCAGGTCACCTGGAGCGCGGAATATCCCTCTTTTTCGGGAGTTTTGACTTGTACGACGCGAGACGGGCTGACGCGCACGACCGTGACCGGGATCGCCCGGTTCTGGTCGTCCCAGACTTGGGTCATGCCCACTTTCTCGCCGACGATCGCTTTGGTCGCCACGTTGTCCTCTTCCTCTTGTTTCTCTACGTCGACCAGGGCCGACATACAGACGCTCCGCCGGGCCGTGAAAACCCGAACGGAGCGCTCGACTGGTTCGGTTCAGCGTTCCACGAGTGGCAACTGAACACATCTGTTGTTCGCTCGGTCCTAAAAAACCGGGCTACTTACCCTACACCCTGAGACCCCGCGCACGCAAAGGGCGCGAGGCCTCGGGGTGGGGCTAGTTCTGGCGGATCTTGATCTCGATGTCCACGCCGGCGGGCAGGTCGAGACGCTGGAGCGAGTCGACCGTCTTGGCGGTGTGGTCCACGATGTCGAGCAGGCGCTTGTGCACGCGCATCTCGAAGTGCTCGCGGCTGTCCTTGTGCTTGTGGGGACCGCGAACCACCGTGTAGCGGTGCTTCTCGGTCGGCAGCGGCACGGGACCCTGGACGCGAGCGTTCGTGCGCTCCACGGTCTGGACGATTTTGGCGGTGGACTGGTCCAGGACGCCGTGATCGAAGGCCTTCAACCGGATTCGAATCATCTGCTTGTCGGCCATGACCAGACCTACTTCAGGATCTTTGTCACGCGACCCGAACCCACGGTGCGGCCACCCTCGCGGATGGAGAAGGTCAGGCCCTCTTCCATGGCGATCGGCTTACCCAGGGTCACGGTCATGTCAGTGTTGTCACCGGGCATCACCATCTCGGTGCCCGAGGGCAACTCGATGGTGCCGGTCACGTCGGTGGTGCGGAAGTAGAACTGGGGACGGTAGTTCGCAAAGAACGGCTTGTGACGTCCACCCTCTTCCTTGGTGAGCACGTAGACGGCGGCCTCGAAGTTGGTGTGCGGGGTGATGGTGCCGGGCTTGCAGAGCACCTGGCCACGCTCGACCTCTTCCTTCTTCGTACCGCGCAGCAGCGCGCCCAGGTTGTCACCGGCGCGACCCTCGTCGAGGAGCTTGCGGAACATCTCGATGCCGGTCACCACGGTCTTCTGGGTGGGACGCAGACCGACGATCTCGACTTCGTCACCGACCTTGATGACACCCTGCTCGACCTTGCCGGTCACCACGGTGCCACGGCCGGTGATGGACATGACGTCTTCGATCGACATGAGGAAGGGCTTCTCGGTGGCGCGCACGGGCTCGGGAATCCACGTGTCGACGGCCTCCATGAGCTCCATGATCTTGTCGCCCCACGCGGCGTCGCCCTCGAGGGCCTTGAGCGCGGAGACCTGCACGATGGGCGTGTCGTCGCCGGGGAAGTCGTAGCTGGTGAGCAACTCGCGTACTTCCATCTCGACGAGCTCGAGGAGTTCCTCGTCGTCGACCATGTCGGCCTTGTTGAGGGCCACCACGATGTAGGGCACGCCCACCTGACGCGCCAGCAGCACGTGCTCGCGAGTCTGGGGCATGGGACCGTCGGTCGCCGAGACCACGAGGATCGCGCCGTCCACCTGGGCGGCACCGGTGATCATGTTCTTGACGTAGTCGGCGTGGCCGGGCATGTCGACGTGGGCGTAGTGACGGTTCGCCGTCTCGTACTCCACGTGGGCAATAGAGATGGTGATGCCGCGCTGGCGCTCTTCGGGGGCCTTGTCGATCTGGTCGAACGGCGTAAAAGCCGAACCGCCGATGCGCTCGGACAGAACCTTGGTAATAGCGGCGGTCAACGTGGTCTTGCCGTGGTCGATGTGACCCATCGTGCCGATGTTGACGTGCGGCTTAGTGCGCTCGAACTTCTGCTTTGCCATTGTCGGGGACTAACTTTCTTCTCGTGACCGTTTCCCGATGAATCGGTCGTTTTTTCGGCCCTCCCCGACTACGGTTTGGACCTCTTGTGCTGGTTGCCCAGCCCTCCTACGCGCCAGTGGCCTTCGCCACGATCTCTTTCGCGATCGCGTCCGGTACTTCTGCGTACGAGTGGAACTGCATGGTGTACGTTGCTCGCCCCTGAGTGCGAGAACGCAGGTCAGTAGCGTAGCCGAACATGTCCGCAAGCGGTACAAGAGCCCTAATCACCTGGTTGCTGCCGAGCGCGTCCATGCCCTCGACACGACCCCGCCGTGAGGAGAGGTCGCCGATCACATCACCCATGTAGTCCTCGGGGGTGACCACTTCGACGCTCATGATGGGCTCGAGCAGCACGGGGCTCGCCAGGCGCGTGGCCTTTTTGATGGCGAGCGAGCCGGCGATCTTAAAGGCCATCTCCGAGGAGTCCACGTCGTGGTAGCTACCGAAGGTGAGGCGCACGCGCAGGTCCACCATCGGGTACCCCGCGAGCACGCCTGAGGTGAGGCTCTCGGTGATGCCCTGATTGACCGGGCCGATGTACTCCTTGGGAATCACACCGCCCGAGATCTCGTCGAGGAACTCGTATCCCCCGCCGGGACCCGTGGGCTCAACGGTAATGACGACGTGCCCGTACTGACCCTTACCACCGGTCTGACGGACATACTTCTCTTCGACCTTTTCGACCTTCTTGCGGATCGTCTCGCGGTAGGCCACCTGGGGCTTACCGACGTTGGCGTCCACCGAGAACTCGCGCAGCATGCGGTCCACCAACACCTCGAGGTGCAGTTCGCCCATACCCGAGATGACGGTCTGGCCGGTCTCCTGGTCGGTGCGCACGCGAAACGTCGGGTCCTCTTCGGAGAGGGCGTAGAGGGCCTTGCCCAGTTTCTCCTGGTCAGCCTTGGTCTTGGGCTCGACGGCCACGTGGATGACGGGCTCGGGGAACGTCAGGGTCTCTAGCTGAATGGGCTGGCCCGGGTCTGAGAGGGTGTCACCGGTGGTGACTTGCTTGAGACCCACGGCGGCCACGATGTCCCCGGTGCGGATCGTATCGAGGTCCTCACGGTTGTTCGCGTGCATCAACAGCAGGCGACCCAAGCGCTCGCGCTTCGATCCCTTGGTGGTGTTGATCACGGTGTCGCCCTTTTCCAGGGTGCCCGAGTAGACGCGCAGGTACGTGAGCTTGCCGACGTAGGGGTCGGTCATGATCTTGAAGGCGAGCGCGCTGAAGGGCTCGGCGTCGTCGGCCTTGCGCTCGAGGTGCTCGTCTTCCTTGCCGGGCTTGGTGCCCTGAGTCGGCGGCAGGTCAACCGGCGAGGGCAAGAAGTCCACCACGGCGTCGAGCATCGGCTGGACGCCCTTGTTCTTGAAGGCCGAACCATTGAGGATCGGCACGCAGTAGTTCTCGAGGGTCCCGCGGCGCAGGGCGCGACGGATGTCATCGGAGCTCACGTCTTCGTCGCCCAGCACCTTTTCCATCAGGTGGTCGTCAAAGGTGGTGAGGACGTCGATCAGTTTGCCGTGGTACTCCTCGGCCTGGGCCCGGAACTCTTCGGGGATGTCGACCACGTCGAACTCCTCGCCGAGGTCATTGTGGTACAGGGTGGCCTTCATGGTGGTGAGGTCGATGATGCCGCGGTAGTTGCCCTCGGACCCGACAGGCAGCTGGATGACCGCGGGCACGCAGTTCAGGCGATCGGCGATCATGTCGACGCAGCGAAAGAAGTCCGCGCCCAGACGGTCCATCTTGTTCACGAAGCAGATTCGCGGGACGTTGTACTTGTTGGCCTGGCGCCAGACTGTCTCGGTCTGAGGCTCGACGCCGGCGACGGCGTCAAAGACCGCGACCGCGCCGTCGAGAACGCGCAACGACCGCTCGACTTCGACGGTGAAGTCGACGTGACCGGGGGTGTCGATGATGTTGATGCGGTTGCCGTTCCAGTAGCAGGTGGTCGCGGCCGAGGTGATGGTGATGCCGCGCTCTTGCTCCTGGGCCATCCAGTCCATGGTGGCCGCGCCTTCGTGGACCTCGCCGATCTTGTAGTTCTTGCCCGTGTAGAACAAGATGCGTTCGGTCGTGGTGGTCTTGCCCGCGTCGATGTGGGCCATGATGCCAATGTTGCGAACTCTGTCCAGGGGGTATTCGCGTGCAGTCATTTCTTGGGCAAACTCTCTTTATTTACCAGCGATAGTGGGCAAAAGCCTTGTTGGACTCGGCCATCTTGGCCACGTCCTCGCGGCGCTTCACCGCCGCACCCACGCCGTTGCTGGCGTCAATAATCTCATTGGCCAAACGGTCGGCCATCGTCTTTTCGCGACGCTTTTTCGCGAAGTCGGTCAACCATCTTATCGCCAGCGTCGTGGAACGACGCGGCCGGACCTCAACGGGCACCTGGTAGGTCGTGCCACCGACGCGGCGCGAGCGCACCTCAAGTTCGGGGCGCACGTTCTCCAGGGCGCGCTTCAAGGTGGCGACCGGGTCGCTGCCGGTCTTCTGCTCGACCTGCTCCAACGCGGAGTAGACGATGCGTTCGGCGATGGTGCGCTTGCCGCGCTCGAGGATCTTGTTGGTCACCTGGGTCACGAGGACGGACTTGTAGATGGGGTCGACGGGGATCTCCCGGCGAACGGCGGGACCTTTACGAGGCATTATTTCTCCCTCTTGGCGCCGTAGCGGCTACGGGCCTGCTTGCGGTCGCGCACCCCACTGGTGTCGAGCGCGCCGCGAATGATCTTGTAGCGAACACCGGGCAGGTCC
>JBEKYI010000063.1:0-8098 GCA_049511155.1 Acidimicrobiales bacterium
AAAAGGCACGGTGGGCGACGGCGCGACTTCAATGAGGTCGCCACGTCCGGAGAAGGCGATCTCTGTGTCACCCGAGACGTCAGAACTAAAGCGCGTGCACCTTGCGCACTGGATGCAGCGCTCACGGTCCAACAAAACCAGCTCACCGATCTCGATGGGCTTAACGAAGTGGCGCTTTTCTTCGATGAACCGTGTTTCACCCGAGCCGTGCGAGAGCGTCTGGTCTTGCAAGGGGCACTCCCCGCCCTTGTCACAGACCGGACAGTCGAGCGGGTGATTGGCCAGGAGAAACTCCAGTACCCCGTCTTGGGCTTTCTTCACCTTGTCGGAGTCGGTGACCACACTCATGCCGTCACTCACCTTGATGAAACAGGCGGGCTGCAGCGTGGCGCCGCGAGGACTGTCCACTTCCACCAGGCACATACGACAGAACCCGACGGGCTCCATGCGTGGGTGGTAACAGAATCGCGGAATGTAGTTGCCCGCCCGCTCGGCCGCTTCAATCAGCAGCTCGCCCGGCGCGGCCTCGACGCTTCGTCCATTCACGGAGATGGTCACGGTGGTCTTCACGTCAGTCAAAGGGACATCCTTGGAGTTTCACGTGCTCGGCGAACTCGTCGCGGAACATCTCGATGGCTGCGTGCACCGACGATGGAATCGAAGGTCCCAGCACGCAGATGGTCGTCTGTTGGGGCGGCCAGGTGAGACCCGGAGCGATGTTGTCCATGATGTCGAGCAGTACGTTGAGGTCTTCCATCCGGCCCCCGCCGTGCTCGAGTCGGTACATGGTGCGTTCGATCCAACCTGAGCCTTCACGACAGGGCGTGCACTGGCCACACGACTCGCGAGAGAAGAACTTGGCGATGCGCCAGGCGGCTCGCACCACGCAACTGGTTTCGTCAAAGACAACCACTGATCCAGATCCGAGCATGGAGGCCTTCTCGGCCACTTCGTCTTGACCGATTGGCAGATCGAGCATGTCCGGTCCGAACCAGGGAGCCGACACGCCGCCGGGTATGAAGGCCTTGATCTTTCCGCCATTGGGAACGCCCCCGCCGAGGGCCGGGTCGTAGATCAGATCCCTGAAGGTGTTCTTCACCATTTCGATCTCGTAGATGCCAGGCTTGTTGACTCGTCCCGCGAGGGCGAAGAGTCGCGTCCCGGTGGAGCGACCACCGCCCAAGGCGGCGAACGCCTTGCCGCCGTTAAGGATGATCCAGGGCAGGTTGGCCATGGTCTCGACGTTGTTGACAATCGTCGGTTCGCCGTAGAGGCCATTGACCGCCGGAAAGAACGGCGGCTTGATTCTCGGAAATCCGCGCTTACCTTCGAGGGCCTCGATGAGGCCGGTCTCTTCACCGCAGATGTACGCGCCCGCTCCAGGGTGAATGACCACATCGACCGAGAAGTTGGAGTCGAAGATCTTCGAACCGACGGCGCCGTGCTCGTAGGCGTCATTGAGGGCCTGTTGCACCCGCTCGAGTCCGAGGGCGAACTCGCCACGTATGAAGATGAAGACTTGGCTCACTTGTAAGGCGTACGCCGCAATAACCACGCCCTCGATGAGCTGATGCGGGTCACGCTCGACCAAGAAGTGATCCTTAAAGGTTGCGGGCTCGGACTCATCCCCATTCACCACCAAGTACGAGATGGCCGACTTTCGCAGCATCGACCACTTGCGACCGGCCGGAAAGCCGGCCCCGCCGCGCCCGAGGAGCGAAGCCTCGTCCACTTCATGGGCCACCTCTTCGGGGAGCATGGTGAGCGCTTTGCGAAGTCCGTCGTAACCGCCGGTCTCCAGGTAGCGCGCGAGGGTGTAGGAGTCGTCGTAGCGCGCGCGGGCGGTGACGATCTTCGGTGAGTCGAGGTAGGCCACTACGCCTTCTCCTCGGCACGCTGGTCTCGCTCCGCTTTGGCGTGTGCGCGCTCGGCTTGGACATCCTTTTTCGACGCCGCAAGACCGCCCGATCGGCGAACGCGAATCAACGTGCCGTGGTTCGGGATCTCGCGATCGCGCTTGCCCTCGCGGAGCTCTGCGACCAGGTCGTCAAATGCTTCCGGGGTAGTGGTACGCACGAAGCGGTGGTTCACCTGCACGCACGGCGCAAAGTCGCAGTCGGCGAGACACTCGCTCTCTTCCAACGTGAAGAGCCCATCGTCGGAGGTCTCCCCGACCGCGCAGCGCAGCGTCTCGCTGGCGTGCTCCAAGAGTTCTTCGCCGCCCGCCAAAAGGCAGGCGATGTTGGTGCACACGCCGACGACGTACTTACCCACGGGCTCTAAGTGGTACATGTCGTAGAAGGCCGCCGTGCCGCGCACGTCGGCCGGTGTGGTGCCGGTCAACTCGGCCACTTCGGCGATGCCCTCTTCGCTCAGGTAGCCGTCTTGCTCTTGGGCCAAGTGCAGCAAGGGCAACATCGCCGAACGGGGACGTGGGTAGAGCGCTATCAACTCCTCGGCGCGTTGGCGCAGATCGACTCGAAGATGACTCATCGATCGACCTCGCCCATGATCGGATCGACACTCGAGATCACGGTGATGGCGTCAGAGACCGAGCCTCCACGCATCATGAGCGGTATCGCCTGGAGGTTGACGAAACTCGGCCCTCGCACGTGGAGGCGATAGGGCTTGGGGCCTCCGTCGGCCACCAGGTAGCAGCCCAGTTCACCCCGCGGAGACTCAATGGCGCTGTAGACCTCACCGGGAGGTACGTGAAAGCCTTCGGTCTGCAACTTGAAGTGGTGGATCAACGCCTCCATCGACTCGTCGATTCGTGCGCGCGGCGGCGGAGTGACCTTGGGGTCCTGGGTGCGGTAGTCACCCCTCGGCATTTTCTCTACGCACTGACGCACGATGCGCACCGATTCGCGAATCTCGTTGAGTCGAATGGCGTACCGGTCGAAGTTGTCGCCGTAGGTGCCGACGATCACGTCGAAGTCCACCTGGTCGTAGTAGCAGTACGGCATGGTGCGCCGTAGGTCCCACGGCACGCCCGTCGATCGAAGCAGCGGCCCCGTCAAACTGAGCGCCAACGCCTCTTCGGCACTGATGGGGGCCACACCGATCATGCGATTGCGAAAGATCGGCTGACCGGTGATGAGTTCGTCGTACTCAAATGTGCGCTCGTAGATCGTGTCGCAGATGAGCACGACGTCGTCTTCCCACCCGTCGGGCAGATCAGCGGCCACCCCGCCCGGGCGCACGTAGTTGAGGTTCATGCGAAGTCCGGCCGTCTTCTCGAAGAAGGCCAGCACCAATTCGCGCTCGCGGAACCCGTAGATCATCATGGAGGTGGCGCCCAGGTCCATGCCGTTAGTCGCGAGCCACACCAAGTGCGAGGCAATGCGGTTCAGTTCGGCCATGAGCATGCGAATCCAGATGGCGCGCGGAGGCACCTCAACGCCGAGGAGTTTCTCTACCGCCATCGAGTAGCCGAGTTCGTTGGAAACGGGGCTGACGTAGTCCATGCGCGTGACGTTGGTACCGCCCTGGACGTAGCTCAATACTTCGCCGGTCTTCTCCATGCCGGTGTGCAGGTAGCCAATGACCGGCTTGGTGCGCAGCACGAACTCGCCGTCGAGTTCGAGCATGAGGCGCAGCACCCCGTGGGTCGAGGGATGAGCCGGACCCATGTTGATGATCATCGTCTCGTCGTCGCGTCGCTCGTAGTCGACGTCGCGCGGATCGAGCGTGAGGTCGCTGGTACGCAGCACCGCGCCTACCTCGCGGCCGAGTTCGTCGGTGGTCGTGTACTTGCGCGGCTGCAGGCCCTGGAGTCCCTCGTCGGTTTCGGCGGCGAGCAGATCCACACGCTCGGCGACGCGCACGCTGTCCTCGTGGTCGGTCATCGCGGACCCGGCGTGTCTTTGAACTGGACCGGGACTTTGCCCACGGCGTAGTCCTTACGCAGGGGGTGACCCTCCCAGTCCTCGGGCATCAGGATGCGGGTGAGGTCGGGGTGACCGTCGAACAGGACTCCGAAGAGGTCGAAGGCTTCGCGCTCCATCGCTTCGGTGCCCGGATAGAGGGAAAAGAGCGAGGGCACGCGCGGTTCGTCGTTGCCGGCCTGGACGCGAATGCGCACTCGCTGGCGCTTGGACAGTGACAGCAGATTGACGACCACCTCGAAACGCGTGGGTTCAACGCCCTCGGGTAGCTTTCGATCCAGGTGCTCGAGGTAGTCCACGCCACATAGATCCACGCACATCTCGAACTGGTCTTCCTTGAAGGCGCGCACGAGGTCGACGTACTGCTCGAACGAGGGAAAACACCCCAGGTCGCTCGCCACCGCTTCGGTGGTCACGACTCCTGGGGGGGCCGTAGGGGGAAGGGAGATCACTTCGGTGTTCCCACCCTCACGGCGACGGGGACCTCGGGGGTCCAAACGTTCGACTGCTCGGCGATCTGCGTGGGACGACCCTCAGCGCGACGCTTGAGGATCTCACCGGTCTTGATCTGCTCGTGCAAGGTCAGGATCGCGTGCATCAGCGTCTCGGGGCTGGGCGGGCAGCCCGGTGCGTAGACGTCGACCGGGACGATCTGGTCGACGCCTTGGACGATCGCGTAGTTGTTGAACATGCCGCCCGAGGACGCGCACACGCCCATCGAGATGACCCACTTGGGCTCCATCATCTGGTCGTAGACCTGGCGAAGGACGGGAGCCATCTTCTGGCTGACGCGACCGGCCACGATCATGAGGTCCGCTTGGCGAGGCGAGTTGCGGAACACTTCCATGCCGTATCGCGCCAGGTCGTAGTCGGCCGCGCCGGCGGCCATCATCTCGATCGCACAGCACGCGAGGCCGAACGTGGCCGGCCACACCGAGGCGCGCCTCGCCCAGCGCACCAGGTCTTCGACCTGTCCCGTGAGGAAGTTGTGCTGGAGGTCCTCGAGGGCCACTACGCCGCCTTGTCGGGGTCGGCGCCGATGCGCACGATGGTCGACTCACTGGTGCGCGCGGGCATACCGGGCACCAGGTGCTTGACCGGTCCCCAGGTCAGCGCTCCCTCGGCGACCAGGAAGAGGAGCGCCCCAAACACGGCCAGCGAGAAGATCACGACCTCGATCAGACCGAAGAGGCCCAACTGGCGAAAGACGACCGCAAAGGGGTACATGAAGACGACTTCAATGTCGAAGATCACAAAAATCATCGCGACGAGGTAAAAGCGAACCGGAAACCGCTGGGGCGGCTCGACTTCGGGGACGATGCCGCATTCATAGGGTGCCAACTTCGCGTCGGTCGGACGCTTGTGCGGAGCCAGCAGCCCCGAGGCGACAAATGAGCCCGACGCGAAGAGCACTCCGAGGATGAGGAGTCCAAGGATTGCGATGTACTGACTCACGTTCATCATTTCTACCAGACCTCGATGGACCCCTTAGACGGGCGTGCGCCCGGATGTACGGCGTAGGATTGTGCGCGTGAAAAGCCTCGCCGAGGTGGTCGCCCACCCCACTACCTACGACGTCGTCATCGTCGGCGGCGGCCCCAGCGGCTCGGCCTGCGCCTACTGGCTGGCCTCGGCCGGCTGGTCGGTGTGCCTGGTCGAGAAGAAGCACTTCCCTCGCGAGAAGACCTGCGGCGATGGCCTCACCCCGCGCTCGGTCTATCAACTCGCCGAGATGGGCCTTGAGGGTGTGGTGGCCGCGAACGGTCACCGCTACCAGGGCCTACGGGGATTTGGCTTTGGTGCTCAACTCGACATGCCCTGGCCCGAGCATCCCGTGTTTCCCAATTACGGCTACACCATCACGCGCTTTAACTTGGACGGGCTGGTCGCCGAACACGCCGAGAAGTATGGCGCCGACGTCCTCAATGGCGTCGAAGCGATCGGGCTAATCGAGACCGAACCTGGTCGCGACGAGCAACTCGTGAGTGCTCAGGGCGTCACCGTCAAGGACAAGGACACCGGAGAAGTGGCCGAGATCCGTGGTCGCTACGTCGTCGCGGCCGATGGGCAGAACTCACGTCTCGGGCGCGACCTCGGGGTCACGCGCAATCGCGACTGGCCCCTCGGGATGGCGCTGCGCGGGTACTACACGAGTGATCGCCACGATGAACCCTGGATCGACTCGCATCTCGACATCCGCGACTCGAACGGTGACGTCGTGCCGGGGTACGGCTGGATCTTCCCCCTCGGCGATGGTCGCGTCAACGTGGGTGTAGGCCTGCTCTCCACTGGCGGCCACTGGAAGGGCGTCAACACGACCAAACTCCAGGAGTACTTCGTCGCCCAAGTCGGCGACCAGTGGGGACTCAGTGAGGAGACCTCGTGTGGCGCGCCGACCGGCGGTCGCCTCCCAATGGGCCTGTCCATCGGGCCGCGCGCGGGCGCGAACACGCTCACGATCGGTGACGCCGCGGGCACGGTGAATCCCTTCAATGGTGAGGGCATCGCCTACGGCTATGAGTCGGGTCGTCTGGCTGCGGGTGTGATCGCCCAGGCGCTGCTGGAGAACAACGGCGAGATTCTCGCGCTGTACGACGAGCGACTTCACGCGGCCTACGGCGACTACTACCGCGTGGCGCGCGCCTTCGTAAAGCTAATCTCGGATCCCAAGATCATGCAGGCCTGCGTGAGCACCGGATTTCGCATCCCCATCATCATGCGCGAGCTGCTCAAGATCATGGCGAACCTGATGACCAACGATGCCCACGGACCGGCCGAAGTGGGCTATCGCGCCATGACCCGACTCGCCGGCGCAATTCCCGAACAGGCGTGGAACATGATCTTTCCCGAGGCCAAAGGCGAACCCGCCTAGCTCCCTACGCGGACGTCGAACTGGCGCTTTCCGTGCGCGATAGCAGGGTGTTCACCAGGCCATTCAAGAGGGTCTCTGACTTCTTGAACGATCCCACGATCGCGCTCAATGTCACCTCGTAATGCCCGTGGGTGATCAACACCATGACGAGTTGAACTTTGGTCTTTACGTTGGGCAGGTCGAGACGCACGACTCCACCGCGCGTCCAGCCCTTGGAATACGTCGTGGGTTGCCAGTTCGTCGCCACGTAGCTCGTGGGATTCTTTGATCCGAGTCCGGCCATGATGATGTCGGCACTCGACGTGACAAAGCACGAGCCGAAGTTGGTCATGGACATCTCGTGGGTGTCCTTATCCACCATGGTCGCCGAGTGGTAGTACTGCGACGTCGAGGCGAGTTGGATGCCGTCGAGTGAGTCGGTGTTGAAGATGGGCGACGCCACTTGGTAGTCGGGCTCTTGGCCGGCGGCTCCGTAGACCCGGTCCTTGGCGTTGCTCACGCCGAGGCACTTTTGAAAGACGCTGGCCGCCTCATCGCCGATCGAGTTCTTGGGCAGTGCCGTCGTGGTCGTCGACGTGTAGACCTTGCTGGGCGGCGAGACGAGGTAGTTGAGCACGGTGTTGGACGTCTTGTACCAGCCACTCGGCAGGTCGTCGAGCCTCAGGTTGACACGGCGCGCGTCCGCGAGCTCGGCCCTGCCGGCGCTGCCTCGGTTGAACCAGGCCGCGATGCCGCCACCCAGGCTCGCAAGGACCACGATCGCTACGACGATGTAGACGCCGAGTCGCTGGCGACGCTCGGTGACGAGGCCGCCATGCTCGGTGACAATTGCACGCAGGGTTTCGTATCCCTCGAGGTCGCGGTGCCGCCAGAGGTACCGAACTCCCCCGACGGTTGCGAACAGCATCATCCGGTGACCCACGCGCACGAGCTCGACGTTCGCGATCTCGCTCCAGGGCGTCTGCCATGCGATGGCCGGGATACCCGCGAGTTGGGTGAGGCCCGCATCGTCGAAGAGCAGAGTGACCGGCGACGTCGGGCCATTGGGCACGAAGGGTGGTTGAACGGCCCAGTCCTCGCTACGAAGGCTGGTCATCTCCGCACGTCTTTGGCCGCATCGGCGGCGATGTTGATGGTGCGCTCCAATGTCTCCTCGTCATGGGCGAGGGAGACGAAGAGGATCTCGTAGGCGCCCGGAGCTAGCGCGACGCCGCGCGAGAGCATGGCGTGGAAGAACTGTCGATACAGGCCGTTCTCGTTGAGGGCCTTCGCCTCGACGAAGTTTCGAGGTGCGGCCACTTCGTCGTCGCTCAGGTACAAGCCCATGAGCGCGCCAACG
>JBEKYI010000064.1:0-7703 GCA_049511155.1 Acidimicrobiales bacterium
CACAGTACGGGAATAAGCGAGGAGCGACAATCGCACCGCGTACGTGCCTACTCGGCGTCTAGAACGATCTCGCCGTCCAGAACTTCTTCGAGTCCGCGGGCCTCTTCGCTCGCGAGTGTCCTACGCGCCGTGGAGCCTCCGCTGCCAATCAGCAACGAACAGATGAGCCCGGCGATGATGGCCGACGACGCGATGAAGATCCACAAGTGTCGAAAGTTGTGCAGCGCCGCCGCCGCACTCGTTGGCGCGCCGAGAACGACGACGAGAATCGCAATGCCGAGTGCCCCACCGATCTGACGCGCCGTCTGGTTGACTGCGCTGCCGACCGAGTAGCGCGCCGGATCGAGACTGGAGACGGCGGCGGCACTCATGACCGGGAAGGTGAGGCCGATGCCGAGTCCGACGATCAACGTGCCGGGCAGCCATCGCGTGACGTAGTGGGGGTCGAGCCCGACACGCCACACGTACCACAGGACACCGAGGGCGAAGACGATGAAGCCGACGCTGAGCACGCGGCGAAACCCCACGCGTGCGGCGAGCTTTCCCGCGGAGCCGGAGACCACGGCCACCACCAAAGGACCCGGTGTCACGGCCAGGCCCGCGCGCAGGATCGTGTAGTGCCACACACTCGTCAGAAACAAGATGTTGCCGAGCAACATGGCGAAGAAGCCCATGGAGTACAGCAGGGCCGCCGTATTCGCGACGCTGAACGTTCGCGCACGAAAGAGTGTGAGGTCCAATACAGGTTCGGGGTGGCGACGCGAGCGCACGAGGAAGACGACAAGAAGCGCCGCGCCGCCCACGAAGCCCGCGATGATGCGGGCGCTGCTCCAGCCCCACGTCGGACCCTGGGAGATAGCGAGAACCAGCCCCGCGAGGGCGAGACTAAGGAACGCCACGCCGGGATAGTCGGGACGAGTCCCCGAGTCGGTGCCTGGCGCGCGCGCCAGGGTACGCCGACCAGCAATCCACGCGATGAGCCCCACCGGCAAGTTGACGAAGAACGCTGCGCGCCACCCGAATCCGGTAATGAGGAGTGCACCAAGCGAGGGACCGGTGGCCACCGCGAGCGCACCGATGCCGCCCCACAGACTCACGATTTGCGATCGCTTCTCGTTGGGGTACGCGCCGAGCAGCAGACCGAGTGATGAGGGCAAGACCGCCGACGCTCCGACACCTTGGACGACGCGACCGATGATCAGCGTGGCGACCGATGGGGCCACGCCGCACAGTAGTGAGCCCAGACAGAACACGCCGAGTCCAAAGAAGAACACGCGTCGGCTGCCGAGGCGGTCGGCCGTTCGCCCCGCCACTACGAGCAGCGAACCGAAGACAATCGCGTATCCGGTGAGGACCCACGACAACGACGCCGCGGTGTCGTGGGGAAAGGCTCGTTCGAGCGCAGGGAAGGCGACGTTGACGATCGACAGATCGAGCGAACCCATGAACGCACCGAGGGCGGTTACGAAAAATATGGTGCGGCGACGTCTCACCTCCGTCGCAGTGGCCGACTCGGTAAGTTGTGTCATAGAACGAACTGTAGTCAGTTGCGTTGCATTATGCAACTGACTATCATGTGTCCATGGAGCGAAAGAGCTTTGCGAAGATGGACTGTTCGGTGGCGCAGTGCTTGGAGGTGATTGGCGAGTGGTGGAGCATGCTGATCGTTCGCGACGCGTTCCTCGGAGTCACGAGGTTTGAGGACTTTCAGCGACGCCTTAGTATCTCGCGCAACATCTTGCGCGATCGACTGAACACCCTTGTAGATAATGGGGTCTTCCGTCGTGTTCCCTATTCCCAGCACCCGCCGCGTGACGAGTACAAGCTCACCCAAAAGGGTCGAGACCTGTGGCCGGTGCTCTCGGCGATGCGCCAGTGGGGCGATCAGTACGCCGCGCCGAACGGTCCGCCCATCGAAGTCGTGCACGAGTCGTGCGGGCACTCGGGCCGCGCAGTCTGGTCCTGCTCGTGGTGCGCCGCGCCGCTCGGGCCGCACAACGTGCATGCGGTGCCCGGTGAAGGACGAGACGCCTCGATGATCGTGGCCCGCACGTAGCGAGTCAGTCGTCGAAAGCCAAGTTCGACGCAAGGTCAGGGCTCACGAACGTCGGGTGCACCTTGTGGTGACGTCGCGCACTCAGGGTCGCGATCGACAGACTGACCAGTGCGCTCACTGCCGTTACGATCAGCACGGGCCAGAGGTGCGCACCCGTGTAGTAGATGACCCACAACATGCTCACGACACCGGCGGTCACCCAGGAGCTGGTCGACACGCCGACTGCAGCCTTCGAGCGCACCAGCGTGAGCAGTTGGCGACCGCGCGAGATCCAGCCAGCGATCCCCACGCCGATGACGGCGCCGGCCCAGCCCCATCCGATTGCCGGAAGAAAGCAGAAGCCAGCGAGAAAGGCCAGTGAACCTGCGCACACGCCCACCCGCTCGCGAGGCGAGAGGCGGAGCCAAATCATCAGCTGGAAGGGAATGGGCGCGGCACACCCGATGATCATCTGCCACGACCTCGCGTCGATGCCGTACGCGACCCAGAAGAGGCTGATGTAGAGCAGGAGTGTCCACGTCGCAAAGGAGACGCCCTCTATGCCCTGGCGCACCATGCGCCGGTACTGCTGGTACGCGGTAAGAGAGCTAAGCGCCACCGCGATCCACCCGACGTCGAGGGTGAATGTGGTGAAACTCACGAGATAATCCTACGAGTACTACGACGTGTAACTGTCGTGGACTCAATCGTCGTCGTGGGCCAACCAGACCAATGGTGACGTTCGTCTCATTATTCAAAGGCCGTGGCTTGCGATCTCGCCCGAGCGCTCGTGAACCCGCGGTTGCTACGGGCGAACCTATGGAGCGATGAGTTCCTCAGACAACACGTCGATGGCAGCGAGATGACCGGTGAGATCAGCATCGAGGTTGTATCGCGCGGCCAATGCGGCGGGTGAGACGTAGGACACCTTGGTCGCGTCATCACTGTCCCAGACCAGCAGTTTGAGCGGTAGGTCGAGTGCGGCGAGCGGCTCAGCTTCCATCACTGGCGTGCCCGCGCGAGGATTGCCAAAGATGACGAGCGTCATCTCGCGCAACTCCAGACCGACACTGAGTGCCTCTTTTCGCTGATCAATGACGGAAAACACTTTGACGTTGTGTGCGTTGGCGATGTCAAGAAAACGCGAGACCGTCTCGCTCACCGATCGCGGGCTTGTCTTTGTCACGACCTCGGGGTCGCTGTCCATCAGAGTGGCAATCTCCGCGTCGGTGCTAACCGCGCATGTCGACAGCGTTGACGCGACTCAAGATGATGCGGACCTTGACGCGCGTGTCGCCCGGTGCGTCGTACTCGCGCAGATTCGCCGAGTACTTCTGGCCGACCTTGGTCGCAAACGCGTAGTCGTCATCGGCAACGATCTCGGCGTCGCCGCGAAGTTCGATGTAGCGCATTGGCGAAGATGGATCGACGATCAGCAACGAACACGCCGGGCGAGCCATAAGGTTCTTGGTCTTTTGGCGAGACGTGCTCAGCGAGAGGGCCACGCTATCGCCGTCCTCGTGGAACCACACTACGGTCTGCTGGGGCCGCCCGTCGGGTCCAATGGTGGCAAACGTCGCGACCATTGCGTCGAGCAGGTCACGGTGGGAGGCGGGGATCTCGGGCACGTCTTCCTCTTTCATCAAGGGTGGGGTTTCTATCGCGGAACCTACCGGGGAAAACGGGACGCTGTCAACGTCGCAGAGCGATTAAAAATCAGGCTCAAAGTCGCTACGAAGGGGGAACCTTGACGCACCGTGATCGGGTCGCACGCACAGAACTTGGTGAATCTCGAGCTTGTGGCGCTCAAAACCGACGGCTGAACCGGTCATGTAGAGCCGCCACGCTCGCGCCCTCTCCGAGCCGACTTCGTCGGTCGCCTCGTCGAAGCGCTTGACCAGGTTGTCCACCCATCGACGAAGGGTGATGCCGTAGTGTTCGCGCAGGCTCTCGAGGTGGCGGACTTCAAAACCGTGGGCCTGGAACATCGAGACCAACGCTCCGACCTCATGAAGCTCGCCGTCGGGAAAGACGTAGCGTTCCACAAAGGCACTGCGGTTCTTGGAAGGGCCGCGTGCGCCCAGGGCAATTTGAAGTTGACGGACTAACTCCGAGGTGTACGTGGGTCGCGGGTCGTCGTCGAAGGAGACGGGTCGAGCAATCGCGTGGTTGAGAAATCGACCACCGGGAGCGAGCAGATCCCAGATGACCTGGGTGTAGCGCGGCAACGACCTGCGACCGACGTGCTCGGCCATGCCAATGGAGCTAATCGCGTCGAAGGGCGCGTCGGTGATGTCGCGAAAGTCCTGGACTCGAAACTCGACGAGATCGTCCACACCCGCCCGGCGAGCTCGCTCGGTGGCGTAGCGCTGCTGAGGTTCCGACAGCGTGACGCCAATGACCCGAGCCCCGTAGCGCTGGGCCGCGTTGATGGCCATCGTGCCCCAGCCACATCCGATGTCGAGCAGGCGATCGCCGGGGTGCAAGTCGAGTTTGCGCGCGACCAGATCTACCTTTCGCGACTGGGCCTGCTCCAAGGTGTCCTCAGGCGTGGCGAACACGGCGCACGAGTACGTCATGGAAGGACCGAGCACCATCTCGTAGAAGCGGTTCGACACGTCGTAGTGATGGGTCACCGCTTGGCGGTCCCGGGCGCGAGAGTGCACAAGCCCACGAGGCCTTGCCTCAATGGCGGGTGGAGCGAGCGGTTTGATCCCCTTCACTCCGAGAGTCGAGAGCATCGAGGTGACGACGTCGGGAGTTAGCGCCTGGAGAAGTCGCGGAGGGGTGATCTCAAAGAGCAGGTCGAGGTCGCCATCCACGTCAACGTCACCCGCCACGTAGGCCCTTGCCACGCCGAGCTCGCCGGGGTGTGTGACCACGCGAGTGAGGGCATCGCGATTCAGAATCTTGAGCGTCAGCGTGTTGGCGCTGGAGTCGATGGTGGGCAGCGCGACGCTGCCGTCGTAGGCCTCCACGCGAAAGGGGAGCTGGTTATTAAAGACGGTGGCAACAAGCGTGGCGACGTTCACGTCATCTCCCTTCTCAACTTCGAGCCGAGGCCTGGCGACTCCGTTCTACCAGGAACTTTGTGGGAATATCCAGAGAAAAATTCACCCGCACACTGCGACGTCGCCGCCTCTTGCCGCGCGTCGATCGAGCGGTTTTGAACGGGCGTTCGCCGCCGGCGTCGAATCGCGCTCAATTACACTGCTTCAACAGCACCGGGAACGAGTTCAGTTAAGGCAACTGCACCAACGCTTCCGCGGAGGTGCCCTATATGAACACCGGAATTGTCATCGCGATCATCGCGGCCATCATCGTTCTCCTGGTCATCGTGACGATTTCCAGGTCGGTGCGAATCGTCCAGCAGGGTTTCGAGGGCGTCGTCACCCGATTCGGTGAGTTCAAGGACATCCGGAACCCCGGGCTTACCTTCATCGTCCCCTTCATCGAGGCGATGAAGATCGTCGACGTGCGCGAGACCCCGCGCACGGGTGACCGCCAACAGGTCATCACCCGCGACAACGTGGCGGTCATCGTGAACGCCACGATCTTCTCCCAGGTTGTCGACGTACGCCTCGCCCTCTTCACCAACTCCAACTACCAGGTGAGCGTGGACAACCTCGCTCGAACTTCAGTGCGTGCGGTGTTCGGCTCGATCACCCTCGATGACGCGTTCTCCCAGCGCGAGCGCATCGGTACGTTGCTCCAGACCCAGATGGAAGAAGCGACCGACAAGTGGGGCGTGCGCATCAATCGCGTCGAGGTCCTGGAGATCACCCCGCCCGACCAGATCCTCCAGGCCATGGCTCTCCAGAAGCAGGCCGATCAGGAAAAGCGTGCGCGCATTCTCGAGTCCGAGGGCCAGCAGCAGTCCGCGGTGAATGTCGCCGACGGTCAGCGACAAGCAGCCATTAAAGAGGCCGAGGGTGCCCAGCAGTCACAGATCCTGCGCGCCGAAGGTGCTCGCCAGTCCCAGATCCTTGAAGCGCAGGGTCGCGCCCAGGCAATCGCCCTGGTGTACGCCGCGATCAAGGACCAGGCGCCTGACCCGACGTTGGTGGCGATCTTGCAGCTCGACACACTGTCGAAGTTCGCCGAGAGCCCGAACACGAAGTTGATCATTCCGGCCGAGAGCTCCGCGCTCTTGGGTGCGGCTCAGGCGATCAGGAGTGTGCTGGACGGGGTTCCGTCCACGCCCGCGACGTAGTTAGCCGACCGGTTCGACCCAGAGGGTCGTGCCGTAGGTCTTGCGTACGATCACCTGCGTTCCCACCGGGATCGCGTCCTTGGCCTCGGTGGCCGCGCGCCAGGACTCTCCCTTGATGCGCACCCGCCCCGGGTGACCTTCGTCGCCCACCGTGTCCTCCACGTACCCGGTGAGGTTGGTCATCGTGCTCTTCGATGGCGCCGAGAGGTCGGTGACGCCCTTGTGGTGGAACCGATGCAGCGCGGCAGGACGCAGTGCCCCGATGAGTACGCCCGAGATCACCAGCCACAGAATCGCTTGGAGGGCGAAGGGCACCGAGGCCAGAGCGAGAAAGAACGGCACGATCGCACCAATGCCAATAAAAACGGCCAGGAACGCGTTGGTGTGGATCTCGGCGAAAATGCACACCAGGATGATGATCAACCAGAACAGCACGGCCATAGGCGCAGTATAAGTCTGGCGTTGTGCGACGGGACGTTGCCGCTCGAAGCCCGCTGAGTGTATTTCAGCGTTACGTTGGGCGGGGAGTTTTGGATTGAGATTGGAGCACGACGTGGTGCACGAAGAGGGCCGCGGCCTGTTGGCCCCAGTGACGTCGTCGCCCTTGATCGAGGTCGACGAGTTCGACCCACGACGCGAGGAGCTTCGTCAATGGCTCGCTGAACACCCTCACCCGTCGAGCCGCGAACTCGCCGACGCCGGCCTCGTGGCACCGTCGTGGCCCGAGCCGTGGGGACGCAATGCGTCGGTGGACTACCAACTTCTCATCGACGACGAACTGCGCCGGGCGGGAGTGACCCGTCCGATCAATCCGATCGGTATCGGCTGGGCAGGCCCTACGATCCTTGTCGCCGGAACGCCCGAGCAGAAGGTTAGATGGCTCCCCACACTCCTCAGTGGCGAGGAGTTTTGGTGCCAACTCTTCAGCGAGCCCGACGCCGGCAGCGACCTCGCCTCGCTGAGTGCCAGTGCGACGCGCGACGGCGACGAGTGGGTCATCAGCGGTCAGAAGATCTGGACGAGCTACGCTCACCTCGCTACCTGGGGCATTCTGCTTGCGCGCACGTCGCACGAGGGCGCTCCCCAAGACGGCATCAGCTACTTCATTCTGCCGATGCACGCGCCGGGCGTGACGATCCGACCCCTCGTCGACATGACCGGCGATCACGCTTTCAATGAAGTGTTCCTGGACGACGTGCGCCTCAGCGACGACTACCTGCTCGGCGAGGTGAACCAAGGCTGGCGCCTGGCCAAGGTGACACTGGGCAACGAGCGCGTGGCGCTCTCGGGCGAAGGGGTGCTCTGGGGCCGAGGTCCTACGGCCAACGATCTCCTCGACGTCGTTCGAAAGCACGGCGGCGAACTGACGAGTCGCGAGCGCGACGACCTCGTGCGGTGCTGGTCGCACGGTGAGATCCTTCGCTTTTTGCGCCTCCGTCTCACCGAGAACGCGCT
>JBEKYI010000065.1:0-7573 GCA_049511155.1 Acidimicrobiales bacterium
CACGTCACCTCGCACGTTCTCTCGACGGTCGAACTGGCCCTGAAGCCCGAGTCGGTGGCCCTGGGGGCCTTCGGTGTGATCGCGGCCCTGGTCTGCCTCCTCTTGTCGATGCAGGCGATCTCTCGGCTGGTTCGCCGCGACGCAAACGATCGACGCGTGCTGCGCGCCGTGGGCGCCGGTCCTCGCGAGTTGCTGCTGGAGACGCTGGTGGGAGTGTTCGCGAGCGTGGTCGTCGGCATCCTGCTCGCCCTCGTGGTCGCACTCGCGCTCTCACCCCTCGCGCCACTCGGACCGGTACGACCCGTGTATCCAGATCGCGGTTTCTCCTTCGACGCGACGGTACTCGTCGGAGGTGCCCTCGTCTTACTCGTGGTGCTGCTGGGATTCGCGGTCGCGAGTGCGATCGTCACCGCCGCGCACCGAGACCACGTCGTGGCCACGCGACGAACTCCTTCAGTGACGCTGCGCCAACTTCGCACTCTGCCTATCCCGACGGCGGCCGCACTCGGAGCGCACTTCGCACTCGAACCGCGCGGAAGCAGCGACGACGTCCCGGTGCGCTCGGTGCTCCTGGGGGCCATACTCGCGGTGGCGCTCATGGCCACCACGCTGACCTTCGCGAGCGGGCTCAACACCCTCGTCTCGCGTCCCGCCCTGTACGGCTGGAACTGGAGCTACGCGCTAAACCCCACCAACGCGGTGCCCCCGAGTGCGATCACTCGGCTCAATCACGACCCTGACGTCGCGGCCTGGAGCGGGGTGGACTACACCGACCTCACCATCGACGGCCAGTCTGTACCGGTGATCATCGCCTCGCCGAGGGCCAAGGTGATGCCACCCATCCTCACCGGACACGGTCTTGATACAAACTCCCAGATCGTCCTCGGAGACCAGACGTTGGCGCAGTTGCACCGCCGAGTCGGCCAGACCGTCAGGGTCTCGTATGGTTCGCCCGCTGACAAGCCCTTCTACGTGGCCCCAACCACGCTGACCATTGTGGGCACGGCCACGTTCCCCGCCATTGGTTACGCGACGTCGGTCGCCGATCACACGTCGATGGGAACGGGGGCACTCCTGCCGCTGGGTGTCGAGCCCCCCAGTTTCATGCGGGCCCTCTCGAGCAAGGACCCCAATCTGAACGGTCCCGCAATGGTCTTCGTTCGGCTGCGCAAGGGGGTCAGTTCGAGCGCGGGACGAACCAACCTCGAGCGCGTCGCGGCGGTCGCGAACGCGACGTTCGCTCACGACCCCAACGGGACCGGCAACTATGTCACCGTCCTGTCCGTCCAACGGCCCGCGCAAATCGTCGACTACCGGTCCATCGGGACGACCCCGGTACTGCTGGCAGCCGCACTCGCACTCGGTGCGGTGGGCGCACTGGCCGTGACGTTGATCACCTCGGTACGTCGCCGGCGCCGAGACCTGGCGATATTGAAGACGCTGGGTCTCACCAGACGAACGGCGGCCTCGGCGATCGTCTACCAGGCGAGCGTCGATGCGCTCGTCGGCGTGCTGGTCGGTATTCCACTGGGCATCCTGCTTGGTCGAGAACTCTGGACACTCTTCGCCCGCGACATCAATGCCGTCCCGTATCCCACGGTGCCCGTCGGTGCCCTGACGCTGGTCGGAGTCGGCACGATCGTGATCTCGATCCTCACGGCCACCTGGCCCGGTCGCAGCGCCGCTCGCACGTCGCCGGGCTTGACGTTCCGCTCGGAGTAACGCGCGAGGTCGCCTCGCGACGCGCGACGTTACTTACTCGGCTCGCAGAGCGATGCCCGCGGGCGTTCGCGCGGCGAGGTACTGGGGGATGAGTGCGACGAGGTTGGCGAGAACCAGGGCGCCCACTCCCAACACGACGAGCGAGAGTGTGGGTATCGCGGCGAACGGCACGGCGTAAATCTCCTTCGCAAACTCGGTCCAGAGCTCCCGACCCAGCAGGATGCCGAGCGGAATGCCCACAACGACTCCCGTGGCGACCGAAGCGCTCGCCTGCCAGGCAATGGACGAACGCATTTGCCCGCGAGTGAAGCCGAGAGTTTTGAGCAGGGCCAGGTCACGTCGACGCAGTCGAACCGATGACGTGATGGTCAGACCAAACGCGATGGTCATCCCGATCGCAAAGGTCAGGGCCAACCATAAGGGCGTACTGCCCATCGAGCGATAGTTAATGATCTCCGCCGGATACTGAACGCTCAGGACCGAAACGGTGTCGCCCGCACCCGCATTATTAGGCACCGCCGCGAACTCCGCGTCCCCGGCCCGAGCGGCCTTGGCGACGATGGCGAGCCCCTCTTCGTGGGTTACGCCACGGCGAAATCGCACGAAGTCCATGTCGTCGCCCCCGAGAAGTTGCTCCGATCGAATCGCCTTGCGCAGGGCCACAGGCTCGGCTCCTGCATCGAGGATGGCCCCCACGCCCATCGAGGGATGAAACGTGCCTGATTGACCGACGGCCGGCAACGTGGCCGAGCCGACGATTGTGACGCGAGTCGGCGGCAGGTAGGCCGGGTAGTCGCGCTTGGCACCGTAACTGATCACGACGGTCTGTCCCACGCGTTTGTGCAGGGCCGACAGCGTTGCCGCCCCCAAGACCACCTGATTCGCCGCTCGAACCTCGTGTCCCGAGAGGATGGGCGGCCCGACGGCGGCGTTCGCGGGCGAGATCAAGGCGGGCACACTCACGCCGTCTATCTGCGGGTCGGCAAAGTTCACCCCCGTCCACTCGACCTCGCGAGAGTAGTGCTGCAGAACGGCCAGACTCTTTGGTGGGACCTCGTTGCCCGAAGCGAGGGCGTAGTTCCAGTTCCACCCATACAACGCGGGATGCGAGATCAGCGCTGACAAGCCACCCGAGAAGGTCAACGTGCTCGCCACGAGCGTAACGGCGATGACGATCCCGACGAGGACCGAGCGCACCGGCGCCGAGCGCCGCCCCGAGCCGGATTCAAAGGCGAAGCCGACCCCTGCGACCGCTGACGCCGGCAGCCCCGCCGCGGTCACGAGTCGCGTCACCCGAGACCGACCGCGGGGATTCGTGGGGCCACTGCGTCCGGGCGCGAGACGCAGTGCCACCACTGCACTCCCCGCGGCGAGAACCACGAGCAGGATCGCGCCCACCCCCAGCAAGATCGATGCATCGAAGTTCGTACCTTCGTGCAGCAAGGGACGCACGGGACCCAGCACGGAGACTGAGGAGAGGCCCGTCGCGATCAGCAGTGCGAGGACCACCCCCGCTAGAGAGGTGAGCACCGGGGCCAGGATCGCGTCGAAGAAGAGCGCCGAGGGACTCGCGCCGAGGGCCCGCAACACCTCTCTCTCCTGGCGCTGAGCCGAAAGCCGTCGCACGATCATCTGCGCACTCACCAGCAGCGCGGCGAGAAGGGCGAGGGCTCCAAAGACTCCCAGGGCCAAGGCCACAGGTCGCACACTGCGATCGACCTCGCCCTCGGTCGCCGAAAGATGGTTGAACGTGTAGAGCTCTCCCTTGGGAAGGGCTCGCAAGATGTCTCGTACGACCGCGGCCTGGTTGGCCGAGGCACGCAACGCGAAGTTGTACTGCACGTACTGGAGCCCGGACGTGAAGCCCTTCGCGGCAGCCGGTGTGAGGACGTAGTACGTGGGTAGTCGGTCCACAGAGTCCTCGACGACCGCGTTGTCAAAGACGATCGTTCCCACGAGATGCTCATCGATGACCCTTCGCGGGGGCACCGCGGCGGTGCCGAATCCCTTGGATCCGGTCTGGCTCAACGTATAGACGCCCATCTTGACCACGCTGCCGACGTGCCATCCCATGAGGCGCTCACCCAGGGCGGTAGCCATGAACTCATCGGCTCGGTGGGGATTGGCCATGCGCCCTTGGATAACGCTCACGCGGTCTTGGGTAAAGAACTCACCATCCAGACCGGCCTCGGGCACCACGTTTCCCGAACCAAACCTCGGTGTTCCCTTTGGAGTCAGCGGCACGTCATAGAAGGTCTCGTCCGCCACGCCAACGTGGGAGACGCCAGGAATCGTGGAGAACTTCGCGGTCGAGATGGGCGAGCCGATTTGGAGGCTCAGCGCTGAGGGGTCCGAGCGAGCGAGCAGCGTCGTGTACGAGTCGTCGGTGGCGCGCGCCCCGGCGAGCAAGGCCATGCCAAGTCCCCCGAGCACGCCGATCACGAGGACGAGGGCGATGAGTGACACACGCTCGGCCGCGCGGCCCCAGGTGAAGCGGAACCAGGCTGGGCGCGCCGCGTTCAACACGGCGGACCGCTCGATATAGGTGAGCCTCGTGCGCTAGCCACGACCGTGAAGATCGCGCAAGACCGCGCGCGCGGCCCCCCACCCGCACATGCCGTGCACGCCGCCGCCCGGCGGTGTCGACGCCGAGCACAGGTAGAGGCCCGCTCCGGCGCGATACTCGTTCCAGCGCACGGCGGGCCGAAAGATCGTCTGACGAAGCGTGCCAGCTCCGCCCGAGATGTCCCCGCCCAGGTAGTTGGCGTTGTGACGCTCGCCGTCGGCCGTGGAGGTCGACACCTTCGCGAGGATGAGATCACGAAAGCCCGGCGCAAAGCGCTCGATCTGGTTTTCGATTCGCTCGGTCATGTCCACATCAGAGCCGTTGGGCACGTGACAGTACGCCCACAACGTGTGCTGTCCCGCG
This sequence comes from Acidimicrobiales bacterium, assembly GCA_049511155.1. Lineage (GTDB taxonomy): Bacteria > Actinomycetota > Acidimicrobiia > Acidimicrobiales > RAAP-2 > RAAP-2. The sequence goes on from JBEKYI010000065.1 coordinate 4,652, forward strand.
GGTGCGCGCGTCGCGTCAGCCACACTCGCCTGAACCACGAGGCAGTAGGGACTCTTCGAGTGACGCCCGCGCGCCACGTCCTCTTCGGACGCCGCAATCTCCTCGAAGGATCCCCCCACGTGCACGGTGCCCGCGCGCCGCGCCACTTCGGCGGTCCACGGCACAGGTCCCGACAGCGCCCAGTCGACTTTGAAGACACCGGGGCCAGGTGTGAAGTTCGCAACGGAAGCCTTGTACCTCGACGAAAGGCGGTCTCCCGCGATCGCAACGAACCCGGGGACTGACGTATCGAAGACGGTGGCGCGAGCGCTCGGCACGTCGCTCATCGAGCGCACCGGGTGATCGAGGCGAATCTCGACACCCTCTTTCGCGAGCGCATCGACGAAGGCCCTCACGAGTTGCCCGCTTCCGCCTTCAATGACCGGCCAGCCGCCGACCTGAGCGGTGACGGTGAGAAAGATCCCGAAGGCGGCTGTCACCGGCGCGTCGAGCCGCAACATTGAGTGCGCGCAGACCCCCGCAACGAGACCCCGGCCCTCGGGGGTCGAAAATCTCTTCGCCAGGTGGCGTGCCGAGGGAAGGCCGTTGCGCGCGAAGTGCGCCATCGTGAGGGGATTCGACGGGGGCGTTCGCAGCGGCGACAGTACGGCGGACGCCAGGCGTGGGGCGTCGTCCACGAGCGGTCTCATCAATCGGCGATAGGCGCGAGCATCGCCACTCAGTCCCTCGGCGGTCTCCTCGAGGGACGTCGAGACGAAGGCCGCTTCTCCGCTGTCGAGTGGGTGGGCCAGCGCCACCTCAGGCGCGCGCATCGTGACGGCCCTCGTCACATCGGAGAACTCGCGAAAGAACGGGGAGAGACTCACCATCGACTGGATGGTCGAACAGACGTCGTGGGAAAAGCCCGGCAGGGTCAGTTCCTCGGTCCGACACCCGCCCCCCGGCGTGGACGCCGCTTCGAGGATCTCGACGGAGAGTCCCGCCCGCGCGAGCGCGAGGGCGGCGGCAAGACCATTGGGGCCCGAACCAACAACGACCGCGTCGAGCGATCCCGAGGCCACTAGAGCTCCAGGATCGTCGACTGCGTAGCGCCGATGACACCGCGCGATGACCCGAAGCGCTGCACGATGGCGTCGATGTCCTCGTCGCTGCGATCGGGCTTGTGGTGAAACAGGGCGACGCGCGCCACGTCGGTGCGCTGCGCCAGAGCCACCGCGTACTCCGCGGCGGCGTGACCGAAGTAGGCCTCGGCGGCCACCTCTTCGCGCACGAGTTGGGCGTCGTGGATCAATACCTCGCTGCCCTCACAGAGCGAGAGGGCGGCGGGGTGATACTCGCCGATACCGTCGGGGCCATCTCCCAGGACCGTCGGGCAGTGATCCGGAATGTACGTGACGCTCGAGGAGTCGTCACTCACCCGAAAGCCGAACGTGCGCCCACCTTTGTGCGGCACTTCTTCGACGCGAACGTGAAAGCCCTCGAAGTCGTAGTCGCCCGGAACGAGGCCGCGAAACGCCCACTCGCCGCGCAGCTCGTCGGGCCGCACAGGAAAGTGCGGTGGCGACATGCCGCGCGCGAGGAGCTCCAACGGATCTGAGCCGTCGCCTTGATCGGGGATGAGCAGGGTCGTACGTGCGTCGGCGCGGTCGGTCGCGGTACAAAAGGGCAGCCCGTGAACGTGGTCCCAGTGCAGGTGGGTCATCAGCAAGGTTCCCGAAAAGGCGTCGCCCTCCAGCAACTCGGGCAGCCGACGAATGCCGGTGCCCGCGTCCAGGATGAGAGAAGGTCTCTTTCCATCGTGGGCCAGCACGACGCACGACGTATGGCCGCCGTAACGCAGAAACTCAGCACCGGGAGCGGGCGTCGAACCTCGAACTCCGAGGAAGTGAACCCTCACCCTTAACCGACGTTCAAGTCTTCTCGACGGTGGCCACTGGAAAGCTCCTGGAGCGAACTGCGATCGAGCGAGGCCGCGGGTACCGAGGCCACCCGGCAATCGGTGACGGCCACCAACGTCGAGGTCCGCGACCCTCCCTCTAAATGGGCGCGCTCGCCCAACATCGCGCCCGGACCGTACTCGGCGATGCGCACGCCGTCCACCTCGACGCGCAGCACGCCGTCCAGAATCAAGAAGACGTCGGAACCCGGCGTCCCTTGAGCCACGAGCACCGTTCCGGCCTTCACTTTTTTGATCTTAGGTTTGGCCGCACCGGCCATGAGCTTGTGCGACAAGTTTCTCTCCAAGGCGGTCTCGACCGTGGTCACGAACGCGTCGGAGTCCTGGCTGCCCCAGGGCGTCTGCTTGCCGAAGGCCTTGCGGTACCAGTCGGTGAAATCGATGAGACCAGACTTGGCGCTCAGACGATTGTCGGCGTCATAGACCCAGTGGCGCGGAAAGCGACTGGCTCCGACGAGGGCGCCCTGGGACTCGCCGTTCGCGTACATAGTGAGCGAGAGAGTCGTCCAGGCGAGTGGTCCGTTCCACTGCACGAACGGCGCGCGGCGCACTCGCCGTGGCGCCGGCATCCCGGTACGACCGCCGGCGGTCTGGGTGAAGCGCACCCACCCGGGCCCATAGACGGGCTTTTGTTTGATGTCCGGCAGCGCGACCGCGTCAAAGACGTGACTCACCGGTCCGAGCTTCACCCTCGTGCTGCCGATCATGCCGCCACCGGTGTAGCTCGCCCCGGTGATCTCGCCCTTGGAGTTCACCTGGATCGACGCCGAGAGGCGATTCGCGAATCGGAAGCGGTCGTCTTGGCGCAGCGCCTCGAGATCCTCGATCTCATCGGGAGGCGCTTGGTCATAGTGGGTCATGCCGGCGTCAAAGGCCAACCTCGTCGAGCCTTGGACGGCTTCGGAAGGGATCCAGGACAGGGTGGTAACGGAACTTAGGTATCTCATAGGCCCAGCGTGCCGGTC
>JBEKYI010000066.1:0-8215 GCA_049511155.1 Acidimicrobiales bacterium
GTCGGTGGGGATTGTGGGGGGTGTCGCGATGCTGGACTTGCCTTACGAAGAAGACGTGCGGGCCGATACCGACATGAACGTGGTCATGACCGGCTCAGGCCGGTTCGTCGAAGTCCAGGGCACCGCTGAGCACGAGCCCTTCGACCGCGATGAACTCGGTGCACTCTTGGACCTGGCTGCAATTGGCATCGGGCGAATTCACGACGCCCAGCGAGAGCTTCTCGCGACCCCGCCCGCCCCTCGCTGATGGCCCCGTTCGTGCTAGCCACGGCGAACGAGCATAAATCCCGAGAGATGCGCCAAATCCTGGAGCCTCTGGGAATCGATCTGCTCTCGCGACCGGGCGAGGTCGATGACGTCGAGGAGACCGAAACAACCCTCGAGGGCAACTCGCTCCTTAAGGCACGCGCCCTAACGCGGGCGACGGGGTTGCCCGCAATCGCCGATGACACGGGACTGTTCATCGACGCGCTCGACGGTCGGCCCGGGGTCTACAGCGCACGCTACGCCGGAGAACACGCGAGCTTCGATGACAACGTGCGCAAGGTCCTGCGTGAGCTCGACGGAGTTGACGCGTCGCAGCGCGGTGCCCACTTTCGTTCGGTGATCGCGATCACGTTTCCCGACGACACCGCGTGGTGGGTCGACGGTGTCCTCGCGGGACACATCCTCTTCTCGCGGATCGGCGAAGGGGGCTTTGGGTACGACGCCATCTTCGCGCCGGAGAACAGCGATCGATCCCTGGCGCAGCTCGAAGCGGATGAGAAGAACGCCATCAGCCATCGCGGTCGCGCGCTGCGCGCCTTCGCCGCAAAGCTCGCCGCGTCGTAGGTTGCGCGAGTAAAGTTCACCCGTAGGGTGGGGGGGTGATGAGCGGCACGATCGCGATGTTCCCGTTGGGGATGGTGGTATATCCGCATCAGACCGTGGGGCTCTGCGTCTTTGAGCCCCGTTACCACCGACTCTTAGAGGACGTGGAGCACGAGCGCCGATTCGGGACGTGCCTCATCGAGCGCGGATCGGACGTCGGTGGGGATGACCAGCGCACTTTCGTTGGTTCGATGCTGGAGATTCTGGGCACCCACCGGCTCTCGAACGGGCAGACCCTTGTCGTGGCGGAAGGTGTGGAGTGCTTCGAAGTCGTCAAGTGGCTCAGTGACGACCCCTATCCCCGAGCGATCGTGGGGGAGCGCTGCTGTGACAACGTGCCCATCGAACCGGCGTGGCTCAAATCGACGGAGTCGGCTGTCCGGGCGTTGCTGAGTAATCCCAATGATCGGCTGCGACTCGTCTCGGAGATCTGTGCCGAGCGTTACGGCGACTACCAGCGCATGCTGGCCGTCGATGAGTTGCGCGCGCCGACGGCCTATTGAACGTCGAGTAGATCGACCACGAAGATCAGCGTCTCGTTGGGTCCGATGACTCCGCCAGCGCCCCGCTCGCCGTAGGCCAGGTGCGCGGGGATCACGAGACGACGACGACCGCCAACGCGCATTCCCTCGACGCCGCGATCCCACCCCTGAATGACTTGGCCGGCACCTAAGTCGAAGTCGAAGGGATCGTCGCGATTCCACGAGGCGTCAAACTCGTTGCCGCTCGTTGCGCCTACACCCACGTAATGCACGACGACGTGCTTGCCGGGAACGGCTTCGATCCCGTCACCGACGATGATGTCGTCGATGACCAGGTCGTCGGGCGGTGTGCCCAAATGGGGTTCAACCAGTGGTTTGTCAGCCATGGGTGATGACTCTAGCGGCGACGACTTCCACCGACCACGCGCACGTTGCGTGCTTCGCGGCCCTTGGGACCGCTCGCTTCTTCGAACGTAATGGTCTGGCCCTGACTCAAGGTGCGAAAGCCGTCGCCCTGGATGTTCGAGAAGTGGATAAAGAGGTCGTCACCCTTCTCGTCGCTCGCGAAGCCAAAGCCCTTCGAGTCGTTGAAGAAACTCACAACCGCTTCGCGTCCGCGACCGGTCGAGCGCCCCGCACTGGGAAAGTCGGCCCGCGCGGCGTCCCGGCGAGGAGTCGAGTCACGACGGGGCACCGAGCTGCGCTCAAATCCGCGCGAGTGTCGCGGGTCCGCGTCGCGCGGCGTGTGCTCACGTCGAGTCCGCGCTGGACGTTCACGCGGCTCGCGTGCGATGGTGCGGTCGTTGCGAGATGGGCCACGCTTAGTCGGGCGCTCGTCGAGTGACTGAGCGGCGACGGCGTCGTCGATAACACCCAAGCGAATGGGTGTTGCGTCCTCGCGAGTCGTCAGGGTTGCCTCAATGCCGAGGGCTCGCTGAAGGCGCTTTGTGTGACCGACAACGTCCTCACCGACGAGTGAGATCACCACGCCCGTCGCGCCCGCTCGACCGGTTCGCCCGGAACGGTGCAGGTAGTCCGTCGCCTGGGCCGGCGGGTCGTAGTGCACCACCACGGGCACGAGGTCGATGTGAATGCCGCGGGCCGCGACGTCGGTCGCCACAAGCACCTGAATCTGACCATTCTTGACGCTGCGCAACGCTCGTTCACGCTGGGCTTGAGTGCGATCGCCGTGCAGGGGCACGGCCGAGAGCCCTCGCTCACCGAGCTGGCGAGCGAGTCGGTCCGCGCCGTGCTTGGTACGCGTGAAGATGATGGCCCGCTCATACTCCTTGATGATGTCGGCGGTGAAGTCAACGCGCTGTTCGCGGGGCACGCGCCAGAAGTAGTGCTCGACGTCGCTGGGCGCTTCGTCGGCGACCACGTCATGGACGTTCGCGTCGCGGGTGAACTCGCGAACGAGTGACGAAACGTCGGGACCCATTGTCGCGGAGAAGAGCATCACGTGGCGCTGGGGCGAGGTACTGCCGACGATGCGACGAACGGCGGGCAGGAAGCCCATGTCGGCCATGCGGTCGGCCTCGTCGACAACGACCGTGGTCACCGAGGCGAGGTCGAGGGCACGCTGCTCGAGCATGTCTTCGAGGCGACCGGGACAGGCCACGACGACGTCCACGCCGTAGTTGAGGGCCTTGCGAGTGACGTTGTAGGAGGTCCCGCCATAGATGCAGATGACGCGACGTCCGCGATCATCGGTGAGCTGTGCGATCTCTTTTTGTACCTGGCCCGCCAGTTCCCGGGTGGGTACCAGAACGAGGGCCGTGGGCTTGCGCGGTTGGGCCCTTTTGAGGTTCGCAAGCAAGGGGAGGGCGAAGGCCAGGGTCTTACCCGAACCGGTCGCCGCCTTTCCCACTACGTCCCGACCGGCGAGGGCGTCGGGAATGGCGGCCTCTTGGATGGGGAACGCCTCAGTGATTCCTCGGGCGCGCAATCGCTCCACGAGGCGTGCGGGCACGCCGAGATCGGCAAAGGACATAGACATAGAAACTCCTACGAGTTGAGGTGAGTCCAACTCGAAAGAAGTGTCGAATCGGTCTCTATCGCGAGATGCGATAAACCAGCGTCACCCACGCTAGCAGGTCGACGGAGAAGTACCGACACCTCGCGAGAACGCAATGGTCGTGATGAGCGGATGGCCACTCGTGCGGGCGGAGGGACTCGAACCCACACTCCGAAGAACTGGTACCTAAAACCAGCGCGTCTGCCAATTCCGCCACGCCCGCGAGCGTCTCTACTCTAGGGCGCCAGGGCGGGAGATTCGGGTCTCACACGGTAGATTGGTCCAATGCTTAACTCCTCGATCACTGATTACGGCGCGAACGACCTCAACCAGCGCCTCCTGCGCGAGCGCATCGTGTTTTTGGGTTCCGAGGTGAATCAGGACATGGCCAATCGCATCTGCGCGGAACTGCTTCTGCTTGAGGCCGAAGATCGCGACCGAGACATCAGTATTTACATCAACTCGCCGGGCGGATCGGTGACCGACGGCATGGCGATCTACGACACGATGCAGTACGTCAACTGCGACGTGCGCACCATCTGCATCGGCATGGCGGCCTCCATGGGCCAGTTCCTCCTGTGCGCCGGTACGCCGGGCAAGAGGTTCTCGCTTCCGCACAGCCGCATCCTCATGCACCAGCCATCCATGGGTGGCATGCAGGGGCAGGCCTCGGACATCGCGATTCAGGCCGAGCAGATCATCTACATGAAAAAGACGCTGGCTGAGCGCATCTCGTTCCACACCGGCCAGCCCGTCGAGCGCATCGAAGCCGACTCGGACCGCGATCGTTGGTTCACGGCGCAAGAGGCGCTGGAGTATGGCTTCATTGACGCAGTGATTGAGCGTTCGGCCCTTCGCCAAGGGGTCTAGTGAGTCAACCCCCCGGGGAGGGCCTGCGAACTCGGTCATCGGAGGAGTTACCGGTGCGCGTCGTCAGCGCTCGCATCCCGCTTACGACGAGGCTCGCGAACCTCTGGGCTCGCCGCGAACTGCTTCTCGGGCTCATCGTCTCAGACATTCGCATCAAATACAAGAACTCGACCCTCGGGCTGTTCTGGTCGATGGTGTCCCCGGCCTTCACGCTGGGTGTGTACTACCTGGTCTTTTCGATCTTCCTGAAGAACGGCTATCCCAACTTTGTGATCTACCTGTTCTCAGGTCTCGTGGTGTGGAACATGTTCCAGAACTCGGTGAACACGGCGACGGGGGTCATCGTCGACCGTGCGGCGCTGGTGAAGAAAGTGTCGTTCCCGCGAGAGATCTTGGCCCTCTCCAACGTGGGCGCCGCGGTCGTCTACTTCGTCGTCCAGCTCTCGGTACTGATCATCTTTGTTGCGGCCGTCCAGCACGCGCCGGCGTGGAAGTTCGTGACGATTCTGCCGATCTCGTTCCTCTCGCTCTACTTCTTCACCGCGGGTCTCGCGGTGGTGATGTCGGCGATCAACGTCTACCTGCGCGACATGAAGCACCTCATGGAGGTGCTCTTACAACTGTGGTTCTGGATGACGCCGATCGTCTACTCGTACTCTCACGCCATCGCTCCGCATCTTCAACGTCACGGACTCACCTGGATCTACTTCTTGAACCCGATCACCTTGATCGTCGTAACCTTCCAGCGGGTGTTCTACGTGAACACGATCGTGCACTCCACCGTGGCTCCTCACCCGTTGATCGACGTGCTTCCGACCTGGTCCTACGACAAATTTCTCATCTTGAATGCGGTGCTGCTCGGTTTCTCGATCGTGGCGTTCTTCGTCGCCGAGGCCATCTTTGGGCGCCTCGAGGGTGACTTCGAGTCGGTGCTCTAGATGGTGGATGTCATCGCCGTCGAAGGCGTCTCGAAGAACTTCAAGATCCACCATGAGCGACATCAGTCCCTCAAGGAGCGCCTGTTGCATCCTCGCTCGGGAACTACCGAAGTCTTTGATGCACTCAACAACATCAACTTCACCGTCTCCGAGGGCGAGACGTTGGGCATCGTCGGCCACAACGGGTCGGGCAAGTCCACTCTGCTCAAGTGCATCTGTGGGGTCCTGAAGCCCTCGGCGGGGGAGATTCGTCTGCGCGGCAGTTTGGCCGCGCTGCTCGAGCTCGGCGCGGGCTTCCAGACCGAGCTCTCGGGTCGCGACAATGTCTATCTGTATGGCGCGATGCTGGGATTTTCTCGCAAGATGGTCGACGGCATCTTTGACGACGTGGTTGCGTTCAGCGAGATCGAGCAGTTCATCGACACTCAGGTTAAGTTCTACTCGAGCGGCATGTACGTGCGACTGGCCTTCGCCGTGGCGGTGAACGTGGATCCCGACATCCTGGTCGTGGATGAAGTTCTGGCGGTAGGCGATGAGCGCTTCCAGGCCAAGTGCGTGGATCGTATTCGCCGCTTCCAGCAGGAGGGTCGCACGATCCTGCTCGTGACGCACAACGCCGATCAGGTGCGCGCGCTGTGTGATCGCGCGATCGTCCTCGATGGTGGCGACATGATCGCTGACGGCGCGACTCGTGACTCGCTGCGCATCTTTCGTGAGCACCTCATGGCTGACGCCGTCGAGCACGACCCGTCTCACCTGCTCGGCACCGTTCGCATCGAGTCGGTCTCGACGCCTTCGGGCTCCTTTGAGGTTAAGAGTGGCGCGGGCCTGCACCTGGACGTGAGCGTCGTCTCCCAAAACGCGTACAGCGGCAACTTCGTGATCGAGCTCTTCACCCACAACGGGACTTTGGTGAGTCGAAGCGACGCCCAAGGCGCGCCGGTCAACCTCACGCCTGGGCACAATCACGTAGTCGTCGATCTGTCGCACGTACCACTACTCGATGGCGTCTACGACCTCAACGTTGGCGTCACGGATCCGCTCGGGCACAACGTGGTGGCCTGGAGCGAGCGTGCGGCCACGCTGCAAGTCACCTACGACGGTCGCGAGGGCGGCATCGTCGAGCTGGGCGCGACTATTCGTCAGGAGTAGCTGAACCCGGGGTCTCGCTGTCCTCGGGGAAATGTCCGTTTCGTGCGCGGGGAAACCGACGAAGGGCACCAAATCGACCGAGCCGACCAACGTCGAAAGGGAACGTGGCCGCCCCCAGCATTCGACGGTCGCCCCGGGAGTTCCCGTAGGCGTACACAATCGGCGCGCCGTCCGGGTGGGTCTCGTCGATCCACTCGGCCAGTCGGCGCATTTTTTCCTTCCCCCGGCAGTTCTGGCCGAGGTAGCTACCGGTAAGTCGGTTGCGCGCGTCGACCGCCAGACGGGTGCCCAGTCCGCCGGAGGTGTCGAGCATCTCGGCCACCATGTCGACGTAGATCTGCGGCGACGCCGAGACGAGCACCACGCTGTGACCCTGTTGGAGGTGCCATCGCAGGCGAGCGAGCATCCATTCGCGCCCGTGGCGCTCGAAGTGCTCGACGGCGAAGATGCGCGAGCGATCGCGAACATCAGCCAGGTCCAATCCCGCGAGCAACTTGTGAAAGAGACGCTCCTTAGCCCGATCGGCCCAGCGGCCCGAACGAATCGCGCCCACGAGCAGAGGAAACGCGAGAGAGGCGCTGGCAAAGTAGGTTGCACGATCTCCGCGCAGAAAGCGCAGCCACTTAAAGACGCTTCCGCCCTCGCTCAAGGTTCCGTCGAGGTCGAACGCGGCGACCGTGAGCGCAGGTGTGTCCGTCACCACACCAGTTTCACAGGCCCACGCACGGCCACGGTCAATCCCCAAGCACCCGCTAGGCGAGTGAGTCGCGCAGCTCGCGCTTGAGGACCTTGCCCTGAGGGTTGCGCGGCAGTGGATCGGACCGAAAGATCACGGTGGTCGGCACCTCAAACTTGGCGAGGCGAGCCGCCACGTGGCGTCCGACCTCTTCGGCGTTCATTACCCGACCTGGCCGCAACACGACGACGGCGGCGACTTCTTCACCGAGGGTGGGGTGGGGCACGCCGATGACGGCACAGTCTTGAACGTCGGGGTGTTCGAAGATAGCGGCCTCGACGATCACCGAGTAGACGTTTTCGCCACCTCGGATGATCATGTCTTTGGCGCGGTCCACGATGAAGATGAACCCTTCGTCGTCGATTCGAGCGATGTCGCCCGTGCGCAGCCACCCCTCTTTGGTAAAGGTGCTGGCGGTCGCTTCGGGCTTGTTCCAATATTCGCGGATCACGTTGGGGCCCTTTACCCACAGTTCGCCGAGCACGTCGGGGCCGCGAGGGACATCGTCACCCGGAAACTCGCCCGCGTAGCCCTCGGGCACGATGGCCACCTCGTTGATGGGGTAACACGGTCCGCAACTGGCCGGCTTGTTGACGTAGTCGAGTCCCGGATTGGAGGCGAGGGCCGCTGAGGTTTCCGTGAGTCCGTAGCCGTTGCTCGGTAGCCCAAGCGGAAAACAGGCACGCAGCCGTGTCACCAGTTCCGGCGGCGCGGGCGCGCCGCCGTACGCGATGCTGGTGACACTGGAGGTGTCGTAGCGCGCAAAGTCGGGGTGATCGATGATCTGCATTGCGACCGTCGGCACGCCGCCGATCATCGTGACCCGCTCACGCTCGATGACCTCCAACGCCTGGCCGGCGTCGAAGTGATGCATCAGCACGATCTTGGTCCCCGCAAATGCGCTCGGTACCAACACGGCGAAACAGCCCGTGGCGTGAAAGAAGGGCACGTTCAGGAGCCCAACATTCTGCGTGCTGGGCGCCAGAGGATCAGGCGTCACCCCCGCGCGCAACGCGCCGCGATAGGCGCCAAAGGAAAGGTTCATGAAGTTCGTGATGACGTTGCGGTGCGAACCCACCGCCCCCTTGGGGTGTCCGGTCGTACCGGAGGTGTAGAACATCGTGACGTCGTCGTCGGGAGCGAGATCCAC
>JBEKYI010000067.1:0-7040 GCA_049511155.1 Acidimicrobiales bacterium
GCGCTCGTTCATCAGCGTGGTGATCGACACTCCCCAGCCCTCGCCGACTCCGCCGAGGCGCCGAGTATCCGGCACGCGCACCTCGTGGAAGAAGCACTCGTTGAACTCGGCCTCTCCCGTCACCTGGAAGAGCGGACGGACGTCCACGCCCGGTGCATGCATGTCGACCAAGAACGCGGTGATGCCCTTGTGCTTGGGCACGTCGGGATTCGTGCGCGCGATGATGAGACCGTAGGCGGCGATGTGGGCGAGGGTCGTCCAGACCTTTTGGCCCGTGAGGATCCACTCGTCGCCGTCACGGTCGGCCCGCATCGCGAGTGTGGCGACGTCGGAACCGGCACCGGGCTCGGAGAACAGTTGGCACCAGATCTCTTCACCGGTAAAGAGGGGACGAAGAAAGCGAGACTTCTGTTCGTCCGTGCCGTGACTCACGATGGTGGGCGCGACCATGCCGTAGCCGATGATGTTGCGCATCCCCGCACTCGGAGCTCCGGCCTTGGAGAGTCGACGAAGCACGTGGAGTTGGTCCGCGGGTGTGAGTCCCAGGCCCCCCAAGCCTTCGGGAAAGTGCACCCAGGCCAGTCCCCGATCGAACTGCTCGCCCAGGAACGTGACGGGATCGCTCGATTCAGGCGGGTACGACGAAATGAGGTCGTCAACAAGTACGTCCAGGTCGGCTTCGCTTGTGGCCATGATTCTCCTTACGGGTCCGCCCCGATACTAGGCAGGACCCAGAGCACCTCTCCGATAGAACGGGTGGATGACGACACAACGTATCCTCGCAACCTCCGGCGGTTTTGTGCCTGGTCCCGTGCAGGGCACCGCACGCCTGGGACAAATGATCCTGGGCGCCCTCGCGCTCACGAACAAGGAGCGACCTCGCGTGTGTCTGGTCGAAACGGCCAGCGGTGATCCGAGTGAGTGGTACGCCGTGCTCTACGAAGCCTTCAACGCCGCCGGCTGCGACGTTACCGAGCTCAAGCTGTTCACCCAGCCTTCCGCCGATCCCACCCAGCGACTCACCTCGTGTGACTTTGTCTGGGTGGGCGGCGGCTCCGTCGCGAACCTGCTCGCCCTGTGGCGTCTTCACGGTGTCGATCTCGCGATGCGCGAGGCGTGGGAGCACGGCGTCATTCTCGGCGGCGTCTCGGCGGGCAGTCTCTGCTGGCACAACGGTGGCACGACTGACTCGTTCGGTCCCACCTTGCAGCCCGTCACGAACGCGCTCGGGTTTCTTCCCTACGCCAACGGAGTCCACTACGACTCCGAAGAGCAACGTCGGCCGCTCTTGCATCGCCTCATGAAAGACGGCACCCTCGGGCCGCTCGCCTTCGCCACCGATGACCACGTGGGCATCTGGTACGAAGGCGTCGAACCGACCACCGTGGTGGGCGACTCGGACGTTGATCCAACAACCGGACCGGGAGCGTACCGCGTCGAGTTGAGCGACGGCGACGTCCACGAAACTCGAATCGGCGTCGGCGGACGGTTTAACTAGAACCTGTCGCGAGTTCAACGAACTTTGACGATGACCTTGCCGCGCGGTTCTGCGCCCGGCGTCTCGCGTAGCGCCGAGACAGCAGCCGTGGCGTCGCCGAGATCCAAGCGGTGGGTGATGAGGAACGAGGGTTGGAGTTCCTTGGCGTTAAGGCGATCAACGACCTCGCGGAACGACTGGCGCGTGTACGAGAAGCTCGCCTGAATGACCACGTCGTCGTTGACAAGATCGTCCGGAGCGATCTCGACCCTCGTGCCGTGGGGCGGCAGGCCCAACAGAATCACCATGGCGCCTCGCGCGCACAGCTCCAAGGCGCTGGTAACCGCAGTGCCATTACCCGCGGCCTCAATGACCAGATCGAATCTGTCGTCCGGGGTCTCGGTCAGAAAGTCGTCGGCGCCGGCCTCCAGGGCCAAAAATCGTTGCTCCTCGCGACGGCCGATGACGGTCACGCGCGACGGCGAAAAGAGCCTCACGAGATATGTCGCCAGCAAAGCGATCGTCCCATCTCCCACGATCGCTACGCGAAGACCGGCGCGAAGTGGAAATCGACTGAGTGCTCGCCAGACAACGGCCATCGGCTCAACCAAAACGGCGTCTTCGAGTGACACCGACGGAACGAGTCGGTGCACGAGCGAAGACGGGACGCTGATCAGTTCGGCAAGGGCGCCAGACCGAGTGAAGCCGATCTCGTCGTAGGTATCGCAGAGATTCGTGTCACCGCGCACACAGCCCGCGCACTCGCCGCAGGGGATAACGCCTTCGACCACCACCATCGTCGGCGCTCGTTCCGATTCGGGGTCGTCGACGAGCTCTCCGACCCACTCGTGCCCGAGGACCAGCGGGTAGCGCACGTACGCAGGATCGATGGAACCGTCGATCAGCTCCAGATCGGTGCCACACATCCCGTCCAGCAGCGGGCGCACCAGGATCTCACCGGGGCCCGGAGTCGGCTCGGGCCACTCGATAACGTCGGCGGAACCAGGCTCTCGTACGACGAAGGCCTTCATCCCTCAGACCACGAGTCGCGGTCGAAGGCCTCCCAACATCGAGGTCACCCGGTCGGCGTGATCAAGCACCGTGAGGCCGAGTTGGCGCACTTCACGCAGCGGAACGTCCACCTTGAGACCGGTCACGCTGATCGCGCCCACACAGACTCCCTGATGATCGAAGACCGCAGCACCGACGCAGAACACACCCTCGGCCTCCTCTTCGTCGTCGAGCGCATACCCCTCGCTACGAACGCGCTCGAGTTCGCCGAGCAACGTGTCCACGTCGGTCAAGGTCTTGGGGGTGTAGCGGGGCATCCCTGCTTCACCGATCACGCGGCGCACGTCGTCCTCCGAGAGGTACGCCAATATGGCCTTCCCGGCCGCGGTTGCGTGAGGCTGTTCGCGTTGACCGAGCGGCGCGTGAAAGCGAATCGAACCTTCACCGTCAATGCGCTCGAGGAAGACCGGATAGCCCGCTTGGTTCGTCGCGAGTCGGGCCGTCATGCCGGTGATCGATGAAAGGTCGCGCAGCGTCGGGAGGGCGAGTTCGGCGATCGAGGTTTGCTGACCAACGAGATCGCCGAGTCGTAAAAGATTGAGACCCAGCACGTAGCGAGGCCCCGGATCGACGTTTCGCAACAGACCGGCCGCGGCCAGAGTGCGCGCGAGCGAGAGCGCGGTGCTCTTGGCCACACCCAAGCGATCGGCGATCTCGGTGACGCTCAGTCCTCCGGCGCCGTGATCAGCGATCTCATTGAGCAGGTGCGCGGCGCGCGCAACCGATTGAACTTGATAACGACTGTCGGTGAGGTATCCATTGTTCGGCACGTCAGAACACTATACGGATAACAGAACATTTGCGGGGTCCGTAACTTGACGGTGCTCTGGTCACGTGCTTGGATGCATGTATCAATTCCGACACCCGTTCTGTAGAGCCGAACAGGCGCAATCGCGTGGCCCTTCGCGCCAAAGCCGCGGAGCGCGTCGCGGGTGAGATACGAGCCCGACACGACGGACGACCCCTCCTGCTGACAACGCCCGGATCCGTCAACTGGCGCACTGGTGGGGTCTCGGACCCCATCGACCTCAGTGCTGCCAGTGACCCGGTCTGGACACTCGACAGTGACGCGGGTCGTGCCCTCATCACTAGCGAGATCGAAGCGCCGCGCCTCCAAGCCGACTTCGGGGTGAGAGAGATGGGTTGGGATGTGTTGAGCGCACCGTGGTTTGACGAGACCGCTCGGCGTACCCTCGCCGCGCAGTACGCCGGAACCTCCGTGAGCGAGATGCTGAGCGACATTGAGGGCCTCGGGGATGAAGTGCGCGTCGAGTTGGTCAGCGCCCGCCTCGCACTGAGTGAGCCTGAGCAAGAGGACCTCCGCGACCTTGGGGTCGTGGTCGGCGTGGCCCTCGGCGCCGGTATCGACGCCTGGCGACCCGGGGCCAGCACGGACTTTGACAGCGCGGCCGCAATCAGCGCCGTTCTCGAAACCTCGGGAGCTCACGCGGTGTGCTTGATCGTGGGCGGAGATGCTCGCCTGCGCACCCTGCGTCATCCCCTCGCGATCGGCGAGATTGTGCACGACGCACTGATGGCCGTGGTGGTGGCTCGGCGCGGAGGGCTGCACGTGGCGGCCACGCGGCTGGCAGTGCGCGACGCTAATGACGAGATCGTCACGCTCACCAAGATGCTCGGGGCCGTCTTCGACGCGGTGCTCGCGGCATCTCTTCCTGGAGGATCCTGGGGCGATTCTGTGGTCGCCCTGGCTGACGCCTACGGTGCGGCCGGATATCCCGGCGCGTGGCGTGAGCACTTCCAGGGCGGACCGATCGGATTTGAGCAGCGAGAGTTTGAGATCGCACCCACCCAGATCGACTCACCCTTCTGGTCGCTCGTGCGCCAGCGCGACACGGCGATCGCCTGGAATCCCAGTTTGAGCGGTGGGGCCAAGATCGAAGAGACCTACCTCGTGGGAGAAAGTGGCCTCGAGCTCATCAGTGCGACGCCGTCGTGGCCCCTGTTCGAAGGTGCGCGCGGCTCACTGCGCAGTGCCGTCAAAGTCGTGTAGTCGAGAAGAAGGGACCAACATGAAAAGTGGTGCGGGCAGTCCTCGAGGTTCCGACGCCCTGTCGCGTCGAATCGGCGCTTTGGCGTCTCCTCCGGCCGCGAGCGGGGCACGCTTTCCCGATGGCGCCCACTTTCGCGTGGAGATTCCGAGCGTCGAGAACCCCGGAGCCCTCAAGGCGGTGGTCGACGAAGCTCGCGAGCGCAAGGTGCCGATACACCGTGCGTCCCAAGGCAGCGGCGCAATGCTGCTCTCCAAGTCTGAGCTCGCCGAGATGGCTCAGATCGGCGCCGATGAGGGTCTCGAGGTCAATCTCTTCGTGGGACCGCGCGAAGAGTATGGCGTCGGCGGAGCCGTCAAGGCACCCGAGGGTCAGGTTCTCCTCGGGCGGCTGCGTGGATATCACCAGTTGCGCTACGCCATCGAAGATGTGCTGCGCGCGGTCGATCAGGGCATTCGAGGGTTCCTGATCGCCGACACCGGACTCTTGGAGGTGTTGTGCTCCATGGTGGACGACGGCGAACTACCTGGCAACATTGTCTGGAAGATCTCGGCGGTTCTGGCGCCCTCGAATCCCGTGACCTTTCGCCAGTTGGTGGCCATGGGCGGCACGACTATCAACGTGCCCAGCGACATCACGCTCGCGGAGCTCGCTGAGATTCGCACACTCTGCGACGCGCCGATCGATCTGTATCTCGAGGCGCCCGACGCCATGGGCGGCGTCGTGCGCGGCAACGAGCTGGGAGAAATCGCCGAGGTGGCTGCACCCCTGTACGCCAAATTCGGTCTGCGCAACGCGCGACCGGTCTACCCCGCGGGCGAACACCTGCGCAGCGACGTCGAGGGCAACGTGCGCGAGAAAGTACGGCGTGCGCAGCTGGCCCTGGAGTGGCTCGATGACTCGGCCCTCGATCTCACCATCTCCAAGCCGGGGGCTGAGGGAATTGGGGTACCCGAGCCATGACCTTGCGCAGCGACCGCTGGGTGCGAGGCGACGACGAAGTCGCCCTCGATAGCCGCGTCGCGCTACGAATGGGGGGCGCTGCGGTCAACGCCGACGGGGGGCGACCGATCATCGGCATCGCCAACTCGGCCAGTGACCTCAATCCGTGCAACCAGCCTCTCGCTGACTTGGTAGCTCCCCTCAAGGAGAGCATCCGTAAGGCGGGCGGGATCGCGGTGGAGTTCCCCGTCATGTCATTGGGTGAAGACCTCATGAAGCCCTCGTCCATGCTGTATCGCAACCTCGTGGCGATGGAACTCGAAGAGTCTCTACGCAGCCAGCCCCTCGACGCGGTCGTGGTGCTCGCGGCGTGCGACAAGTCAGTGCCGGGAGCTCTCATGGGCGCCTTCAGCACGAACCTGCCGACCTTGATGCTGGTCTCGGGTCCGCGACCGGTGGCGTACTTCGAAGGACGACGCATTGGAACTGGCACGGACCTGTGGCGCTTGTGGGATCAGCGCCGCGCCGGAGAGCTCTCCGACGAACGCTGGGCCGAACTCGAAGCGGCGCTCACCCTCGGCAAGGGCACGTGCAACACCATGGGCACGGCGTCCACTATGGGTGCGCTCGCGGAGTCGCTCGGACTGGCTTGGCCGGGATCCACGTCGATACCGGCGGGTGACGGTCGTCACGCGAACATCGCGCGACACATAGGCGAGCGCATCGTCGCCCTTGCGCTGACTCACTCATCGGTCACCACCCAGATCTCACCAGACTCGGTTGAGAACGCGCTGGTTGTGCTGAGCGCCATCGGCGGCTCGACGAACGCGGTCATCCACTTAACTGCGATGGCTCGTCGCCTGGGCTACTCGCTCGACTTAGACGACGTGGATCGAGTCTCTCGCGCCACGCCTGTGCTCGTAGACGTCGAGCCATCCGGCACCGCGCTCTTGGAAGACCTGGATGTCGCGGGCGGCTTTCCGAGTCTGTTTCGCGCTCTCGACACGCGCCTCGTGGGCGACGTGCTCCTGGCCAATGGCCGCACGATGAAAGATGTCCAGGCGAGCGCGGTGGAGCCGCGCGGAGTGATCCACGAACCTCACGATCCCGTCGACGCCGAGGGCGCGTTTCGCGTGGTGCGCGGCAACCTCGCCCCCGATGGCGCGCTGATCAAGCGCTCGGCCGCCACGGCCGCACTCCTCCAACACCGGGGTCCCGCCTACGTCGTGGACGCGGACGATCCCGCGCGGCGCACGGGCGTCGACTCGACGTGCCCCGAGGACGCGGTGCTGGTGCTGGCGGGAGCCGGTCCGATCGGCGGTCCGGGCATGCCCGAGTGGGGCATGATCCCCATCCCCGAACCGCTACTCGCGCGCGGGGTGACCGACATGGTGCGCGTCACCGACGCGCGCATGAGCGGCACCAGCTTTGGCACCGTGTTTCTGCACGCCGCGCCCGAAGCTGCGGCCGGCGGCGTCATCGGGCTGGTACGAGACGGTGACCTGATCAGCGTGGACGCCGACGCGGGCCTCATCCATCTC
>JBEKYI010000068.1:0-6944 GCA_049511155.1 Acidimicrobiales bacterium
ATGGCCTTCCGCAAGGCAGGCGGCTCGGCGCTCCCGTCCACGACTGCACCCACCCCCATGGACGGATGGAGTGTTTCGGACTGGCCCAGCGCGGGCAACGTGGCCGATCCCACAATGGTGGCTCGCCTCGGGGGCAGATAAGCCGGATAGTCGCGCTTGGCGCCATAGCTGATGGTGACGCTCTGACCGACTCGCTTGTGCAGCGACGCCATAGTGGCTGCGCCCAAGACGATTTGGTTGGCGGCGCGCACCTCATGGCCCGAGAGCAGAGGCGGCCCCACCGCGGCGTTCGCGCCCGTGATCAACACGGGCTCGGTCACTCCGTCAATCTGCACGTCGGCAAAGTCTGCACCGGACCACGCGACAACCTTCGAATACTCACGAAGAACGGCGACGCTTCGGGACGGCACTTCGTTGGCCGACGCCAGCGTGTAGTTCCAGTTCCATCCATACAACGCGGGACGTGACACGAGCGCCGAGAGTCCTCCCGCGAAAGTGAGTGTGCCCGCCACGAGAGTGACCGCCACCACGATGCCCACGAGAACCGAACGCACCGGAACCGTGCGCCGACCCGTGCCTGACTCAAAGGCAAAATTGATTCCTGTCGCGGCCGACACCGGAAGTGGGGCGCTCGTCGCCGCTCGGGTCACCCGCGAACGTCCGCGCGTCGCTGTTGCGATTCGACGGCCGGGCGTGAGACGTGCCGCCATCACCGACGTCGCCCCAAAGAGCACCACCAGCATGATGGCCGCCGCACTCAACAAGATTGAGGCGTTGAAGTTGAGTCCTTCGTGAAGGAGCGGGCGCACTGGTCCGAGCAGTGTTAGCGACGAGAGGGCAGTCGCCAGGCCGATCGCGAGAAGGATTCCCGCGAGTGTCGCGAGCGCCGGGGCCAGAATCGCGTCGAGACTCAACGCGGCGCGACCGGCACCGAGGGCGCGCATTACCTCTTCATCGCGGCGTTCGGCCGAGAGGCGCCGGGCAATCATCTGAAGACCGACGAGCAGCGCCGCAACGAGGGCCAGGGCTCCAAAGACGCCCAGGGCTAGGGCGATCGGGCGCACACTGCGGTTGACCTCGCCCTCAGCAACGGACAGGTGAGTGAAGGTGTAAGTCGTTCCTGGCGGAATCTTGCGAATGATGGCATGGGTCACCGCGGACTGACTAGCCGTCGCGCTCAACGCAAAGTGATACTCCACGTACTGAAGTCCCGATGTGAAATGCACCGCGGCCGCCGGGGTGAGGACGTAGAACGTCGGCTGTTGATCCACGGAGTCTTGAACGACAGAGTTGTCAAAGACAATCGTCCCTACGAGGTGCTCGTCAATGACCTTGCTGGGAAGAACCTTGGAGGTCCCAAATCCTTTGCCGTTGATCTGTTTGACGCTGTAGACACCCATCTTGACCACTTCGCCGAGATGCCACTTCATCAGCCGCTCAGCCAGAGCAGTCGCCATGAACTCGTTAGCCCGCCGAGGGTCGGCGATGCGCCCCTGGACCACGCCGACTCGGTCCTGGGTGAAGAACTCTCCATCAAGGCCAGCTTCTGGAGTGACGCTGCCTGCCCCAATCTTGGGTGTGTCGTGAGACGTCAGCGGGAGTGCAAAGAAGGTCTCGTCCGCCACTCCAACGCGGGTGATACCGGGAATCCTGGAGAACACCGAGGTAGAGATCGGCGCGCCGAAGGTCAGGCCTAGTTCCGACGGATGGGAACGCGAGAGCAGCGTCTCATAGGAGTCATCGGTCGCGCGGGCTCCGGCGATCGAAGCCATGCCAATGCCCCCGAGCACTCCAATCAGCAACGCGAGGGCGAACAGCGAGGTGCGCTCTCGCGCACGACGACGCGTCAGGCGAAACCATGCGAGAGACCATGCGCCTCTCACCCTACGCCTCTGGGCACCCTGGGCTCACGTGAGTTAGGCACGCCCTCAAGATCGCGCAGGACCGTTCGGGCAGCATTCCATCCGCACATACCGTGCACCCCGCCGCCCGGAGGGGTGGACGAGGAACAGAGGTAGAGACCCTTCGTACCTGTGCGGTACTCGTTCCAGCGACGGGCCGGTCGAGAGATCGTTTGACGCAGAGTGCCCGCGCCCCCGGAGATGTCGCCGCCAAGGTAGTTAGCGTTGTGCTGTTCGCTCTCGGCAGTCGACGTCGAGACACGCGCCAGTATCAGGTCGCGAAAACCCGGAGCGAAACGTTCGATCTGGCGCTCGATTCGCTCGGCCATGTCGACGCTCGAACCGTTCGGCACGTGACAGTACGCCCACAACGTGTGCTGACCGGCGGGGGCACGTGTGCTGTCCGCCACACTCGCTTGAACCACGATGCAGTACGGATACTCCGAGTGTCGTCCCTTCGCGACGTCGTCTTCGGACGCGGCAACCTCCTCGAAGGTCCCTCCGACGTGCACGGTGCCAGCTCGTCGAGCGACCTTAGCTTTCCAAGGCACGGGACCCGAAAGGGCCCAGTCGACCTTGAAGACGCCCGGGCCACGTTCGAAGTGCGCCACTGATCTCTGGTAACGCGAAGAGAGACGATCTCCTGCGATGGCGAGGAGACCCGGTACCGAGGTGTCGAACAAGGTGGCCCGCGAGTTCGGCACATCGCTCATCGAGCGGACTGGTCGTTCGAGGCGAATCTGCACACCCTCTTTCTCCAGCGCGTCGACGAGAACACTCACCAACTGTCCGCTGCCCCCTTCGATCACGGGCCAGCCGCCCACGTGAGCGGTGACCGTGAGAAAAAGTCCAAAGGCCGCAGTGACCGCCGTGTCCAGAGGCAACATGGCGTGCGCGCAGACACCGGCCACCAGCGCCCTGGCTTCTGGAGTCGAGAATCTCTTCGCTAAGTGCTGGGCGGAGGGAAGACCATATCGCGCGAAGTGCGCCATCGTGAGCGGGTTGGATGGAGGTGCGCGCAGCGGGGATAGGACGCTCGCCGCCAGGCGCGGCGCATCCTTCACCAACGGTTCAAAGAGCCGCCGGTAGGAACGACCGTCGACGCCGAGGCCCCGCACGGTGTCCTCCAGCGAGGTCGACACGAACGCGGCGCGTCCGTCATCAAGCGGGTGAGCCAACGCGACGTCGGGTGCTCTCATGGTGATGGCATCAGTGATGTCTGAGAACTCGCGGAAGAACGGCGAGAGGCCGACCATCGACTGGATGGTCGAGCACACATCGTGTGAGAAGCCCGGCAGCGTCAGTTCTTCGGTGCGACATCCTCCGCCGGGCGTCGACGCCGATTCATAGATCTCAACCGACAGTCCCGCGCGCGCGAGCGTGAGTGCGGCGGCGAGTCCGTTGGGTCCCGACCCGACCACGACCGCGTCGAGCGACCCCGAGGTCACTAGAGTTCCAGGACCGTCGACTGAGTAACGACAGCGACGCCAGACGACGACGCGAAACGCTCGGCGATCGCGTCGAGTTCGTCGTCAGTACGGTCGGGCTTGTGGTGAAACAGCGCAACGCCAGGGACGCCACGTCGCTCGGCGAGTTGAACCGCATACTCCGCCGCCGCGTGGCCGAAGTATCCCTCGGTGGCCAACTCTTCGCGCACGAGTTGTGCGTCGTGGATCAGAACCTGGCTTCCCTCACACAGCGAGAGTGCGGCCTCGTGGTACTCACCGAGTCCGTCGGGACCGTCTCCGACAGCCGTCGGACAGTGGTCGGGAATATAGGTGACCGTCGACGAGTCGTCGCTCACCCGGAAGCCGAACGTGCGCCCACCTTTGTGCGGCACTTCCTCGACGCGAACCCGAAAACCATCCAGTTCCACGTCTCCGGGGCCGAGCGCGCGAAAGGCCCACTCGCCGCGCAACTCGTCGGGCCGCACGGGAAAGTGCGGCGGCGACATTCCGCGGGCGAGGAGGGTCAACGGGTCCGAACCGTCGCCCTGATCGGGAATGAAAAGGGTAGTCCGTGCGTCGTCTCGATCAGTCGCCTGGCAAAACGGCAATCCGTGGACGTGATCCCAGTGCAGGTGCGTCAACAACAGCGACCCGGAGAAGGCCTCGCCCGCCATCAATTCAGGAAGACGCCGAATCCCCGTACCGGCGTCAAGGACGAGCGAGGGCCTCTCCCCGTCGTGGGCGAGCGCCACGCACGAGGTATGACCGCCGTAGCGAAGAAACTCAGCTCCCGGTGCGGGCGTCGATCCTCGGACGCCGAGGAAGTGAACCCTCACCCTTAACCGACGTTCGCGTCTTCTCGACGGTGCCCGCTGGAGAGCTCTTGGAGAGACTCGCGATCGAGCGAGGCCGCGGGCACCGAGGCCACGCGACACTCGGTGACGGCGACCAACGTCGACGTGCGCGCTCCTCCTTCTAGGTGCGCCCGTTCGCCGAGCATCGCGCCGGGCCCGTATTCGGCGATGCGTTCGCCGTCCACCTCCACCCGCAACACCCCATCGAGAATCAAAAAGACGTCGGAGCCAGCAGTCCCTTGAGCCACCAGCACGGTTCCGGCCTTCACTTTTTTGATCTTAGGTTTGGCCGCTCCGGCCATGAGCTTGTGCGAGAGATTTCTCTCCAGGGCTGTCTCGACGGTCGTGACGAACGCGTCGGAGTCCTGGCTACCCCAGGGGGTCTGCTTGCCGAAGGCCTTGCGGTACCAGTCAGTGAAGTCGATGAGACCCGACTTGGCGCTCAGGCGATTGTCGGCGTCATAAACCCAGTGGCGCGGGAAACGACTGGCCCCGACGAGCGCGCCCTTCGACTCCCCGTTCGCGTACATGGTGAGCGACAACGTCGTCCAGGCGAGAGGGCCTTGCCACTGCACGAAGGGGGCACGTCGCACCCGGCGCGGCGCGGGCATCCCCGTGCGACCACCCGCCGTCTGGGTAAAGCGAACCCACCCATCGCCATATACCGGCTTTTGTTTGATGTCCGGTAGCGCGATCGCGTCAAAGACGTGACTCACCGGACCTAGCTTCACCCGAGTGCTGCCGATGAGGCCGCCGCCGGTGTAACTGGCGCCCGTGATCTCGCCCTTCGAGTTCACGGAAATTGCGGCCGATAGTCGATTGGCGAATCGAAATCGATCCTCTTGGCGCAGTGCGTCTAAGTCCTCGATCACGTCGGGCGGCGATTGGTCGTAGTGCGTCATGCCCGCATCAAAGGCGATGCGCGTCCCCCCTTGAACCGCTTCGGAGGGAATCCATGACAACGTGGTAACTGAACTCTGGTATCTCATGACCCCAGCGTGGCCCTTCTGAGGAGGGGCGTAAATAGTGGTGACGCAACCCTGCGGGGTGGGCCTATCACCCCCATGAACGAGGGGGCTTGCCCCCTGGTGGACGCGGACGCACGCCGCGAAACTTCTCACGTGAGCGATCCAGACCTCGAGCGTGACTCGGTCATCACCGTCTTTCTCGCCGACGACAACCTGCTCGTTCGCGAAGGCGTGCGCGCACTCATCGATCGTCAAGCCGATCTGCAGATCGTCGGTGTCGCCTCGGACTATGACGAGACCGTCAGTGGCGCCAGCGCCAGCGCGCCCAATGTGCTCGTGACCGATATACGCATGCCGCCGTCCTTTAACCGTGAAGGCATCGAAGCGGCTAAGGAAGTACGTAAGCGCCACCCCGGCACGGGCATCGTGATCTTGAGTCAGTACGACGACCCTGAATACGCCGTCGCTCTGCTGGCCGAAGGGTCGGCCGGATACGGCTATCTCTTGAAGGACCACCTGGCCCAGGGGAATCAGTTGATCGAAGCCATCCGCATGGTCGCCACCGGTGGCACCGCCCTTGACCCCACCATTGTCGAGGCGCTCATGCGGCCCGTGACGTCCAACAGCGAACTCTCGGAGTCCGACGAGGCGCTCCTCGCTTTCGTCGCCGAGGGCAAACCGATCAAGGCGATCGCCGCCGCTCGCCGACTCACCCCCGAGGCCGTCGATGCCCAAGTACAAGCTCTCTTCCTCAAGCTCGCTCAGGAGGTCAGCGCGGGACACCAAGGCGCGCTCGATCGCCTTCGCAACCTGCATCAGTCCATCGTGGACCGCGAAGAGCAGGGCGAGTCCCTCTCGCGGCTGTTGCCCGGGGGAATCGCCGAGAAACTACGCCATGAGGGCCGACGTATCGGCGAAACCGAACGTCTGGACGTGACCGTCATCATGAGTGACATCCGTTCGTACTCCACGATCGCAGAACACGCCGATCCCAGTGAGTTGGCGGGCCAATTAAACACCCACCGCGCCGCCATGAATCGCGCCATTATTGGGCAGGGAGGAACGGTCATGCAGTTCGTTGGTGACGCGGTGATGGCGGTCTTTGGGGCACCGGTGCCCAGTCACGACCACGCGGACCGCGCGGTCCTGGCGGCGGCCGACATGCACGCCCTCCAGGACGAGATCAACGTACGGTGGATCGACGAGGGCCGTCCTGTCTTTGGCCTCGGCATCGGCGTGTCCACGGGAGAAGTAGCGGCTGCCCTCCTTGGATCCGAAGAACGCCTCGAGTACACGCTGGTCGGGGACACAGTCAACCTCACGCAGCGTCTCCAGCAGTTGGCCTCAGCCGGTGAGACAGTCCTGTCTGAGCCCACGAAGTTAGCCCTGACGTTGGAGGTGGCGACGATTGCGCTCGACGCGCAACTGGTCAAGGGCCGCGACACCCCCGTGGTGTCCTACAAGATTCTTGCCATCGACGAATCACGCCTCAGCGGGGCCCGAGAAGGAGAAACACTATGACGTCCATACGACGCGAACTAAGCGACGAACAACTCACCCTGCCCGCGCTCGCGGTGCGAGGAGTTCGCAAGACTTTCGAAGCCGAGCTCGCCCCGGTGCGCGCGTTGCGTGGCGTCGACCTCACCGTCGAACGCGGATCGTTCGTCGCCTTAATGGGACCTTCGGGTTGCGGAAAGTCCACGCTCCTCAACCTCATTGCCGGTCTTGAAGACGCTGACGAGGGAACCATCGTCGTGGCGGGCGAGTCGATGT
>JBEKYI010000069.1:0-6795 GCA_049511155.1 Acidimicrobiales bacterium
TACGCCATTGATCACACCCCCTCCGGTCGTTGTACCGCATGCCATAAAAGTCGTTGGTCTGGCGGTCGGGGGTAAGACGGTAACCGTCACCATCCTCGGCGCGGGTTTCTACGGCCAACCCAAGATCATCAGTAGCACGGGTCACGCGACGATCGCACAGGTCTCGCGCGACAGCGGCACGCAACTGAGCGTCAAGGTGACGGTGAAACTAGGAACGGCGAAGGGCGTCCATACCTTCAAGATCACGTTGGCGAACGGGAAGTCCTTTGATGTTCGCTACAGCCAGCGCTAAGTAACTACAAAGGCGACCATCTTCCCCCGCGCGGCGCGATGCGCGTCGGGCGGGGGAAGATGGTCGCACGACGGACTGACAAACCACCGGCGCTTCGCCCCTAGTCGTAATGAAGCGTCCATGGCGGAGGAGGTGGGATTTGAACCCACGGAAGGTTTCCCTTCACACGATTTCCAATCGTGCCGATTCGGCCGCTCTCGCACTCCTCCAAAGGCACTCACCGTGAAATGAACACCGGGTTGCAAGGCTACCCGAGCCTCGCTTGAGCGATCTCCGGTAACCTACATTCGCCGAGGTTGAAAGCGGTGGTCGGGTCCCGTGCGACGACCTTTCGTGAACCGAGTCAGGGGTGGAAGCCAGCAGCTCTCAGCGAACTGTGTTGGGTGCCACGGATCGCCTGGCCACTGCTTTGGACCTCGGCACGACAGAGCCTCCCGTTAGCATCGCTTCATGGCTGAAGCAAAGGCGACTCCCACTTCACTCGATGGAGTCACGTCTCTCTACCGGCGATTTCGCCCCGGTCGATTTGCCGAACTTCGGGGCCAGGATCACGTCGTGCGCGCGCTACAGGGGGCGGTCAAAAACGATCGCGTCTCTCACGCGTACCTCTTTTCGGGACCGCGCGGAACGGGCAAGACCACCACGGCGCGAATCCTCGCTAAGGCGCTCAACTGTGAGAATCCCGTCGAGGGCGACGCGTGCGGCGTCTGCGACAGCTGCGTGGCGATCTCCAAGGGAACATCCCTGGATGTCATCGAGCTCGACGCCGCGTCGAACAACGGTGTCGACGACATCCGTGAGATCACCTCGGGGGCCTGGCACGGCACGCCGGGGCGCTGGAAGGTCTACATCTTCGACGAAGTCCATCAGCTCTCGAAGGCCGCATCGGCTGCGCTTCTCAAGAGCCTGGAAGAGCCCCCGCCGCACGTCGTGTTCGTGCTCGCTACCACGGATCCTCACAAGGTTCTGCCCACCATTCGTTCTCGCACGCAGCACCTCGAATTTCGACTGATCGGAGCTGACACCCTCGCGACCCTTCTTAATGACGTCAAGGGCGCAGCGGGTCTCGGCGCGGACAACGCCACGATCGAGGCTGCCGTTCGGTTGGGTAAGGGTTCGGCGCGCGACGCCCTGAGCGCGCTCGACCAACTCCTCGCCACGGGTTCGATCGCCGAGAGCCAGCCAGAGTTTGACGCCCTCTTTTCATCACTCGTCAAGAGCGATGCCGCGGGAGCGCTGAAGGCGCTGTCGGTCCTGGCCAAGGAGGGCTGGGACCCCGAGCAGCTGGCCGAGAACTTCGCCGGCGAAGTCCGCCAGACCTTCCTGCTTCAAGTTGCCCCGGAGGTTGCCGACGCCGTGGACGCTGATCGAGATCGCTTGGCGCAGTGGGGCGTTCAGCTCGGACTGGCGCGCAGTGTTCGAATTCTTGAGACCGTTGGGCGTTCGATTCGAGAGATGAAGAGCGCCCCCAACAAGATGGTGACCCTTGAGGTCGCGATGGTGCGTCTCACCAAACCCGAGCTCGACAGTTCACTCGAAGCGTTAGAGGAGCGCCTGACTCGTTTAGAGCGCGGTTCGACTCGCCCCGCGCCCTCACCTCCGTCGAGCGCACCTGCCCTGCGACCCATCGGCTCGTCGGTCACTGCTCCGGCCCCGTCGCCGGTGCTCTCCTCGTCCGAGCAGAGTCCCACGATGCCCGACGCGCCGGTGAGCACGTCGAAGGACATGGTCGACGACGAGGAGCCACCCTCGAACGAATCGATTCCGGTGACGCTCGACGACGTACGAGAGCGTTTCACCTCACGCGTCGTGCCCCGAACCTCGCGCGCCGCGCAGCTGCTGCTGCGCGCGGCCCACGTGCAGTCACTCGAGGGACTGCTCTTGACCGTGGCCGTGCCCAGTGAGGAGATGCGCCAGAACACCGAAATGATCTCCCAGGGTCTTAAGAGCGCGCTCGAGCACGAGTTCAAAGTGTCCTTCACCCTGCACTGGACGGTTGACTCCACGCTCGTGGCCGACGCGGCACCTTTGCGCACGACCAAGCGAGTCGAGCCTGAAGAGATCACGCCGGTTGACGACGCCGACTACGCCCCGCACGCCGACGACGTTGCGGTCGTCGTTACCTCGGCGGCCGATCACCTTATTACTGAGATGTTTCCCGGAGCCCAGGAGATCTCGTGAGTTACCCGCCCGCTCTGCAGTCGGTGGTTGACGAGCTGGGGAGATTTCCTGGCGTCGGACCAAAGTCGGCCCAGCGCATTGCCTTTTGGCTGATGCGCCAGCCCAGCGAGGACGTCGAGCGACTGGCGGTGTCGCTCAGTGAGATGAAGCTCAAGTTGTCGTTTTGTGAGCGGTGCTGCAACATCGCGGAGTCGGGTGGTCTGTGTCCCATCTGTGCGGACTCGCGGCGCGACCAGACCGCTATCTGTGTCGTCGAGAGCCCACCCGACGTGGCGGCAGTGGAGCGCTCGGGCGCCTTTCACGGGACCTATCACGTGCTCCACGGCGTCTTGAATCCTCTTGAAGGCATTACACCTGATCGACTTAGGATTCAGGAGCTTCTCCAGCGGCTTCACGGACCGGTGAAGGAAGTCATTCTTTGTTTCAACTCCAACGTCGAGGGTGATCACACCGCCATGTACTTGTCCCGTTTGTTACAGGTGCCGGGTCTGGTCGTGTCCCAACCGGCCAGCGGACTGCCAGTGGGTGGTGACCTGGAGTTCGCGGACGATCTGACCTTGGGTCGGGCGCTGGACGGTCGGCGAGTCCTCAGCGACTAAGCGATTCGCGCGCCGCGGCGCGGTCTGACGCCTGGGCCAAACTGTAGGCGTGCGCTTTCTCACCATCGTCCGCCACGCCAAAGCGGAACGAAATTCGAGCGACGGCTCGGACTTCGCACGCGAACTCAATGGCAAGGGACATCGCCAGTGTCGCCAGTTGCGCACCTGGGCGAGCGACGACAAGGAGCTCGGTCGATTCGGTCCCGCCGCCGCCCTCGTCAGTTCGGCCGCGAGGACCAAGGAGACTTTTCGTGAGGCCTTCGAGGGGACACCCTTCGTGGCGAGCTTTCAGGAGAGCACGCTGATCTACAACGGACTGCGTCACGTGAGCGCCGAAGACGTCCTCATCGACTTGGCGGCGATCGATCCGGTCACGACCTCGCTCGTGGTGGTGGGACACAACCCGACCGTGCTCGACTTGCTCGTGATGTTGACCAAGGACCTGCCACTCGAGTTCTCCCGCGAGTACCCGCTCGCCGGCGCGTACGTGCTCGAGCTACGCGACGGCGAGCCGATTGGACCAGGGCCCTACGGCTTCGTGACTCGATACGTGCCCGAGGTCTAGAGGGCGCGCAAGATGGCCGCGTCGCCCTGACCGCCACCGCCACACAGACCGACCGCCGCAACCCCGCCGCCGCGGCGACGCAGCTCGAGCAGCGTGCTTAGCGCGAGTCGAGTTCCCGACATGCCGATGGGGTGTCCGAGCGCGATGGCGCCACCGTTGACGTTGACGATCTCTTCGCTCACGCCCAAGTCATCGATGGAGGCGAGCGCCACCGCAGCGAAGGCCTCATTGATTTCGATCAGATCGAGATCGCTCACGGCGACGTCGGCCTTGTGCGCCGCTTGAAGAATCGCGTGCGAGGGTTGCATGAGCAGGGAGGTATCGGGCCCCGCGACCTGGCCGTAACCGATGAGTTCGCCTAGGGGCGACAGACCGAGTTCCTCGCAACGCTGAGCCGACATGACCAGGACCGCGGCGCCGCCGTCGGAGATCTGTGAGGCGTTGCCGGCCGTGATCGTGCCGTCGCTCTCGAAAGCGGCGCGAAGCTGGCTCAGTCCCTCGAGCGTGGTATCGGCGCGCACGCCCTCGTCGCGCGAAACGACGATTGGATCGCCCTTGCGTTGGGGCACCGACACGGCAGTGATCTCCTCGTCAAAGAGTCCCGCGGCAATAGCCGCGGCCGCGCGGCGGTGGCTACGGGCCGCAAACTCGTCTTGGCGAGCGCGCGAGATGCGTCCCTGGTTGTAGCGCTCGGTCGCGAGTCCCATTGCGCAGTGGTCGAAGGAACACGTGAGTCCGTCGAGCATCATCGAGTCGAAGACTTTCTGATCACCGAGGCGGTAACCCGCCCTCGCTCCGGGCAGCAGGTACGGGGCGTTGGTCATGGACTCCATGCCGCCCGCGATGACGATGTCCGCCTCGCCCGCGCGAATCATCAGGTCGGCCAGGTAGATCGTCTGGAGCCCCGACAGGCAGACCTTATTAATGGTCGTGGCGTGCACGCTCAGGGGGATGCCCGCTTTTTCGGCCGCTTGGCGAGCCGTGATCTGACCCTGTCCGGCCTGGATGACCTGGCCCATCAGTACCGCGTCGATCTCGGCGGGATCTACGCCGGACTTCTCGAGCACGCTGCGGATCGCCGCTCCGCCGAGGTCTTGTGCGCTGAGGGTGGCGAAGGCTCCGGCGAGTTTGGTGATCGCGGTTCGGCTCCCCGTGACGATGACACTCTTGGACATGCGAACTCCTTGGACGATTCGAAATGACGTTAGACGTTTCGCACGCCGACGCATCCGAGACGAACGCGTGCGCCGTGCAACGACGATCGAAGTTACTCGCTGGTTGGCGTTTTCTACTTGTTGGTAAGAGAAAATTCCTACTTTGCGGTAACGCTTGTGGCGACAAGATGATCGCGTTGAGGCGCGTCCTAGAGCCCACAAACTTCTCTCTCTCATCGACTGTCGTGGCTAGCCTGATTCCATATGGAGCACTCAATGGCCGAGCGCCTGAAAGAGCTTGAGGCCCTCAAGGCCGAAGCCCGAGTCGCCGGTGGAGAAAGTGCAATTGAGCGTCATCACGCCAAGGGTCGAATGACCGCGCGCGAGCGACTCGAGTATCTGCTTGACGAGGACTCGTTCCAAGAACTCGACATGCTCAATCGTCACGTCGCATCCGGCATGGGACTCGAAAACTCGCGCCCCTTCACCGACGGCGTCATCACCGGCTTCGGCAAGATCGACGGTCGCAAGGTGTGCGTCTACTCTCAGGACTTCACGGTCTTCGGCGGCGCGCTGGGAGAGACGCACGGCGAGAAGATTCACAAGGTGATGGATCTGGCAAACACGATGGGTCTGCCCCTGATCGGTCTCAATGATGGCGGGGGAGCGCGCATTCAAGAGGGTGTGGCCAGCCTCAACGCGTTCGGCGGTATTTTCCGGCGCAACGTGCGCGCCTCGGGCGTGGTGCCTCAGATTTCGGTCATCTTGGGGCCTTGCGCGGGCGGCGGTGTGTACTCACCGGCCCTCACCGACTTCATCGTCATGGTGAAGGACTCGAGCCACATGTTCATCACCGGGCCCGACGTCGTGAAGGCCGTGACGGGTGAAGAGGTAACCCTCGAGGAGTTGGGGGGAGCGCAAACGCACGCGACGAAGTCGGGCGTGGCCAGTTTCGTGATGCCCGACGAGAAGAGCGCGCTCGATGAAGTGCGCTACCTCTTGTCCTTCCTGCCCGCCAACAACATGGAAGAGCCGCCGCGCATCTTGACCGGCGACGATCCGAACCGGCTCTGCGAGGACTTACGCGATCTGCTGCCCGAGTCGCCGAATCAGCCCTACGACATGAAGAGGGTCATTACCTCGGTCGTGGACGGCGGCGACTACATGGAGGTGCAGGCGAGCTACGCCCAGCAAGTCACCTGCGGGTTCGCGCGAATCGACGGCTACACGGTAGGCATCATCTCGAACCAGCCACAGATTCTGGCGGGCGTGCTTGACATCGACTCATCGGAAAAGGCCGCCCGCTTCGTGCGCACCTGTGACGCGTTCAACGTACCGATCGTGACCTTCGTCGACGTGCCCGGATTCATGCCCGGCGTCGACCAGGAGTACGGCGGGATCATTCGCCACGGCGCGAAACTGCTCTACGCGTTCTGCGAGGCCACGGTGCCGCGCATCTCGGTTATCACCCGTAAGGCGTACGGCGGGGCGTACATCGTGATGAACTCCAAGTCCATCGGGGCGGACCTGGCCCTCGCGTGGCCCACCGCCGAGATCGCCGTGATGGGCGCAGCCGGGGCGGTGGGCATTGTGTACCGTCGCGACCTGGCGTCGGCCGATGACCCGGAGGCCCTACGCGCCCAACTGGTCGACGACTACCAAGAGCGCTATGCCACGCCGTACATTGCGGCGGAGCGTGGGTTCATCGATGACGTGATCGACCCCGCCGAGACTCGTCAGATTCTTGCTCGTTCCCTCGACCTCCTACGAGGCAAGCGCGAGGACCTACCGAAGCGCAAGCACGGGAACATGCCGTTATGAACTACGGTCTTGCTCCTCGACCCTCGCTACCACCCGACGAGATGGCTGCGCTCATCGCCGCGGCCGAAGAGTTGCTGGTCGAAGAGCGCCGCCGGGTGAAGAACAGCAAGCCTTCCCCGTGGCGCTTCTCGGGTCGTTGGTACAACGCTGGTCCCTTCGCCAACCGTCGCCCTCACCGCTGAC
>JBEKYI010000070.1:0-6538 GCA_049511155.1 Acidimicrobiales bacterium
TCCCGCCACCGTGGAGATGTACACCCCGAACCTCTACGCCGACGCTATCGAGTGGTTTCTGCGCCACGTGAACCGGCGAGAGTCAGTGATCCTCTCCCTGCATCCTCACAGCGATCGCGGCACGGCCGTGGCGGCGGCGGAATTAGGCGTGCTCGCGGGCGCGGATCGTGTCGAAGGGACGCTGTTCGGCAACGGTGAGCGCACCGGCAACGTGGACGTCGTCACTCTCGCCCTCAATCTCTTTTCCCAGGGCGTCGATCCCGAACTCGACATTCGCGACATCGATAAGGCGCGCCATGTGGCGGAGTACGCCAATCGCCTACCCGTTCATGTGCGCCACCCCTACGTGGGTGATCTGGTCTATACGGCGTTCTCTGGCTCCCACCAGGATGCGATCAAAAAGGGCATGGCCGCCATCGGCGACAAGTACACGTACTGGGAGGTGCCCTACCTGCCCATCGATCCCAAGCACACGGGCCGCACCTACGAGGCGATCATCCGCGTGAACTCTCAGTCGGGCAAGGGGGGAGTGGCCTACTTGCTCCAAGCGGACCACGGTCTGGACCTGCCTCGCTCCATGCAGGTGGAGTTCTCCAAGAAAGTTCAAGAGCTAAGTGAGGAGTCAGGCACCGAAGTTACGCCCCACGAGATCTGGGAGACCTTTGTCGAGACCTACCAGCCCGGCGCTGCGTCGATCTCCCTTCTGTCGGCGGAGGTCGCCGCCGACCGTCACCAGACGCGCATCTTTGCCCAACTGCTCGTTGACGAGCAGCACGTCACCATCAAGGGCGAGGGCAATGGTCCGATCGACGCGATGATCGCGGCTCTACGAAATGATCTCGGGATCTCCTTCAAGATCCGCGACTATCACGAGCACGCCCTGACCGAGGGCTCTGCGGCCTCGGCCGCCGCATACGTAGAAGCCGAAGGAGATGACGGCTCGACGTGGTGGGGGATGGGTACCAGCTCGTCGATTCTTGACGCCTCGCTCGAGGCCGTCGTCTCGGCCGCCAATCGTCGTCGCTAGTACCGGCCCTAGGAGCGAACGGCGTGACCGTTGGCGTCAAAGACTCCGTCGAGGCTGGGCGCGGAACTGGTCGCCTCGTAGTCGGTGATTTCGTCGGCGCGCCGCAGACTGAGACCGATGTCGTCCCAGCCCTGGATCAGTCGTTCCTGGGTCATGGGGTCGAGAAAGAAACTCTTTCTCCACCCCGCTTCGGGTACTTCGATGGTGAGGGACTCAACGTCCACGACTACCAGCCGAGTCGGATCGTCCTTGATGAGTTGGGTCAACTCGTCGACCTCGCGGGGGTCTAGCTGCACGGTGACCAAGCCCTGCTTGGAGGAGTTGTTGCGAAAGATGTCGCCGAAGGATGAAGCGACGATCGCGCCAAAGCCGTAGTCCATCAACGCCCACACCGCGTGCTCGCGCGACGATCCGGTGCCAAAACGCGCCGCCCCCACCAAGATGGTGGCGCCGGCGTACTCGGGTTGATTCAGCACGAAGGTCGTGTCGTCACGCCACTCGCTGAACAGGCCGCGACCGAAACCGGTGCGCTCGACGCGCTTAAGCCAGTCTGAGGGGATGATCTGGTCGGTGTCGACGTCGGATCGCTCGAGCGGGACGGCGCGACCTTCGAGGACACGAACGGGCTTCACGCGTGAACCTCGTCGGGCGAGGCGAAGCGGCCCTTGATGGCGGTGGCGGCGGCGACGGCCGGCGAGACCAGGTGCGTGCGACCTCCGCGTCCCTGACGTCCCTCGAAGTTTCGATTCGACGTCGAGGCGCAGCGCTGGCCGGGCGAGAGGATGTCAGGGTTCATACCGAGGCACATCGAACACCCAGGCTCGCGCCACTCGAAGCCCGCGGACACGAAGATCGCATCCAGCCCTTCGCGTTCGGCCTGCTCCTTGACGCGACGGGACCCGGGCACAACCAGTGCGCGCACGCCCTCGTGAACGTGACCGCCTTGAGCAACCGCGGCGGCAGCGCGCAGGTCCTCGATGCGAGAGTTGGTACACGAGCCGATGAACACCACGTCGACGCTCACTGCTCGAAGCGGGGTGCCCGGGGTCAGGTCCATGTACTCGAGGGCGCGCGCGAAGGTCTCGCGTTCATCGGCCACGGGGGCGTCATCGGGGGAGGGGACCACCCCGCTGAGGGCGACGACCTGGGCCGGGTTGGTGCCCCAGGTGATGTAGGGCACCAGGTCCTTCGCGTCGATCACAACCGTGGCGTCAAAAATCGCGTCGTCGTCCGAGACGTAGGTCCGCCAGCGCTCGGCCGCCTTTTCGAAGTCGTCGCCGACCGGCACGCCCGGGCGACCCCGCAGGTACTCGATGGTTCTCTCGTCCACCGCCACCAGTCCGGCGCGCGCCCCGGCCTCGATGCTCATATTGCAAACCGTCATGCGACCCTCGATCGAGAGGTTGCGAATCGCCTCGCCGCGGTACTCAATGACGTACCCCGCGCCACCTCCCGTGCCGAGGCGACCGACAATGGCGAGCACGATGTCCTTCGCGGTGATGTCGGGCGACGGGGTTCCCTCAACGACCACGGCCATGGTCTTGGCCTTCTGTTGGGGCAGGGTCTGGGTGGCGAGGACGTGCTCGACTTCGCTGGTGCCGATGCCGAAGGCGAGGGCCCCCAGCGCGCCGTGGGTGGAGGTGTGCGAGTCGCCACAGACGATGGTCATGCCCGGTTGCGTCACGCCTAACTCGGGTCCGATCACGTGGACGATGCCCTGGTTCTCGTGTCCGCGAGGAAAGACCGTGATGCCAAACTCGCGGCAGTTCTCGTCGAGCACTTCGAGCTGGCGCTTGGAGATCGGATCGGCGATGGGGGTTGAGAGCGGATCGGTGGGCACATTGTGGTCGGCCGTCGCGAGGGTGAGATCGGGTCGGCGGACCGTTCGTGCGTTCAGGCGCAGACCGTCGAAGGCCTGAGGGCTGGTGACCTCGTGGAGAAGGTGCAGATCGATGTAGAGCAACGACGACTCACCGGCGGGACCCTCGATGACGTGGTCGTCCCAGATCTTCTCGTAGAGCGTCGTACCCATGGCTAGTGCAGACCGACGATCTTGACCGTCAGCAGACCAGAGGGTGCGTCGTACTGGACGGTGTCCCCGACCTTCTTGCCCAAGAGAGCCTCGCCGAGGGGCGAGGTGGGAGAAGCGACCAGGGCACCTTCGGGCCTCTCTTCGATGGAGCCGATGAAGAACTCCTGGAAGTCGCTCTCGTCGTCACCCTCGTAGACCACCTGGACAATGGACGCGTGCTGGACGGTATCGGCGTGCTCGTCGTGGGCGACGATCTCGTGGTTGCGGATCACCTGGTCTATCTGGCGAATCCGCGACTCCATCTTGCCCTGTTCGTCCTTGGCGGCGTGGTAGTCGCCGTTCTCCGAGAGATCACCCAGCAAGCGTGCCGCCTCGATGACCCGGGCGATTTCGGTGCGTCCGACGGTGGTCAGATAGGCGTACTCCGCCTCGAGCTTGTCGAGCGTTGCTTGGGTGATTCGGTGAATTTCATCGGCCATGCCGCAACCCCAGGTGGTAGAGAGGCTCAATTCTACTGGTCGGCCTTCGGCCCCCAAGTTGCTCGCGGCGGCGCCGACCAACCAAAATAGAGAAAAGAGGAGAGCGAGTGAGCAACCAGCCGACGTATCGGGTGGCCGTAATTGGGGGAGACGGCATCGGCCCCGAAGTGACCGCGGTGGCGCTCGACGTCGTCGCCGCAGCGGGCATCCACCTCGAGACGACCGAATTCGACCTCGGAGCGGCGCGCTACTTGCGCGACGGCTTCGTGCTCGACGACACCACCTTGGAAGAACTGCGCGGGTTCGACGCGATCGTGCTCGGCGCGATCGGTCCCGCCATCGGCGACACCCGCGTGCCCAGCGGTGTCCTGGAGCGCGGGCTCCTACTGCGCCTGCGCTTCGGGCTCGACCTCTACATCAACTACCGCCCCTTCCGCGGCGTCGAGGGCTCGCTGGCCGAGGGCTGTGACTTCGCGATCGTGCGGGAGAATACCGAGGGTCCCTACGCCGGGGAGGGTGGCGTACTTCGTTACGGCACGCCGCACGAGGTCGCCACCCAGGGTTCGGTGAACACCCGGTTTGGCGTTGAGCGCTGCGTGCGCTTCGCCTTTGCCCGGGCGAGCCAGCGCGACGTCAAAAGGGTGACGCTCGTCCACAAGACCAACGTGCTGACCTTCGCCGGCGACCTGTGGCGACGGGTGGTGGCCGACGTAGCCAGCGAGTTTCCCGACGTGAGTGTCGACTACCAGCACGTGGACGCCGCGTGCATCTACCTGGTGGAAGACCCCCAGCGCTACAGCATCATCGTGACCGACAATCTCTTCGGCGACATCCTCTCGGATCTGGCGGGAGCCGTCACCGGCGGGATCGGCTTTGCCGCGAGTGCCAACTTGAACCCCGATCGCACCGGAGCGTCGCTGTTTGAGCCCGTGCACGGTGCGGCCCACGACATTGTGGGGCTGAACCGAGCCAACCCGCTGGCGGCTGTCTCGTCGGCCGCGCTGATGCTCGAATACCTCGGAGAAACCGAGGCCGCCTCGCGCATCGCGCGCGCGGTGGCAGACTTTGATGGCGACGTCGCGGTGCTGGGCACCGATGGCGTGAGCCAACAGTTACAGGAGAGTTTGTAGATGCCCATCACCCCCACCGCCAAGATCTGGATGGACGGCACGTTGGTCGACTGGAACGACGCCAACGTGCACGTACTCAGCCACACCTTGCACTACGGCTTGGGCGCCTTCGAGGGCATTCGCGCGTACAAGACGCCCAACGGCGTGGCGGTTTTTCGACTGAAGGAGCATATGCAGCGTCTGCTCAACAGTTGCAAGATCCTGGATCTGGTGGTTCCCTACAGCCTGAAGGACCTGTGCGAGGCGACCAAGGAGCTCGTGCGGGTGAACGAGCTCCACGAGGGCTGCTACATCCGGCCCATCGTCTACCTGGGGTATGGCGAGATTGGGGTCAACCCCATCGGCTCGCCGGTCCAGACCGCGATCGCCGCCTGGACCTGGGGCGCGTACCTGGGTGATCACACCGACTCGGGCGCTCGCATGAAGATCTCCTCGTGGGCCCGGCACTATCCCAACTCGATGCCCACCGCGTCCAAGACCATCGGTGGCTACGTGAACTCGAGCCTGGCCAAGGTCGAGGCGATCAAGGCTGGCTACGACGAGGCCATCATGCTGGGCACCGACGGACGGGTGAGTGAGTGCACGGGAGAGAACCTCTTCATCGTGCGCGACGGACGGATCATCACGCCGCCGCCCTCCGAAGCGGGAGCGCTGAGCGGTATCACGCTGTCGTCCATCGTGCGCATCGCCACCGACCTGGGCTACGAGGTCAGTTTCGAGTCGTTGCGTCGCGACGACCTGTACCTGGCTGACGAAGCGTTCCTCACCGGAACCGCCGCCGAGGTGGTGCCGATCGCATCGATCGACGACCGCGTGATCGGTGACGCCAAGCCCGGACCCGTCACGACGGTGATTCGCACCACCTACCACCAAGCGGTGCGTGGCGAACGTCCCCAGTATGAGGACTGGCTAGCCCGGGTCTAGTTCGCCCACGGGTAACCTCGTCTGGTGGCCCAACCTACGTTTTCTCCTGTTCCGCTCGCGGGCGAAGTCCGTCCGCTCATGGCAACGCAGATCCCCGAGATCGGTCGAGTAAAGAAGCCCGGTCTCCAGCGCTCCGTCGAACCTCCGGTCGGACGAGGCTTTGGCACGCCCGCACCGGGTGAGGGCTACGCGCTGACCATCGCGAGTCGCGAGTGCGCCAAACTCAACTTTGCCCGCCCCGAAGACGCTCATGACGTGACCATCGGCATTGGTCTCGTGGCGGCGAAGCGTGCGAGCACCCTCGGGCGCGGTCCGACCCTGGGTGACGTGCACGTCGCGCTTGACTACTTCTCGCTTCGTGAGGCGTCACCGGTGAGCGCCAAGGTCACCAAGCCCTTTCGGGGTCTCACCCACAGCTACGAAGCTCAGCGGCGCTTCGTGGACGCCGTGCCCGCCGAGCACCTGGTCGAGGGCGCCAACAACGCCGCGTCGCTGCACTAACGCCTTCAAAGAAGAGGGGACAGGATGAGTTTTGGACTCACCGAGGAGCAACGGAGTTTTCGTGATGTCCTGCGCGACTTCGTCGACGCCCGGGTCGCGCCAAATGCGGCTCGCTATGACCGCGAGCAGGTCTTTCCTCAGGACAGTTTCGACGCCTGCGTGGAGATGGAGCTGCCCTCACTCGGCATTCCAGAAGCGTACGGTGGGGCCGGAGCGGACATGGTCACACAGGCCATCGCCATCGAAGAGGTCGCTCGGGGTTGCGCGTCGACGTCCGTGACAATTCTCATCTCGAAGCTCGGCATGCTGCCGATCATGAACTTCGGCTCCGAAGAGGTCAAGCGTGCGTACCTTCCGCGCATCGCGAGCGGCGAGATTCAAGCCAGTTACTGCCTCTCGGAGGCCGACGCCGGTTCGGACGTGGCCTCGATGAGTTGTCGGGCCG
>JBEKYI010000071.1:0-6359 GCA_049511155.1 Acidimicrobiales bacterium
GTCGATGATTCGCCTCGCGAGCCGCGGCGACGTCTCCACTCAGGTGTCGATACCACCCGAAGTTGTCCACGCTCAAGACGCAACCGTCGACCCGCGATCTAAGGCCGTCGTGGCCGGGCCGGGGCTCGGCCCCGACGCGCCTGCCTGGCTCAGCGAGGCCCTTGCGCACACGCCGTGTCCGGTCGTGCTGGACGCGGACGGCCTCGACCGCGCTTTCATCGACGAGCACGCGCGAAGCGGACCGACGTGGGTGTTGACCCCGCACGAGGGCGAGTTTGAGCGTTTGAACGGACGGGCAGTGAGCGACGACCGCTTCGGCGATGTGCGCCACCTCGCCGCGGCGACGGGCTGCGTCGTCCTTCTCAAGGGACCGCGAACCATCATCGCTCACCCCGACGGCGCGTTGCGTGTTGTCACGTCGGGCACAGCGGCCCTCGCGACCGCTGGTTCAGGGGACGTTCTCGCGGGGCTCATCGCCGCGACGATCGCGCGGGGGCACGAACCGTTCGAGGCGGCCGCCCTCGCCGCTCATCTGCACGGGCGAGCCGGTGCTCGCCTGGCGCCCTACGCCACCGCCCTCGATGTGGTCAACTCCCTGCGCACCCTCGTCGCCCAACTCCCCCGACCGTCGTAGGTCAGATGACGGGAGACAGTCCCCCGTCCAGACTGATCCCCACACCAGTGACGTAACTCGCCCGCGGTGACAAGAGATACGTCGCGAGGTCGGCGAACTCGTCGGCTCGACCAACTCGGCCCAGGGGTATCTGATTGGCCGTCGCCAATTTCGCGTAGTACTCCTCGATCGGCACACCGGCCTCGGACGCCTTGCGCACCCACTGTCCGGACTCGATCAGACCGATCAAGATGGCGTTGGCGCGTACCCCAAGCGGCGCGACCTCACCCGCGAAGGCCTTGGTGAGCGCGAGTCCGGCCAGGCGCGAGGCCGAGGTGGGCGTGGTCCCCGCACCCGGCGTGCGCGCTCGAGTCGCCAGCACGTTGAGCAGCGCGCCCTTCGTCTCGCTGAGCGGAGCGATCGCTCGGCGCGACACGTGCAGGGCGGCGATGACCTTGAGCTCATAGTCGTCTCGCCACTGCTGATCGGTCGAGTTCGCGATCGCCACCGCATCGGAGCGACCCGCGTTGTTCACGACGCCATCCAACTTGCCAAAGCGTTCGAGAGCGGCCTCGATGAAGCCATCGATGTCGGCCGCCACCGTGACGTCCGCGCGGTAGCACAGCGCGCTCTCGCCCAGACTCGTCTGAGCTGCGGCGACGCGCTCGGGGTCGCGACCGCAGATCGCCACGAGCGCGCCTTCGCTCACCAATCGCTGAGCCAAGCTCAGGCCCAGCCCGTCACTGCCTCCCGTGATGAGAACAGCCCGACCGGCTAGTTCGAGGTCCACGTGGCGTCGACGAACTACTGCAGGTAGTTCTCGACGACGCTCTCGCTGCGCAGCGCGGCCTCGTCGGGGTCTTGTCCGGCGACGCGACGCGCACGACGCTGACGCAGCAAGTCGTACGCCTGGTCCAGCTCGACTTCGAGGTGCCTGAGACGATCGCGCTGCTCGGCCGTCATCGGTTTGCCCGGGTGCGACTCCTCCAGGGCTTGCTCTTCCGTCGAGAGCCTCTCGATGCGCTGAATAATCGTTTCGTCATCCACGAGTGTCCCTCTTTCCTCGGTTGCTTCCGACCACATTAGGCGTCGGTAATTGGCTCAAATGCCGGTGTGCTCCGCACGAACCGGATTGGGATCGGGCACGTGGGGCATGAGAGCGTTGGGCGGAATGACGCCCAAGCGGCCCGCTTCGAAGTCCTCGAGCGCTTGGACGATCTCGGAACGGGTGTTCATGACGAAGGGTCCGTAATGCTCCACGGGCTCGCCGATCGGCTGGCCCCCGAGCACCAGGAACTCAAAGTTCGAGGTACGCGAATCCTGCGTCGCGTTCGCGCTCATGCGCAGCAAGTCGCCCGCTCCGAAGGCCGCGAGCTGTCCCATTTGGATGGGTCGTCGCTCGCTGCCCACATATCCCGTCCCCGCGAGGACATAGACGAGTGCGTTAAAAGTCGGATCCCACGGCAGGTCGAGCTGCGCGCCGGGCGAGACTGAGACGTGGGTCATGGCCATGGGCGTGTGGGTGGAGCCCGGTCCTCGGTGCCCCGCGATGTCGCCAGCGATGATGCGCACGAGCGACTCACCGTCTGGTGGTGAGACAAAGACCACGTCGTTCGCCTCGAGACCCTGGTAGGCGGGCGGAATCATCTTCTCCTTGGCCGGCAAGTTCACCCAGAGTTGGATGCCGTGAAAGAGTCCACCGGACACGACGAGGCGTTCGGGGGGCGTCTCAATGTGCAAGATGCCCTTGCCGGCCGTCATCCACTGGGTGGCGCCGTTTTGGATCAGTCCCCCACCGCCGTGGGAGTCCTGGTGCTCAAACGTGCCCTCGATCATGTAGGTCACCGTCTCGAAACCGCGGTGCGGGTGCCACGGGGTGCCCTTGGGTTCGCCCGGGGCGTAGTCCACTTCGCCCATCTGATCCATGTGCACGAAGGGGTCGAGATCGCGCATCGACAGTCCCGCGAAGGCTCGACGAACGGGAAAGCCCTCACCCTCGAGGCCCTGGGGCGCGGTGGTCAGCGACTTGAGAGAACGTTCCGTCGCAACCGACGTATCAACAACGTCGAAGTGGGCTAGTTCGGTCCAATCTTCGGGCGTTAACGCAGGCATACGCACCTCTTTCCTCTGGTCGGGCATTGACACTTTAGGGACCAAAGCACAAATAAACAACAGGCTCACCACGCTCTAATAAGAGGTACTAACTGAACTCGCCATGGTAAAGAGAAGGACAATTTTCGCTCTCCGAGCGCCTCTGCGCCCCCGGCCCTGGACTTCAGTCCATCCCCTCTGACCAGGAAACCGTCATGCGCTTGCAACATCGCGTCAACGAGGCCCTACGACGTTTCGAAGGCTCTCAGAGCACTCACAGGCTATTCACACGCGCGCACGAGGTATCGCCGTCCAGACTGGAGCCGTTCGACAGAACACACCTACAGGGAGGATGCAATGACATCGAAGAAAGTAATGAGCCGGGCGGTCGTGGCCCTTGCGCTCGGCACTGCACTCGCGATGAGTACCGCAGCGCTCGCTGGTGCACAGGGGTTCGGCTCGTGGAGCCATAACCTCGCCAGCCCGAGAGTTTCGCCCTTTAGTTACGCCAACAACGGCACCGGCGGTGACGTCACCGCGGTGAGTGCGTCCTCGATCACGATCACCGAGTGGAACGGCACGTCGGCCACGTTTGCGCTGACGGGCACCACCACTTACACCGAGGGCAAGACGTCGGTCACGTGGTCATCCCTAGCGATGGGAGA
This sequence comes from Acidimicrobiales bacterium, assembly GCA_049511155.1. Taxonomy (GTDB): domain Bacteria; phylum Actinomycetota; class Acidimicrobiia; order Acidimicrobiales; family RAAP-2; genus RAAP-2. The sequence continues at coordinate 3,370 of JBEKYI010000071.1, forward strand.
GCGCGTCAACATCGACGTCTCCTCCAGCGACCCAACGACGGCGACCTCAGTGAACATTGAGCTCGCTCAGCTGATCGGAACGGCCCAGGGCGCGCCTAGCGGTAACACGATTCTGATCACGGACCCCCAAGGCTTCACGCGAACGATCCTGGTCGGATCGGGCACCACCTACCAGGGTGGAACGCTCGCCAGCATCACTACGGGTACCAAGATCTTCGCCCAGGGCACCGTGGACACCAATGGCACAACCCTTGACGCGGTGAACATCTACATCGGCACCTCGGGTCAGATGACCCTCACGTGGGGTGTCGTAACCGCTGCGGTCCCCGGCACGTCGATCACGGTCCAGAGCAAGGGCGGAACGTCAACCTTGTTCACCTACACCACGAACACGACGATTCAAGCCTTCGGACATCACTCGTTGACCCTGCCTTCGTCCGACTTGGCCGTGGGTGAGCACGTGGCTGTCGAGTCCAACTCGACCGCTGCGACCACAGCCGTCAGCATCTGGGTTCAACTCGTGCACATCAGTGGAGTCGTTACGGGTGTGAGTGGTAACACCATCACCATCAGCGACCACCAGGGCTTCACTCGCTTGATCCTGGTTGGCGACATGACCACGTACTCCTCCGGGGGCGCAACGTTCTCTGCCGGGCTCGGCGGCATCACGACGGGCATGCACATTCGCGCCGAAGGTCTCGTTGACGCGAACGGGACGACCCTGGACGCTTTGAGCATCGACATCTGCACGACGACCAATCAGTCCTCGACTCAAGTCAACTTTGGCGTCGGCGGTGGATTCGGAGGCGGCTTTCGTGGTCACCACGGACGCGGTCACTCTCGTGGTGGCTTCGGCGGAAGGTTCTAACTAGCAGTCACTCCCCCAGTTCGCATCGCCCCGCGGGTGCCCCTCGTCCAAGGCACTCGCGGGGCGGCGTGGCGTCTGGGGTCCGGTACATTGGTTTCGCGACGCGCTGACATTCGATCTTCACCACAACCGGAAAGCTGACCACCGTGACCAACGCCCTGAGTTGGCTGTGCGATATGGACGGAGTGCTCATCGAGGGCGGGCACATGGTTCCCGGGGCCGATGAGTTTCTCAATAAGTTGCGCGAGTGCGGGCGAGAGTTTCTGGTCCTCACCAACAACGCGTTCTTCACCCCCGCCGAACTGCACCGCCGTCTGATCACGTTGGGCTTGGAACTTCGCGAAGACCAGATCTGGACCTCGGCCCTGGCGACCGCTCAGTTCGTCCACGACCAACGCCCCGGTGGCAGCGCCTTCGTGCTGGGCGAGGCGAGCGTGCATGAGGCCCTGGCCAAGCAGGGGTACGTGGAGAATTCCCTCAACCCCGACTATGTCGTGCTCGGTGAGACCTGGGACTACTCGCGCACCGAGATCACCACCGCCATCCGACTCATCGAAAAAGGCTGCAAGTTCGTGGCGACCAATCCCGAGACGCACGGCATGGAGCCTGAGGGGCTGCTGCCGGGAACCGGGGCGCTCGCCGCACTCATTCAAAGCGTCACGGGTGTGCGCCCGTACTTCGTGGGCAAGCCCAATCCGGTGATGATTCGTGACGCGCTCAACATTGTGGGAGCCCACTCCCAGACCACGGTAATGGTGGGCGACCGCATGGACACTGACGTGCGTGCGGGCGTCGAAGCGGGCGTCGAGACGATTCTCGTGCTCTCGGGCTTCACCAAGCGCGAGGACATCGACAACTACATCTGTCAACCCTCACGCGTCGTGAACTCTATCGCCGACCTCATCGACGAGGTCGTCTAAGTCCGACGGCTCAACGGCGCGGCTCGTCGGTCTCTTGGAGGGTGAGGAGAAACGAGGCGGCCCAGTCGTAGACGTCGCGGCGATAGGTCTTGCGCCGCATGCGCGTCATGCGGTCGCGCGCCTCCTTGGGCCCCGCGTTCACCGCGAGTCGAATAGCTTCCTTTACCCCTTCAAGGTCGTGGGGATTCACCATGAACGCCCCACGCAACTCTGCCGCGGCGCCGGCAAACTCACTCAGGACGAGCCGCCCCGTGAGGTCGGTGCGGCACATGACGTACTCCTTGGCGACCAGGTTCATGCCATCGCGGAACGGGGTCACGATCATCACGTCCGCAACTAGATACAGCGCGATGAGTTCAGCGAAGGGCAGGTTTTGGTGCAGGTAGTGCAGCACGGGGCTTCCCACCTGTCCAAACTCGCCGTTCGTCTCGCTCACGGCCTGTTCGAGTTGGTGACGTTCTCGTTCGTAGTGCGCGTCGGTCTCGCGACTGGGCACCGCTACTTGAACCATCACGTGCTTGCCCGAGACGAGCGAGCCATCGCGGAACATCTCGGATACCGCTTTGATGCGCTGCTGAATTCCCTTGGTGTAGTCGAGGCGATCGACGCCTAACAGGACCAGTTCGGGGTCGCCGAGGTCCTTTCGGATCTCTTTGGCGCGCGCGCGAATGCTGGGATCGTTGGCGAGGGTAACAATCTGCTCACAGTCCACCGAGATGGGAAAAGCCCCCACGCGCACGGCGCGCCCGTTGTACTCGAGCAGCGAGTCGGTCCCGGTCGCGGCACTTTGACGACGCGCCATGCGCGAGAAGTTCGAGGCCGCCTGGGCCACCTGAAAGCCAATGAGGTCGGCGCCGAGGAGTCCTTGGAGAATCTCACGCCGCCAGGGCAACTGCATGAAGAGCTCGATCGGCGGGAAGGGAATGTGCAGGAAGAAGCCAATGCGCACATCGGGTCGCAGCTGTCGCAACATGTGCGGGACAAGTTGGAGCTGGTAGTCGTGGACCCACACCGTCCCGTTGAGGGCTACCTCTTCGGCAACCGCAGCCGCAAAGCGCATATTGACCCGGGTATACGCCTGCCACCAGTGCCGGTGAAAGGCGGGCGCGCGAATGGCGTCGTGGTAGAGCGGCCAGAGCGTCGCGTTGGAAAAACCGAGGTAGAAGTCCTCGTATTCCTCGTCCGTCACGTCGACCGCCAGA
>JBEKYI010000072.1:0-6194 GCA_049511155.1 Acidimicrobiales bacterium
TGGGCTCGAGGGTGAAGAGGGCAGATCGTGGTACTGGGGATTCTTGTACTCCCAAGCCCTCACCATCGGCGGGGGAACCTCGGTGGTCCAACGCAACATCATCGCCGAGCGCGTGCTCGGCCTGCCCAAAGACGCGAGCGCGACCTAACCTCCGAGACCCCGACAAACGGGTTTCGGTCCCGCGTGGACGTTGCCGTAGCGGTGATTGGTAATCGCCACGCTCTGCTCGAGGAGCCACCGGGGGAGTTCGATCTGCCCCGCCTGGGCCAGTTCGCGCACGTCGACGCTGACTCCGCGCTCTAAGAGCGCGAGAGCTGGCGGGGTTTCTTGCGAGAGCCAGCGCACCTTGGTGGTGGGTGGCACGCGAGAGACGAGTGCGTCGGCACTTTCGATGGTGGCGTCAAGCACCCCTGGTATTGGTGAGGCCGCACTGAGGTCCAAGGCGAAGCCCGCGAGGGATTGGAGTCCGCGCAGGTAGGTGACCTGCTCTGGCGTGAAGGTCTCGTCGAGGCGAACCACGATCGCAGAGAAGTAGTGGCGATAGCGCACGATGTTTCTCTCCGCTGTGAGACCGGGGGCGTCCAGCGCTTGGGCTCCGGTGTCGCGCCACCACGACGAGGCCGCCGCGAGCGCTTCGTCCACATCGCGCACACGGGGCCAGTTGCGAAGGCAGTTCACGTAGTTGTCCCCTCCGGCCTTGGCGGTGGGTCCCACGCTCGATCGCTTCCAACCGCCAAAGGGCTGTCGGTGCACGACGGCTCCGGTCGTGCCACGATTCACGTACAAGTTGCCCCCGTGAACAGCGTCGATCCAGAGCTCGCACTCGGCGGTGTTCAAGGAGTGCACGCCAGCGGTGAGGGCGTAGGGCGTCTGGTTCTGCCAGCTGATGGCTTGATCGAAATCCGTGGCCACCATGACACCCAGTACCGGGCCGAACCACTCGGTGAGGTGGCTCCACGAGCCGGGGCGCACCCCGACCTTCACCCCCGGGCGCCAGAGCAGGCCGCTCTCGTCGAGTGCCTGGGGCACGACGAGCCACGACTCACCGGGATCGAGGTCGTGAAGGGCGCGCTGTAACGCTGCCTCGGGGTGTCGGATCAGTGGCCCGACGTCGCTGGAGAGTTCGTATCCCGCTCCCACCCGCAGGGTGGACACCGCGTCGACGAGTTGGTCGCGGAACTGGGGATCGTCGTAGATCGACTGCTCGACGATAGCGAGGCTCGCCGCGCTGCACTTCTGGCCCGCGTGACCGAAGGCGGAGTGCACCAGGTCCTTTACCGCCAAGTCGATGTCCGCGCTCGACGAGATGACCATTGCGTTCTTACCGCTGGTCTCGGCGAGCAGGCGCAGCGACGGCTTCCAGGACGTGAACAGTGTCGCGGTATCGAAGGAGCCGGTGAGGATGACCGCACTCACGCCCACGTGGGTGACCAGGTGCCGACCGGTCTCGTCGTCGCGTGTGGGAATCATCTGCAGCACGTCGCGCGGCACTCCGGCTTCCCAGAGTTGATTTACGAGCGCCGCGGCCACCGCCACGGTCTCGGGGGCCGGCTTGAGCACGACGGCGTTGCCCGCCGCCAGCGCGGCGAGCACTCCTCCGGCCGGAATGGCGTAGGGGAAGTTCCAGGGCGGCACAACAAGGACGACTCCCGCGGGCGTCGAGTCGTCGTCGCCGAGGGCGTGACTGGCGTAAAAGCGCGCGAAGTCGATACCTTCGCTCACCTCGGGGTCGGCCTCGGCCACGGTCTTACCGCCATCGCGGGCCATCACGGCGATCGTTCGCTCGCGGTGATCGGCCATGACGGCGGCCGCGCGAAGAAGAGTGGCCCGGCGATCCTCGACGTCGCGCCCATGCCAGGAGGCAAAGCCCGAACTCGCGAACTCGAGGGCCTGGTCAATCTGTTCGATCGTGGCGACACGGTAGCGATACCAGGGCCGGAAGCCGTCGTTGGGGTCGTGACCGTCCTCCCACTCATAGGGACCGTCTCCCTCGAGGTGGCGCAGCGTGTCAATCGTGGCGTCGTGGGCGGAGCGCACCTCGGCGAGGCTCGAGCGCACGCGCTCGACGTAGGAGAGTGAGGTGGGATCGCCGTCGGGCTCGTTGTCAAAGTGTGCGGAACTGATCTCGCGACCTTGGCGTCGCGACGTGACGTCCACCGCGTGCCGCTCCTCGAGGGCGCGCACGAAGCGGTCTTCTTGATCGCGGTAGACCGCGGGATCGTCGGCGATGAAGAGCGCGGCGCGCAGGTAGTTCTCGGGCGCGGTGTTCTCGTCGAGGCGCCGCACGAGATACGCCACTGCCGAGGCGAAGTCGTCGCGGCGCGTGATGGGGGCGTAGAGCAGGACGGGCTGGCCGCTGCGCGTGAGGGCCAGGGCCTCTGCGTTGGCCATGCCCTCGAGCATCTCGATGTCGAGCTGTTCGTGCACCCCGCGGTATTTCGCGAGTTCGATCGCCCAGGCCACGTGAAAGAGGTTGTGGCTGGCCACTCCGACGCGCAGGGACTTCGCGTGCTCGGCGCGCAGCGCCACGTCGACGAGTCGCAGGTAACTCGCATCGACGTCCGCCTTCGTGCCGTAAGGGGCGGCTTGCCAGCCATGCAACTCGGCTTCGACGTGTTCCATTGCGAGGTTGGCGCCTTTGACGAGTCGTACTTTGATGACGCCACCGCCTTCGCGGTGACGACGCTTGGAGAAGGTGATCAGCTCTTCGAGTGCGGCGTGAGACTCGGGTAAGTACGCCTGGAGCACGATGCCCGCGTGCAGCGAGAGGAACTCGGGCTCATCGAGCACGCTCATGAAAGCATCGAGGGTGAGGCGCAGGTCGCGAAATTCCTCCATGTCGAGGTTGACGAAGGTCTCGTGGGCCGCCGCATCGCGGTACAACGGACGCAACTTCTCGGCGACTCGCGTGAGGGATCCGTCGTGGTCGATCGTCAGAAGCTGACTAACGATGGCCGATAGCTTGACTGACACGTAGTTCACGTCGGGTCGAGCAATGATCTCTCGCACGCGCGCCAGCCGCTCGTCGGCTTCGCCCTCGCCGAGTACTGCTTCGCCCAGGACATTGACGTTGAGACGCAGACCCTCGCTGGCGTGCTGGGCGAACTGCTTGGTGAGTTCGCGCGGGTCCGCGTCGAGAATCAGATTCTGAGTCAGCGAGCGAACCTTGCTCGCGACGATGCGCTGGGCGAGGGGCGCCGAGAGACGCGAAGCCTGAGCGAGCGCACGCAGGCCCGCCAGATTGAGGGTGCCGAATCCTTTGCTCGACGCCTCGCCGGCTGCCTCCTGTAGTGCCGAGCGCGTGCTCTCGGGCGTGTGAAATCGCATGACCTCGTCGGTGAGCGTGATGGTGACGTCGACCGCGCGCGGATCGCTAAAGAGTCTTCGCAAGTTCCGACGCGTCGCCCGTTCGCGGCGACTGGCCGGGCGAGCAGCCACGTCGATGAGCGTCCGGGCACGCGCGAGGGCGGATTCGCGCACCGAGGCGGGTAGCTGGTCGTCGGACAGCATGCTCATCGACGGCTAACTACTCGGGGGACGCGGGATCTTCTTCGCTGGCCGTGCTCACGACGAATCCCGTCGGCGCGCGTGTCAGATTCCATACCTCTCGCGAGATTACGTGCGCGGAGGCGGCGGCCGGAACAGCCAGCAGAACCCCTACGAGGCCGCCAAAATCGCCGGCGACCCAAGACCCGACCTCAGCCCCAACCAGGATCGCGATGAACACCGTGAGCGGGTTGATCTTGACCGAGCGGCTCATCACGATCGGGCGCAGGACGTGGTTCTCGAGCTGTGTGTAGATCATGAACACGACGAAGGTAATGATGCCGGCCGAGATCGAGTGAACGAGGGCGAAGAGCACCACCGGGATGCCGGCGAGCGCGCCGCCGATCTCGGGAAGAAAGTCCACCAGGGCAACCCACAGTCCGAACACCAGGGCGAAGGGCACCGAGATCACGAGCAAGGTAATGAAGATGACGAAACCGGCCAAGAGTGACATGACCATGCTGCCGAGCATGTAGCCGAAAGCCACCTTGGAAATCTCGTTGCCCACTCGTGCTATCCAGGCGCTCTTGGCGGGGGCCAGGTTCGAGAGACTGAAACGACGGATCTTGGGCGACTCGAGCAAGAGCAGGATGACAAAGGCAAAGAGCGTGACGAAGGCGAGCACGATCGTCGCCGCCCCTTCTCCGAACTTGAGGGCAGGCTTGGAGAGGCCCTTGGCGAAGGAGATCAACTTGGACGAGTTCTTCTTGACCCAGGACTGCACGTGGTACCGGTGCAGAAGGTGACCGATCCACCCTCGATTGTGTTCGGCTTCTTTCACGTAGTTCGGCAGATTGTGGGCCAAGTGAGTGAGGGAGTTGACGAGGGGATACCCGAAGGCGAAGGCCAGACCCATGAACACCAGCACTGCAAATCCCATAACGATGGTGACGGCGAATCCTCGGCGCGCCACGTGGTGGTGCTGAAACCACACGACCAGGGGATTCAATATCAGCGCGATGAACCCTCCCACGATCATCAGCAACACGATGTCGCGCAGGCGGTACAGCAGCTTGCCGGAGAAGTACACGAGGATGACCACGCCGATCGTGACCAGGATGGTCATAAGGGGAACGCCGCGGGCCTCGGCGCGCTTGACGATCAAGGAACGGCGAGTGGGAACCCTCTCGCTGTCCGACTTACCGAGCGACATCACCCTCCCTTGCCATCGTTCACGCTACTGCCGTGCTTATTTTGATAAGGGATCCTGGGGGACCCTTTCGACCTGGCGCAGTGACCCGTACCGGCGGCGATAGAGGAAATAGCACACTGCTCCGGCGATCGTGGGCAGCCAGTACGAGCCGAGGCGAAAGGCAAGAGTGGCGACCACCGCGTTCGCGCTCGGGACGTCGGCGAGCACGAGAAGTCCGCTCAAGCTCGCCTCGACCAAGCCCAGTCCCCCCGGCGTCAGGGGAAGGAGGGCAATGACCGCGGTGGCGGCGTAGGCGAGCAGGACGAGCGCGGGATCGGGTCGCGCGCCGGTGGCGCGCAGCACGGCCAGCAGACTCCCAAAGTCACAGCCGATCCGTCCGGCGACCAGCAGGAGTGCCTTCCACCAGTTCTTGCCGAGGTCGGCCTTGACCTGGTTGCGCTCGTGAATCAAGCGATCGCCGAGAACCGTGGCGGATCGCTTCTCAGTCTTCTTGGGCGGCAAGCGATTGAGTATCCAGTCCACGACCTTGGCGAGTTGGCGCAGGGGCTTCTCGGTGGTGAGAACGACCACACCGACCGCCAGAATCAAGACGAAGCCCACGGCCCCGAGCTCTCCGGTATGCACGAGGCCCGGGCTTACGGCCTCGCCGCCGAGCAGAAGGGGGAGGGCGAAGATCGGCAAAGCGAACAGCGCACCAACACCAATAATCGAACTCACGGCCAAGCCCCCCGCCGCTTGGACGGTGTCGATCCCACTGCCGGCGAGCATGCGGTACTGCACGCTCGCGCCCACCGCGTCGCCGCCGGGCAGCGTTTTGGTAACGGCGTTGCCCGCGAGGAAGGCGGTGGTGATGGCGAACCAGTTCTTGGTGCGCAGTACCAGGCGCAGCAGGGCCATCTGACAGACGAAGCTCAACGTCTCGGCGATCACCGCCACGAGGAGCCACCACGGCTCGAGGGTGAGGAGTCGCGGCCACGAAGACACCACGTGCACCAGTCCGGGCATGAGGACGTAGAGGCTGAGCCCCGAGACGACGACCGCGATCACGGTCCGGATTCGATGATTGGACGGCCGAGCCGGTACGTCGGTTGCTATTGAGTCAATATATTCGGCCTTCGTTTGTGTCCCGTGGAAGTGGGGCGATCGTCCATAAGTACGCTGATCCCGTGCAACGCGTCGCGGTCGTCGGTTCACCGGGCGCCGGCAAGACAACCTTCGCTGGCGAGCTCGCCGTCGCCACCGGATTACCCCTTATTCACCTCGACGAACAGTTCTGGAGTCCCGGTTGGGTCGAGACGCCGCGCGACGAATGGATCGCCAAACAAGGAGCACTCGTCGCGCAACCTGAGTGGATCATCGAAGGCAACTACTCAGCCACATTTGAGGTTCGCTTCGAACGAGTCGACACCGTCATCGTGTTGGATACGCCGCGTCGCGTGTGTCTCTGGCGAATTGTCAAGCGAATCGTCCTGAACTGGCATCGTGACGCGCAAGC
>JBEKYI010000073.1:0-5886 GCA_049511155.1 Acidimicrobiales bacterium
CCACCAGCCGATGGTGAACCGACGCCGCGAGCAGCAGACTTGGTATTGCCGCCTGGGTCGCCGAGACTCCTCGGTCGCTCAGGATGACCACGTTCACGCCGTCGCGAACGCACTGGACCACCTGGTCGGTCACGGCGTCAATCGCGCTCGCCAAGCGCTCGCTCGCGCTGTCGTCGCCCTCGACGCGAAACAGACCGTCAACGCTCGCGGTGCGAAACCCCTCCACCCCGGTTTGCTCTTCGATGTAGCGGATCTTCGCGAGCTCGCGCACGCTGAGCACCGGCGACGGCAACACGATCTGGTGGCAGTGCTCCTCGCTCGCGCTGAGAAGGTTCTCCTCTCCCCCAATGACCACCCGCGTCGAGGTGACGAGTTCCTCACGGATGGCATCTAACGGTGGGTTCGTCACTTGGGCGAAGAGCTGAGTGAAGTAGTCGAACAGCGATCTCGGCAGAGCCGACAGGGCCGCGAGGGCGGTGTCTGAGCCCATGGAACCCACGGGTTCCTCGCTCACTCGGGCCATATGACGCACAATCATGCGCAGGTCCTCTTCGGAGTAGCCGAAGCTCTTCTGCAGCCGAACGACGGAGGCGTGCTCGGGGGTGAGAGAATCGGGCGCGTCGATCTCATCAAGGGATATCTGGTGACGTTCTAGCCACTTCGCGTAGGGCGCCGCGCCCGCCAGCGACGATTTCAACTCGTCGTCTTCGATGACACGCCCTTGAGCAACGTCAACGAGAAAGACCCGCCCCGGCTGAAGTCGACCCTTGCGTTCGATGTTGGCCGGATCGATGGGCAGGACGCCCACTTCGCTCGAGAGGATCACTCGCTGATCCTTGGTGATCCAGTAGCGAGCTGGCCGCAGCCCGTTGCGATCCAGCACCGCTCCGGCAACCGTGCCGTCGCAGAAGGTGACCGATGCCGGCCCATCCCAGGGCTCCATCAATCCCGCGTGATATCGATAGAACGCACGGCGCTCGGGGCTCATGTTGGTGGAGCGTTCCCAGGCTTCGGGGATCATCATGAGAACGGCGTGCGGCAACGAACGGCCCGCGTGGACCAGAAGTTCGACCACCTCGTCGAAACTCGCCGAGTCACTCATGTTGGGCGTCACGATCGGCGTGAGATCGCCCACCGACACGGGCAGGACGGAACTGGCCAGTGTCGACTCGCGCGCCGTCATCCAATTTCGATTACCGCGAACCGTGTTGATCTCACCGTTGTGGGCGATGAAGCGGAACGGCTGGGCCAGATCCCAGCGGGGCAGGACGTTGGTCGAGAAGCGACTGTGCACCACGGCGATGGCGGTGGTGAATCGCTCGTCGGTCAGATCGGGAAAGTAGCGGCGTAGCTGCGGCGCGCTCAGCATCCCCTTGTAGATGAGAACGCGAGAAGAGCACGACGCGGCGTACGCCTCATGGCGATGCTCGACAATCTTGCGCGCGCAGTAGAGAAAACGTTCCAGGTCGTCACTCGACAGGGGTGTGTCGGGCACGAGGAGTTGTTGAAAGAACCTCGGCTCACCGGCGGCCGAGGTGGGACCGAGCACGCGCGAGTCGACCGGAACCTCCCGCCACGCGCGCGAGGTAAGGCCGAGCGTCGCAAACTCCTGGTCAACCGCGGCGCGCAGGGCATCGACGTCAGACTGCTTGGGAATCATCCACTGGGCGACGCCGTAGTGGCCCGCCTCGGGTACGTCGTCGAAGACGTGTCGGATGAACGCGTCGGGTAGCTGGGTCAGAATTCCGGCCCCGTCCCCCGAATCCACGTCCGCACCCGTGGCCCCACGATGCTCGAGATTCTCCAGGATGGTGAGAGCGTCCAGCACCGTCGTCGCACTTGGGCGACCCGTGAGGTCCGCGACCATGCCAACGCCGCAGGCGTCGTGTTCGAAAGAGGGGTCGTAAAGGTCTTTTGTCATGTGCGTCGCTCTGGGGCAGCGCTGACCCACGGCCATTATACCGAGGGAGATGAATGGCCTTCGTCGTACGCTGGTGGCGTGAGTACCTCCCCGGGCACTGCGCTCGTCGTTGGCGCCGGGGTCATCGGTTCAACGAGTGCCTTTCGACTGGCTCGGGACGGTTGGCGGGTCACCATGTTCGATCCCGCGCCCGGCCATGGAGCGACGTGGGCTGCAGCGGGCATGATTGCCCCCGAAGGCGAGATCGCCCCCGGTGAGTTCGAGAACTACCGCCGCCAGCGTGACGCCGTCGCCGCGTGGCGCAGTCTGTCTGAGGAGCTCTTCGAGGTGACGGGCCAGCAGATGACGATTGTCCAGACCGGGACGTTGCTCGTCGGCTTCGACAGTGGTGACCGCCAACTCGTTAACCACGTCGCGGACGTCGCACGCGAATTTGGTGTCGATGCGCTGCGCGTCTCGCGCGAGACGCACGAGTCCTTCTTCCAAGGGGTGACGCCCAGGATTCGCGACGGGCTGTACTTCGAGGGCGACGGTTGGATCAACCCCGACGAGGCCGTGAGGGTCCTCTCACTGGCGAACGAAAGGCTGGGCGTGAAGGTCATTCGCGAGACTGTCACGTCCGCGAGCGTGCACGAGCAGCACGTCGTCGCGGTGACCGATGGTGGCTCGTTCGAAGGCGATGTGGGAATCCTGGCGACCGGATCCCAGCCCCTACCCGAGGGCGTCGCCCACCGCGCCGAGCACGCAGTTCGCCCCGTGCGAGGGATGACCGTGCGCGTCGAGGGTCTAGACCGCTCGGCTCAGCCCACACTGCGCGCGTTCGTACGAGGTCGCTCGTGGTACCTGGTCAGTCGGCCACGGGGCTACTGCGTAATTGGGGCGTCGTCGGACGAGCAGGGCGCTCTGGGCGTCGAACTGGGCGAAGCTCAACGTATCTTGCGCGATTCGCTCGATGTCGTTCCCTCTCTCGAAACGGCCACGTTGGTGGAGATTCGAGAGGGACTGCGACCGGCGAGTAAGGACTTGGAGCCCTTTTTCGAGGTCATCAACGGACGCTGGGGGTGGTTGTCCGGTCACTATCGACACGGCATGACCCTGGCGCCCACCAGTTCCCGCGACGCGGTGACCTTCGCGCAGAGCCTCGGATGATCCGATTCAACGGTTCCGACGAGTTGTTCGCCGACGAGAACGTGAGTGAGTTTCTCGCGCGCCACGGTATTGAAACTCGCGGTATCGCTGTGGCGATTGACGGCGAGGTAGTGCGACGCAGCCAATGGACAACTACGTTGATTCCTGACGGCGCCCAGATCGAAGTGGTGACGGCAGTCGCCGGCGGATAAGGAGACGCAACGTGTCTGTCGATGAACTACTCGCCGCGCTCGATCGGCGCATTCTCGAAGCGATCGAAGCAAAGTCAACGGGCGAGAGCATTGCCTACCTGTGCGAAGCGCGCGCGTGGCTCACTGACCCCGCCCAATCCCACGCCCCGCACCGGCCAGCGGGTTGAATCTACGAGACTAGAATTGGTCCTTCGCGGGCTGTGGCTTAGTTTGGTCTAGAGCGCTCGGCTGGGGGCCGAGAGATCGGGAGTTCAAATCTCCCCAGCCCGACCACTTCACGATTGCCCTCAGTAGAGGGTTTCCAACGCGGTCCGCGGCGGACGTCAGCTGACCAACTTCGAGTACCGATAGGTCTCGAGTTCGTCGTCAGTCTGTATCGGCCACTCGAACTCACCGGGCGCGACGGGTGCGCCACCCTGCTTCTCGCGGAACGTCGAAAAACTTTGCAGCCACTCCCGATACCACGCGCGTTGCACGACAGTCAGGTCAGTCGTCTCCATCGCGTCGATGTCTCGAAATCGTTCGCGCATCACGTCGAGCACGAGAAGACTGGCCAGGGCATCGTCGGCGGCGGAGTGAGCACACGCGAGATCCACTCCGTAGTGCTGACACAAATCGACGAGTTTCCGCGACCCTTTGCGCCACTTGTCAAAGTGCCGATCAAGGATGAGGACATCCAAAATGGGGCCAATCGAACCACGATCGCGAAGCGACACCAGACCCAAGCGCTGGCAGAGCGAGTCGACCATCGTCAAGTCGTAACTGACATTCATCCCCACGATGATTCCGCCGTCGCCCCACACGTCGACCACGGTGTGCGCGAGCGACTCCACGGCCTCGGCGATCGGCGTGGCGTTGGCCACCATGGCGTCCGTGATGCCGTGAATGGCGGTGGCACCAGGAGGTATCAGGCGACCGGGGTGGATGTACCCGCTCTCGAGGCGCAGGTCAGTTTGCGTGTCTGTGGTGCGTCGCTCGGCAAAACCGTAGGAGACCGGTGAATCTCGAAACGAACTAATTCCAGTGGTTTCGAGGTCGAATCCCACGTAACGAGTCACTGAGAGCTGTTCACTCATCTACGTCAACGCTAACGAAGGGATGTCACAGATCGGGGGATGGCGACCTCGTCGACGACGTCACGCCTCGAACCCCGTGCCTCGCTATCGCAAGCGGCACCGGTAAACTCGCCCCAAGCCGAGATCGACTCTCGGCGGACACGAACCCACCATTCAGCGTCTCGAGAGAAGGTGATTCCAGCGTCCAGCTGGACACAACATGGAGAAGAAGGACACCTTCGTTCTGCGTCATCTCGCCGAAGTGCAACCTGAACTGTGGTGGTTGGACTCAGATCCACTGGAGCCCGAGCCGCATCCCGCCCTCATCGGGGAACTGGGCGCCGATCTCTGCGTGGTCGGCGGCGGCTACACCGGACTTTGGACCGCACTGCTCGCCAAAGAGCGCGACCCGTCACGCGACGTGATCGTGCTCGAGCAGTACGAGACCGGTGCGGGCGCTTCTGGGCGTAACGGCGGGTTTTGTAGCGCGTCACTCACCCACGGGTTCAAGAATGGCATGGCCCGTTTCGCCCACGAGATGCCGGTCATCGAGCGCTTGGCGCGCGAGAACCTGGACGAAATTGAGGCCACCATCGAGCGCTACGGCATCGAGTGCGACTGGGAACGTACCGGTGAGCTCCGGGTGGCCGTCGCCCCCTGGCAGTTCGAAGGTATGGCCGAAGAGGCTCGCCTGCGAAACGACATGGGCGACCACGTCGAGGTGCTGAGCAAAGAGGAGATTCAAGCGCGAATTCACTCGCCTTCGTACGAGGGGGCTCTCTTTGACGTCGATGGCAACGCGCTGGTCGATCCCGCGCGCCTGGTGTGGGGTCTGGAGCGCGCCTGCCAAGCCCTGGGTGTGCAGATCTTTGAGAACTCCAAGGTTGAATGGCTCGAAGATGTCGAGAACGCAATTCGTGTGCACACGCCCTACGGCGCCGTCACGGCGCACCGCGTGGCGCTCGGGACCAATGTCTTTCCGTCACTGGTTCGCCAGACCCGCCGCTATGTGGTGGCCGTCTACGACTACGCGCTCGTCACCGAACCCCTCAGCGACGAGCAGATGGCCAGCATCGGTTGGACCGGGCGAGAAGGCGTGGCCGACGCGGGCAATCAGTTTCACTACTACCGACTCACCAAGGACAACTCCATCCTGTGGGGAGGCTTTGACACGATCTATAAGTTTCGCGGCAAGGGCCGGCGCGACTTCGAGTTCAACGCCGAGACCTACGCCAAACTGGCCGGGCACTTTCTCTCGACCTTCCCTCAACTAGCGGGCATCAAATTCACCCACGCGTGGGGTGGGGCGATCGACACGTGCACGCGATTCTCGCCCTTTTGGGGAACCGCCCACGACGGCAAGGCGGCGTACGTCATGGGCTACACCGGCCTGGGCGTCGCCTCGTCTCGCTTCGGGGCGGCCGTCATGCTCGACCTCCTCGACGGCAAGACCACCGAGCGCACGTCGCTCACGATGGTCCGCAAGAAGCCCATGCCGTTTCCGCCCGAACCGCTCCGGTGGCTGTTCATTCGCCTCACGCAGCGCTCCATCGAAAAGGCCGATGAGCGT
>JBEKYI010000074.1:0-5728 GCA_049511155.1 Acidimicrobiales bacterium
TCCGGAGGTGGCCAAGTGGTCCTCTCGACCCAGCTCATCACCGGAGTCGTGGGCGGCACCACTCAGATCAAGTTCGACTGCAACGCCTCCTCGGGGGCCGCCGTCGTCGCCGAAGCCTCGCTGCTAGCCGGTATCTCGACGACCAACGTCATCCCCACCGCCGAGGCGGACACCAGCACGCTGGGCGACTTCAGCGCGAGTGCGACAGACACCGGCTGTCCGGCGGGTACTGCGGGCTCCTGCACCGTGGCCACGTTCGCCGTACCGGCGACCTTCAGCGCCTCGGGTGACAGTGCCGCTCAGTGCCCACCGTCGCAAGCCCAGATCAATGCCGGCCTCTTTGGCTGTGCCATTGCGGTGGCGAACTCCTCGGAGCAAGAGGTCCCCGGCGGCGAGTATCTGGTCATGTACGCGAGTCAGACTTCCGCGCCCGTGGCCCCCACGATCGCGGCCCAGCCGGCAACCGGATCGCCGGGCAGCCTGATCAATGTCAGCGACGCGACGGCATCGAACTATTGGTGGGGTGATGCCGTGCAGGCGGTGCAGGCACTGGACGCGGGAACGACCCCGGCTGTCGCCCCCTCGACTTGTGGTAGCGGAGGTGGGTACGGCGACGTGCCGGCCGCCGATCTAGAAGAGGCCTGGTACGCCGCGGGAGCATCCACTCCCGCCTTCGCCGGGCCGGCCACCGGAGTCACGATCTCGAATGACTGCTACGACGGCAAGACGCTCGACGGGCCGGTGCTCGGCGGCACGATGACGGTACCCGCAACGGTGACGCCCGGCTCGTCCTACACGGTGTACCTGTGCGAAGTGAACGCGACGCCCTATCCGAGCAACGACGCCAATTCCGCCAGCGTGTGTGGAACGACCGCGCCCTTTATCGACGCGTCCTTCTCCTACGCCGTTGTCGCCAAGGCCCTGAGTCAGAATCTGCCGGTGAGCGCCACGGTCACGAGCGCCGTTGGTTTCACCACCCAACTCGCCACCAGCGGGAACAACGGCGCGGTGACCTACACCCAGACCGCGGGTTCGCCCGACCTCGTCGTGTCGAGCTCGGGGGCCGTGAGCACCTCGGGCACGCTTCCCTCGGGTTCCTACACGGCCTCGGGCACCACGGCCGACCCCAACGGGGACACAGGAACGTTCACCTTCAAGCTCAACGTGACGGGATCGACCATCACCAAGACGCCCGCACCGAAGGCGAACCGCATCACCGGTTGGGGCATTATCGGACACACCGACGTCCTGGTTATTACCGGTACGAACTTTGGCACGCACCCACGGGTGATCGGTCACGCTGGCACGGTGGCGTCGGTCATCCGGTCATCCGCCACGCACATCTACCTCAAGGTGCGCGTCGTGAAGAGTGCGAAGAAAGGTACGTTCCGCTTCATCATCCAGTTCGCCAATGGAAAGCGGACGTCGATTAACTACCGCATTCGATAGGTTCGTCCCCACCGCAACGGTGTCGCCCGCGAGGGGGCGCCGTTGCGGTGGTCGATGTCTCCAGTGACGGCGCGGCGATTGCCGCACGGTAGCGTTCCAGAGGTGAAAACCTACGAGATGCGAGCCGAACTCTTCTCGCTCGTTAAGGACGTGACCTTCGCGGGTTCGCACAACCCCGACGACCTGCACGACGAGTCCCTGCACGCGCGCGAACGCGAGCCCCTCGCAGTGGCGCGACCGCGCAGCACCGAAGAAGTCGCCGCTCTCGTTCGCTGGGCCGCGCGCAACGACGTGCCCATTACACCGAGGGGTTCGGGCACCGGGCTCTCGGGAGGTGCCGTACCGGTCAACGGCGGCCTCGTCATCGCCTTCGATCAGATGCGCGACGTCTTGTCGGTGAACGAGCGCGATCACGTGGCGGTCGTTCAGGCGGGCATCACGCTGCGCGAACTCAACGAGGCCCTCGCGGGCACCGGTCTGCACTACCCCGTCTACCCTGGCGAGCTCTCGGGCTCGCTGGGCGGCAACGTCAATACCAACGCTGGCGGCATGCGAGCCGTACGACACGGCGTCACGCGCCAGCACGTCCTGGGCCTCGAAGTTGTGCTGGCCGACGGGACAGTCGTGAGGACCGGTGGCCCCGTGATGAAAACCTCATCGGGCTACGACCTCACCCAACTGCTCATCGGCAGCGAGGGCACCCTCGCGCTGGTAACCGAAGTCACCCTCAAGCTCTCGCCGGTGCTGGCGCACTCGGCGACGCTGCTCGTACCCTTCGCCGGGGTGCACGACGTCGCGAGCGTCGTGCCCACTCTGATCTCCTCGGGACTCATGCCCTCGCTACTGGAGTACCTGGACTCCACCACGCTCAATGCGCTCCAGGGTTCGTCCGAGCTTCGCCTCGGGGTGAATCCCGCGATCGCCGAGCAGAGCGCGGCCTACCTCATCGTGGTCCTCGAGACCAGGACGCGCGAGCAGCTCGACGCCGACGTGGAGGCCGCCGCCGACATCGTGGGAGAGGCGGGCGCGCTGGACGTCTACGTGCTCGAAGGCTCACCGGCGGTACAACTCATCCAGGCCCGCGAGCGAATGTTCTGGGTCACCAAGGCCGCGGGAGCGAACGAGATCATCGACATCGTCGTGCCACGTTCAACGGTGCCCGTCTTTCTCGACACGGTGAAGTCCCTGGGCGATAAGTACGGCGCCTTCATCCCCGGGTGCGGGCACGTGGGAGACGGCAACGTCCACCTGTCGGTCTACTTGGCCGACGACGACCGGCGCGAGGAACTCCTGCTCGAGCTTTTTCGCGCGGGCGTGGACTTGGGCGGCGCGGTGTCGGGCGAACACGGACTCGGTCTGGACAAGCGCGATGTCTATCTCGCTCTCGCCGATCCGGCTCTGGTGGACCTGCAACGTCGCATCAAGTCGGTCTTCGACCCCCAAGGCCTGCTCAATCCCTACCGACACCTCGACGAACGCAGGGACGAGTAACCGGCTCAACGCGAGCATTCTGAGGAGTACCGCTCCATCCTCGTGCGTACAGTTGTAGGAGCGTCACCCGCGACGGAATCGGGGATCTTCGTGAGCACAACCAAACGCGGGACCTTCGACGCGCTGAAGGTCCGCGACTACGCCTTGCTCTGGTCGGGCCAAACCGTCTCGTCCATGGGAGATGGCATCTTCACGGTGGCCCTCGCCCTGGTGACCCTTGACGTGGATCGCCATCCCGATGGCATCGCCCTGGTCTTCGCCGCCCGGGCCATCCCGTCGGTCGTGCTCGCTTTGATCGGTGGCGTCGTGGTCGATCGCGCGTCGAGGCGAATCGTGATGCTCTCGTCGGACTTTCTTCGCGGCGCCACGGTGGGTGTCACGGCCGGGCTCCTCGCCCGCAACGAGCTGCGGCTATGGGAGCTCATCGTCATGGCCGCCATCTTCGGCGCCGCCGACAGCTTCTTCAGTCCCGCTTCGATGGCGATCATGCCCGAGTTGCTGGCCGAGGACCAGCTCGTCGCCGGTAACGCGCTGAGCCAGATGAGTAATCAGTTGACCCAGGGTCTCCTCGGCCCGGCGGTCGGCGGATTTATTGTCGCGGCCATTGGCACGGCGTGGTCCTTCGGGCTCGACGCCATCAGTTTTCTCGTCTCGGCGACGTGTCTCGTCGCCCTGCGCTCAGCCACCCGGCCCGCGCCCTCGACGACCTCACCCATCAAGGACGCGCGGGAGGGGCTGCGCTACGTCTGGACCCGTCCGTACCTGCTCTACACCGTCATTGGGGCTGCTCTCGCCAACTTCTTCGGCATGGCGCCCCTGACCGTTCTGCTGCCGCTGTTCGTTCGCGAGACATTGCACGGCACCGCCTTGGACCTGGGTCTCGTCTTTGCCGCTGGCGGCGCGACGGGCGTTCTCGCGTCGCTCTACGTCGCGCGCCTCGGCTCGCCCCGTCGCCAAATCACGGTGCTCTGGAGCGCGTACGCGGCGAGCGGGGCGCTGATCGCGATCGAGGCCTTTGCGCCGAACGTTCTGGTGACGGGGATACTCGAGGCCGGCGAGGTCGGGCTCATGCTCTACGGCGACGTCCTGTTCTTCTCGTGGATGCAACGAATCGTGCCCCGTGAGTTCCTCGGGCGCGTGTCGTCGCTGATCTTCCTGTTCGCCTTTTCTCTCGGGCCCTTCGGCATCCTCGCGGGCGGCCTGGCCGCGTCCACGATCGGAACCCGTCACTCGCTTCTGGTCGGCGGTCTCGTCTCGGGAGCGATCTGTCTCGGCGTCATCTTCGTGCCCGGGGTGCGCGATCCCGAGCGCGAAACGCCCTCCGCACCGGACCTCGTCGCCGAAGAGCGCGAGGACTAACCCGACGGTGTCGTCGTGGTGGTCGTCGTGGTTGACGTGCTCGTCGTCGTCTTCGTGCCCGTACTCGACGTGGTGCCTTTGTTGAGAGCGTTCTCGGCCGCCTGGAGGGCGGTGTTCATCGCGTTGACGTCCCTCTGGTACTCGCCGAGATTGCCCTTAGACAAGGCGGTTTGGGCCGCGGTGTAGTCGGACGACGCCTGGGTCAGATACTGCTCAGCGGTCGCATTGGAAGTTGTCGAGCCCTTGCCCTTGCCGGTGCCCGTCGAGGGTGGCGCCACCCCGCTCACCGCGGTGCCCAGCACGGCCGAGAGCGCTTGGTCCAGGGTGGGCTCGATGCTGACTTCTTGGTTGAAGACGGCAATCACGTAGCGCAGTTGTGGCATCGGGTTGGTCTTACTCGTGACGTACAGCGGGCGGATATAGAGCACCGCCGAGTCGAGGGGGACCGTCAAGTTGTTGCCCAGCAGGACCTCGGAACCGTGCTGGTCGAGCAGGCTGATGATCGAGGAGGCCTGGGAGAACTGATTAATCTCTGAGTCCGCCTGGAGTGGACCGGTCACCGACGCGCCGCGCTCGGTCTCGTAGACGTTGAGCTGTCCGTAATCATCGGGATCACTCGTAGCGATCATCATGCCCGTCAGGTTCTGCACCGTCGACGAGTTGCCGGCCGGCACGTAGTCGATGGTTTCGAGCAGCTGCTGATGGTTCGCGTTGGGTAGCGACCCCACCGTGAAGATCGGACTCATCGGCGTGTTCGACACGTTCGTCACCTGGCCCGCGGAGTTCTCGGTCACGGTCTGGTTGATCGTGCTCGATGGGGACCCGGCGCCCGTGGTGGGCGAGACCTCCCAGCGGTCCGAGGCGGAGTAGAAGGAGTCCGCCTGGGTGATGTGGTAGCGACCGTAGGTGGCGGCCTGGACGGCGAACAGGTCTGAGGGGTAGCGAAGGTGCGTGCGAATCGTCGAGGGCATCGCGCTCATGGGGAGGAACATCGAGGGGAACGCCGAACGGTACGCCTCGATGATCGGATCCTTGGGGTCGATGACGTAGAACTTCATCTGTCCGGTGTAGGCGTTCACCACGACCTTGACCGCGTTGCGCGCATAGTTGAAACTACTGGGCAGTCCGCCAGTGTTCATGTTGAGGTTGCTGGCGTTCTCGGAGTACGGGTACTGGCTCGTGGTGGTGTACCCGTCGAGCACGTACTGCACCTCGCCGTTGGCGATCACGGCGTAGGGCTGGGAGTCAAAGGAGAGGAAGGGCGCAGCCTTCTCGGCCATCTGGCGCACGTCGCGCACGAACATCACGCGGCTCTGGTCGGTGATTTGATTCGAGATGAGGAAGTTGAAGTCTCCCAGGCGCAGCGCCAAGGCGAATCGGCGTAGGAATCCCCCGACCTCGACCCCACCGGTGCTCTTGTAATGGACCT